>PXCI01000235.1 GCA_003566675.1 Clostridia bacterium
ATCTATCATAACAAGACCATCCATGGGACGAAGAGGGATGCCCAGAGATACTTGACCAAAGTGCAAAGAGAGAAGGATCTCGGTACCTTCGTTGAACCCTCACGGGAATCTCTTGACACACACCTGGATGAATGGCTCACTGTATCCATTGAACCACGGGTCCGCGAACGCACTCTTGCCAGTTATAGAGAGATGCTTGATCTCTACATACGGCCGGAATTGGGCAAGCGTCCTATCTCAAATCTTAAGCCAGCAGAGATCCAGAGGACTTGCAACGATATGACAGGAAGGGGACTGTCCCCAAGGACCGTCAAATATGCCCATAGAGTATTGAAAATGGCACTGGAGCAGGCAGTGAAATGGCAGAAGATTCGATACAACCCAGCCAACCTCACCGATCTTCCAAAGAGTCAGGCAGTGGAAATGAAGACTCTCTCAGAAGCGGAAGTCCATCGGTTTCTTGAGGCTGCTAGAGAAACTCCCTGGTACCCCCTTTTCGTTCTCGCCATTAGCACCGGCATGAGATCGGGGGAAATCCTGGCGCTTCAATGGAAGGACATCGACTTTAGAAACGCAAAACTCGGCGTCCAGCGATCCCTCACTCGCCTTAAAGGAGGCGTATGGCGCTTCACGAACCCCAAGACACCCAGAGCCAAGCGTCAAATATCCCTACCCCCGTCCGTGATCGATCTGCTCACGAAACACCGGAAAATGCAGGCAGAGATCAGGCTTGCTGCAGGATCGAAATACGAGAATCACGATCTCGTATTTGCGAGCGACACCGGTCAGCCACTCAACCATCGCAATATCGTCAGACGGCATTTCAAGCCTCTACTGAGATCTGTAGGGCTGCCCGATGTTCGCTTCTATGATCTCCGGCATACGCATGCCACTCTGTTGCTCGGAGCCGGAGAGAACCCCAAGGTTGTATCCGAACGGCTGGGACACGCAAGTATCGTGCTAACTCTGGACACCTATTCGCATGTATTGCCTGACATGCAGCAGAAGTCAGCAGAGAAGATTGAGGGCATATTGTTCGGTGACAGTTGACGCCGACTCCGTAATCTGCTCATGGGAATCAAACCAGGATCCCAGCATTTCGCACACTATTCGCACACTACGCCTAAAATCGAAAATACCTGCCCAAATGAAGAACCCCCATTCTGTAAGGAGGAATGGGGGTTCGTCGTGTAGCCCGCTAGGGATTCGAACCCTAGACACCCTGATTAAGAGTCAGGTGCTCTGCCAACTGAGCTAGCGGGCTGTATGGTAGCGGTGGCTGGATTTGAACCAGCGACTCCACGGGTATGAGCCGTGTGCTCTGGACCGCTGAGCTACACCGCCTAATGCTTATGATTATATCGACTTAGCGTCCCACGTTCAACCGAGCCCCGGGGATACCATGTGCCGGGGGAGGGATTCGAACCCTCACGGGCAGGAATGCCCAGCGGATTTTAAGTCCGCATCGTCTACCAGATTCCGACACCCCGGCCTTATCCCCCGGCCTCAAGAACAGACGCGCTACCGCTTTACCTCTCGACCTCCACGGCGATTGTTCCGATTGCGACGAAACTCATTGATTTTCTCGTCGCTCTCCTTCATGAACTTCTGCATTTTATCCTCGAAGGACCCTCGGTGGCTGTGGCCACCGCCATCTCTGCCACGGCCTCCACGGCCTCCGCGGCCTCCGCCACCCGCGCCACCTTGAGGACCAGAGAACTCTGGCGGACCTGGGTTGGCCTGCCTTAGTGATAGCCCGATCTTCTCTCCGTTATCACTGATCGATAGCACCTTGACTTTGATCTGATCGTTGTTTCCGACATATTCACTGACATCCTGAACATAAGCATCAGCGATTTCTGAGATGTGTACCAATCCGGTTTTCCCGTTCGGCAGCTCAACAAACGCTCCGAAGTTTGTGATGCCAGTCACTTTGCCTTCCACAACGCTTCCAATCTCAATAGACTCACCCATACCGCAGATATGCCTCCTGAATAAAGGATAATCGGGCACTGAAACCCGTATGAACAGCACCAATATTATATTACTGCAGGATGAAGAGTGTCAACGAATCAATCCTTCCAGACCTTGTGACATGTCCACAGAACACGCACTACTCACGATTTATTGGCTAACAGGCTGCGTTCCATGCAGAAATAGTGACCCAGTAAGAGCACGATACCTCATGACCGCTCTTTGTTCTGAAAATGCTGCCACTTGCGCACCGCCTCGTTAGAACCAAGAGCAATCAATATATCCCCCTCATTAATGGGGTCATCTGGACTCGGAGAAACCTCTACATGCTCCGCAGAACTGCGTATGGCCAGGACGTTGACGTCGAATCGGGCACGCACATCAAGCTGCCGTAGAGTCTTCCCCTGCATTGAAGGAGTCGTGGTGATCTCCACGATACTGACATCGGGGGTTATCTCAAGATAGTCGACGACGTTATCCAGAGCCAGGCTATTTGCCAGGCGCAGCCCCATATCGCGCTCTGGAAACACAATCCGATCAGCTCCCACGCGACGAAGGAGTTTTCCATGAATATCTGATGATGCCTTGGAAATCACCTCGGACACACCCAATTCCTTCAGCAGGAGCGTCACCAAAATGCTGGCCTCGAGATGGTTTCCAATACTCACAATACCCACTTCGAAATCACCAACGCCCAGAGAACGCAGGGTGTGCTCATCAGTCGCATCCGCCTCGACCACGTGGGTGCAGTGGTCAACATTCCTTTGTACCCTCGTCTCGTCAGAATCTATGCCCAGGACACTATAACCCATGCGGTACAGTGAACCGGCCACATTAGAACCGAAACGCCCGAGACCTATTACCACGAACTCCTTGTCGTTTGGCATCCCACACCATGCCTCCTCTACTACTTTTCCTTTGAACCTATCCTATCATGATATCCTCTCTTGGGTGACGGTACCGGGGATCCGATTGCTCCGTCAATCGCATGGCCATGGTGAGCGTCAGCGGTCCCAGCCGGCCGACAAACATCGTGACAATAATGGCCGCGCGGCCCAGGCTGTTAAGACTGGACGTGATCCCTGTGGAGAGCCCGACGGTTCCAAAGGCGGATGTTGCTTCAAACAGACAGTCCATGAACTCTGCTCCCTCTGACGACAGCAGCAGGAGCAAGGTGACCACAAACACCAGGAGGATCCCCAGGACCACGATCGTCAGTGCGTTCATGACCAACTTAGGGTCCAGACGCCGCCCGTATACTTCCACCTCCGTGCGTTTGCGGATCGTATGGTAAACAGAGGCGAGCAAAACAAACACGGTGGTGGTCTTGACCCCGCCAGCTGTAGAACCTGGAGAACCTCCAACGAACATAAGGCCAATGATCACTAGAAGAGAGGCCAGGCGGAGACTACCCGTGGGAAGCGTGTTGAAACCGGCAGTTCTCGGCGTCACGGACGTGAAAACCGATGAAAGAATCCTACCCATCCAATTGAGCTGTCCCATGGTAGCGGGGTTACTTGCCTCTGCTGAAAGCAAAAATGCCGCTCCCCCGACCCACAGCAGTACACTTGCCGTCAGGACGATCTTGGAGTGAAGGGAGAAGCGGTAACTCCGACCCCTCCGCAGGCGGCGAAAGATCTCCGCCATCACCACGAACCCCAGGCCTCCAGATACGATGAGGATCATGACCGTTATATTGGTCAGGGGATCATTCACGTAACGTATGAGACTGACAGAGAAAAGGTCGAAACCGGCATTGTTGAAGGCAGATACGGAATGGAACACCCCCAGAAAGGCAGCTCGTGCCAGCGGATAGTCACGGGACCAGTGAAGGGTGAGTATGAGTGCCCCAATACCCTCGAAGATCACGGCGACAATCAATATGAGGCGGACCAGTCTGACCATGCCCTCCAACGTGACATGGCCCATAGCCTCCCGGATGACCAGCCGCTCCCGAAGGTTCACCTTTCGACCGATCACCATTGCGGCAGTGGTCGATACGGTCATTATGCCGAGACCGCCGATCTGTATCAAAAAGAGGACAACCACCTGGCCAAAGGTCGTCCAATGAGTGCCGGTATCCACCACGATGAGTCCGGTCACACACACCGCAGAGGTGGCCGTGAACAGGGCCGTCAGAAACCCTGTATCATTGCCTTCCACCGTTGCGGCAGGCAGAAGCAAAAGTAGCGTACCGACTATGATAACGGCGAGAAAACCGAGGACCAGCACCTGTGCAGGATTCACAAGTCTGGCTGGTCTCCCCTTAGGATTCAGCGCCAACGATATACTCCCCTCACAATGCCAACAAGCCGCAACCTCAGGATGATGCATCTTTGCAGTATCAACATGATTCCCCGCAAGTATACCCCTTCTCCCCATGTCAACAAAAGGGGATTGCGAGAGATCAGACCCTGGCACCACGGATTTCACTGAAGGTTTGGCCACGGGAAAATGTGGACAGGCTGCTTCGCAGGCAGGAAGACATTATGAAAAAAGAATCCCCTGAGAATACTCCCGCAACGTGTCTTCTCATCAAGGCTCTCTTTCGACAGTACCCCAACCGTAGGGAATGTCATCAGCGCGAATCAGTCCCAGCTGTTCGCGGGCCAACAATTCTATGTAGGCAGGCTCCGACAGAAGCTCGATCTGCTGTGTCAACTCGGACTGACGCTGCTTTTCGTGGGCCAGCTGGTCGTTAATCTCAGCAATCTGTTCATTGAGATCAACAACTTCATGGTAGCGCAGCAGAATCGCATGGGCCATCAACACAAACGATGCCAGCGACAACACGATGAGCATAAGACCGACCCCCCGGGACAGCCAGCTCCGAACCTTACCTTGGGATCGCAGACTCATATTCTAATCCTCCCCCTCAACATCAAACTCCTCCTCATCTCCGTCGTCACCAAATACATCCAGGGGATCCCCCTCAATCACAAGAACCACTTCGTAGCCTTTGCGACGGGCACGGTTGAACAGGGTGGCCACCGTACTCGCGCTGACGCCGAGTCTTTTGGCCACATCGTCATTTGTTTTTCCCGTTTCCTTGAGAGCAACAACCTGCCGTTGCCGGAAGCTGAGTCTCTCCAGGCCCCTGATTTCCATCCGCATGGGTATCTCCCGGCTCACCAGTTATCCACAAGTTATGGACAGTATGTGGACAAATAATCTACACAAGCACAATTGTCCTATTCAACAAGGATACATGGTTATCCTTCTTCCTGCGAAAGAAATGTGTCGCAAGTGCTTTTTCGATTCTGACACAGGTTGCGGCCAAACGAAAAATTTCTGGAGCGAATGCAGGAAATCAGGGTGCCACTATCCAAATATTTTCTTAGCACCTTAAGCATGGGGGCCATTAAGATTACGAGGAGGAGTAATAACACTAAATGTCACTGGGACGCGTGTTGAAGAACATTCGTGTAGCTCGAGACCTTTCTCGCGAGGAAGTCGTGGCACCGAAATACTCGATCAGCCACCTCGCAGCCGTCGAACAGGGTGTGAAGCGCCCCTCAATCAGAATGCTGACGCATGTGGCAGATCGATTGCGGGTCTCGCTGGAAATGCTGGTTCCGGACGTGATGGAAAATGGAATCCCGGTACCTGAGATGATCCGCCTCGCCAGATCCCTCTGTCGAGAGGGTAAGTTTGATTTAGCCCTCGACATCCTCCAACAAGCCAACGACAAGGATGAGAATGATGGTGGGCAGTACCGGGTTGATCACCTGGAGGCCGAAGCATACATAGAATTCGGACGGAATAACCTTGATAGATCGCTGGATCTATACTCACAGGTGAGCAAGATACGGGAAAGGGGAGGCAATCCCCTCCTGATTGCTCAGATCTATCACTCGATGGGCCTGGTGGAAAGAAGACGCGACCGACTCCAACGAGCCAGTCACTGGTTCTTTATTGCGTGGGAGAAGATTGCGCCGGAATACAGCAGCCCCCCAACCTTTGCCCTGGAGCTCTTACACAACTACGGTGATACCCTCATGGAAATAGGAGAGTACCCGACTGCGCGATCCATCTACGAACGCTGCATCGCACTGATGACATCGGAGCACAAAGCCCAGGATCCTATAGAGGTACTGCGCAGAATCGCCGAGTGTGCCACAAAGACCGGTGACCTAGGAGAGGCCGAAAAGTACCTGTTGAGAGCAGTCAAAGAGGCGCAGGGGACGGGTCGCCGAAAAGGTCTCACGCGTTTGCTTACGAAGCTTGGTACTGTCATCAGGCGGCAGGGAAGACCAGAACAGGCTTTGCCCCATCTCGTGGCAGCCCTGGACCTGGCGGGCAGCGCGGGGACCAACCCCGTGAGCACCCTGAACGAGATCGCCCAGTGTCACCTGGCTGCCAGCGATGACGTCCCTGAGGAGATCGAACAGTGGGAGCAGAGCATCACCGGTGAGATCCTGGAACGGGCAACCGAAGAAGAGCGGACGCTTTTCCTGCTCCTTAAATCAGAAGTTCTGAAACGCAGGGAACAATATGGCGAGTCTTTCAAAACTGCTCGGGAGGCCTTTTGCGATGCATCCGGCAGCCTGAATCTGAGAATACTGGCCATCGCCCTGGATGCCTCACAACTCGCCTGTGATTCTAGCGGTGTCCAATGGGTTGTCGATCAGCTCCGCTGCCTGAGTACATCGACACAATGAAATTGGCCCATAGTGCCGGCTGCACGTATGGCTTTGGAGGTATGAGCCCTTGAGGCCCCGGGGCTCACCGCCGATACAATAACACGGGAAGGAGAGACGAGAGAGTTGAGCAAGAAACAGGTCTGGTTTGCGATCATCGCCCTGATATTGCTCATATTGCTGTTCGGGCTTCACCTGCGAATTGCCAAGGCACAGTACCACGCCACCCAACTGCATCGATGGCTGGAATTCTTCTCTGCAAAGATGTTCAAACTGGAGACAGCTCTTCTGTACACAGAACCCGAAAACCTGGCCGCAGCGATAGCGGAGACCCGCGTGGAAATCCGCTACCTCGAGATGATCCTGGGGCATCACGACGATCGACTGAGCGCCCTCACGGGCACGTCTGCCCTCCGCGACATGCCCGGTGGAAACTTCGGCAAATTGTGGCTCGCCCTGGGCCTATTGCAAGATGTCATTGGAGAAGACCCACCTGCTGACCTCGAGGTGAGAATCCAGCGAGCGTCGGAGCAAATGACCTCGCTGAACCATGAGATGGCCCAGCTTCTCAAGGATTCGGAAGGTAGGTCCCTGCTGATCATATCGACCCTTTCCAAGGAACAGAAAGACCGGTTCAATGCTCTACTCGAGGACATGATGGCTGTGATCCTCGAATGTGGTGACATTCAACCTGGGCAAGTGAGCACCGAATGGTACTTCCCCCGACCTTCCGAATGACCACCATCCCCGCTGACAACTCTACCCTGTCAGATAAGCCGCCCATGTTATATAATCGGTTGGGCAGGCTAAATAGGAGTGAGGTGGCAATGCATCAATTCTTGGATCATCTGGTAGAGGTTATCCTGTACTCGGTGTGGGATGTGCGCATAGGTGTGACCATGGCAGTCGTTAACGACTTCCGGCCTGCTTGGGCCCTAGCCATTGGCACTTCCTCAAGTATAGCCACCGTCATTCCTTCTTACGGATTGTTGCGCCGGTTTTTACTGTGGAGTCGAAGGTACCTTCCTCGGACCAGGGAACGCCTGTTTCGCCTGACGCAAAGACACCGAGGTAGAATTGAGCAATACGGTTATCTCGGGATCTTTCTGCTCATAGCCGTGCCCCTTCCAGGCACGGGTCCATGGACAGCAGCGCTATGCGCATCTTTGTTGCGCATGGACCCTGTACGGGCCTCGATGGCCCTGGCGGGAGGGATTATCGCAGCAGGTCTCCTATCCCTGGGAATCGCCGAGGGAATCCTATCCCTGTTGCCATTTTTCTCGTGATTACTCATTTTTCCCTGTGCCGCTGAACAGCCCCGCCAGAGACAATCGACCGGTGACCGGTTCCACGACCCCTGCCATCACCTTGAATGCCGCCTCAACGCCTCGCACCGGCAATCCGAGAACATACCGCACTCGCTCAATCGCCCCGACAAATGCTCGGTGCAGCCCCATTACCACCGCGCACATGGGAGGGAACAGCCAGGGACTCAACCCAGCAAAATACAGAAAGGCCCCCAAGACGGCCCCCATGACAAAGATCAGCCTCAGCTCTCCGCCAGCTACTAGCAGGACCGCTGCACTGACCAGGCAGGCCGCCAAGAGCCAAAATAGCAGATCACCTAAGAAAGCTACCGTTCCCCGTGGATGCAGAGGCTTCTGAAGCGCTCGTAGAAGATCATAGAGAAAACTACAGACCATCCCCACCGCCACCATTACGGCGACCACAAAAAAGCCCGATTCGAATTCCACGACAGCGGGCCCCCCTCGTTTCACAGGATTCATACATGATATGAGGGGGAGCACCATAGCGTTCGTCAGTGAAACAGCCGTTTCAACAGACCCTCCTTGCCGCGCCCAGAGGACGCTGTGCCTGCTGAATATTGAACCCCGGTTATCAATCCCCTGCAGATGAACTCACCAGAGTCCAGGTTGATTTGCTCAATATGCAGATCCTCACCTCGCAACACCATGGTCCCCAGGTCGGTCAGCAGAACGACCTCCCGATCATCAAAGCTTTCGACCTCGACAATCCCGGTCGCAGTAACACTTTCACGATCCTTCAGAACGATCTGATGCTTGCGCTCATCATTGCCCAGATGATCCCGATTCTCCATAGTACCCCTCCCCGCGGGGGCTGGCGAGCCGCACCGCCGCTAGTACATGCTATGAAAATCAGGGGCAGATATATGACTACTCCCAGATTTGCTCTATACTCACGTCGCGATAGTAGTAGTTGACGATGTCGGTGGACGATCTGCCCCTTTCCGCCAGCACTCGTGCGCCTTCCTGGGACATTCCGACCCCGTGTCCAAAGCCCCTGCCGCCAAAGGAGACCGAACCGTCCTCACCCACATCTATCGACTTAATCAGGGTAGATTTCAGGGCTCGTGGATCGAGAGTCACGCGAAAGGAGGCTGCTGGCACAGCGATCCCATTGATGCTGAAACGAATCGCCCGACCTGACGGTCCCCTGGCTCCAACGATGAACTCCTCGATCCCATCAAAAGTGTATCCCAATTCGTCCAATGCCGTGATAATCTCACTCTCGCTGAAACTCGCTCTCCACGGTCTCAGTTCAGCCCCCTCGGGCTCAGCTACACTGGGAATGTAGGGCTTTTCATCTGGGTACTCCAACCCCTCCTCGGGGTCACAGGTGATTCCTCCTGATGCAGCGTGAAACCACGTTAGTGCGGGTTCGCCCTGGTAGGTGACGATCTGTCCCCTGGTTGTCTCCACTGCCTCGACCACACGGTCGTTTACCTCGTCAGCGTTGTAGGCCTGAAACGACTTGACATCATCAGAGACATCGGTGCCGTAGTTGTCCTGCTCGCCACCGGTCTGCAGCTTCCGCCAGGCAAAGGTGCGGGCGAGGATCGCCTGCGCTGCGAGAGCGTCCAGGGGCCATCCCGGACTCATCTCCGCAGCGACCACCCCATAAAGATACTCTTCAAACTTCAGGGTCACGGTCTCCTGCTGCTCCGTGAGGTAGAGTGTGACTTCCGGTTCTTCCCCCAGCTCCTCGTCGCGCTGAAACAACTGGCAGGATGGGGTCAGGACAGCAGTCAGAACCAATAATGCTGACAGAATCGCAGAAGATGCTCTCATATTCATCACTCCCTCGCAACTATTGTGAGCCTAACGGCGAGGGGTTAATCCAATGCTCATCATCCCTGCTGCTCCGAGAACTCCTCCCGAACCACGCGATAAAGCTCACCCGCCCGCCGCGCAGCCACATGGGATCGTACCTCCAACACTTCCACCTCTAGAATCCGGTTGCCAAAGGTGATCTCTATGCGGTCGCCCGGAGAGACCTGCCGCCCCGCCTTGGCAGAGGTGCCGTTAACTCGCACCCTTCCCCCGGCACAGGCATCCTTTGCGACCGTCCTGCGTTTGATGATGCGAGACACCTTGAGGAATTTATCCAACCGCATATCTGACACAATAGATTCCCCCCATAAAAAGGAATCAGGTAAAACCCTGATTCCTTTTCACTCGAGATAGATTGTCCAACTGAGAGTGCTATCCGCTCACTCTTCAGCAAGATGCTCCTTCACCGTGTCTTTGAGTGTCTTGCTGGCTCGAAAGGCCGGAGCATGACTGGCAGGAATAGTCATGGGCTCGCGAGTCGCCGGATTGCGCCCCTCGCGCTCCTTACGGAACCGTGTTTCAAAGGTCCCGAAGCCAATCAAAGACACCTTCTCATTGCGACATAGAGCCTCGGAGATAGACTCTATGGTAGCCTGAAGAGCTTTGTCAGCATCCTTCTTCGTCAGGCCCGATTTCTCTACGATTGCCTCCACCAAGTCCGACTTGTACACGTTAGCACCCCCTGAGCATTGGTTTCATCGAGTCGTCAGCATCGAAAACCTTCTACCATACTACTCCATTCTACACCATCCGGTCCCTCTCCTTCATTCACCAGCCTTATGCTGTTCCCAGATGCGGTCCATCTGTTTCAGGCTCATGTCTTCAAGTTCCAGGCCTTGTCTCTCGGCTCCTTTCTCGATCGCCTCGAAGCGACGTCGGAATCGAGCGATGCTTCCCAAAAGCTCCGTCTCCGCGGATAAGGAGAGGAACCGGGAAAGGTTAACCAGGGAGAATAGAAGATCCCCCAGCTCACGTCCCCTCTCAGACAAGTCATCTGCGGCGATAAACTCCTCGACCTCCTCGCGGATTTTGGCCACAGGGCCCTCTATGTCCTTCCAGTCGAAACCTACCCGTGATGCTACACTCTGAACCTTTTCGGCCTGTAGGAGGGCCGGTAGGGCCGCAGGAATGCTGCCTAGCACTGAGGCCTGCTTCTCCTCATCGTTTTCGCGTTGTGCTTTCTTAATCCTTTCCCAGCTTGCCTCCACATCCGCAGCCGTATCCGCCCGTGTGCCGGAGAAAACATGAGGATGCCGCTGGATCATCTTCTGGGAGAGACCTGCCATAACATCACCAACCGTGAAATCGCCGGACTCCCGCCCAATAATGGAATGAAGCAGAACCTGCAGAAGAACGTCTCCCAGCTCGTCCCGAATTCGATCCGGCCTCTCGCCCGTAAAAGCTTCCATCAACTCGTGGCATTCCTCCAGCAAGAATGGCCTGAGGCTGGCATGGGTTTGCTCCTGGTCCCAGGGACATCCGCCCGGCGCTCGCAGTCGGTGCACAACTCCCATCAATCCAGCAAAGGCCTGTCCCGCCTCAACAAGCTCCTCGCGGATGCTGCTCTCGAGGTGTAGCCGGGGAACATACAGAAGGCTCATATCGCCAGGGACAAACTCGCCTGCCAGGTCCTCAAGGGTAAGGGTGCGGACAGCAGAAGTGGCCACCGCCGTCGGCACCAGCCATCTGGCGGACACGGCGCCCGGATTCAACACCATGAGTCGGTGCGAAGGGGGATACTGCATACAAAGTGACGAGACGATCCGGGCCAGATCCTCAGCAGACCAGATGGCCTCCACCCACAGGTCATCGACACAACAGACCCTTCCATTGATGGAGTTGGGGCCGATCACCGGGGCAAAAGCCCTCATGCCCTCCGGGAGCTGCCGGCCGAGACCCGACACAATGGGCATCCCCTGAATGACCTCGATCTCAGCTCCCTCTGCCACTGCCCACTGCTGCAAGGCAGCAGCTGCAGCGTCCGTGGGAATGGGGGCACCCGGTGAACAGTACACCAGCGACTCACCCCGCGACCAGTCCAGCTTATCTCCGTCGGCGATCGTGATGGGAGCATCAACCCCGCAGACCGCCACGGCCTCCGCTGCAATATCGGAAGGCACCAACACGTGGCTGGCACCCTGCAGGATCTTTTTTTCTCGGGATTGCAGGTAGACAGGATCCAAGGCCGTCAACCCAAGAATCACTAGGGTTTTACCCATCACCGTTCACCTCCTCTTCCTCAGTCACGCAGGAGCCTAAGGGCACGCAAGACATTTGCGACACGCGAGCCAATCCTGGGGATCATCTCCAGATCAGAACTTCGAATGCCGCCCAGCAGCAGGATCAAGACTCCATACAGCACCACTCCCACCACGACGGAGCCCATGACGGCAAAGGGAAGTCCCACCCGGATACTCAGGGCACTCGAGGTGAATCGGACCCCCGCACCCATTACCGCAGATGCGACCGTAGCCCGCCACAGAAGAGCGGTTACACTGAAACGACCGATACGGTTCATCAAAGACAGAAGGTTCAAAGATGCTGCGATCAAGAACCCTGCAACCGTCGCCAGCCCTGCCCCGGAAGCACCGAGAACGGGGATCCCAACCAGAACCCAGGTCAGAACAAATTTGACCACCGCCCCCACCATCAGGTTCCGCATGGGCAGAATCGGATGCCCCATGCCTTGCAGAGCCGCTGATGTTACCTGCTGCAGCGTCAGAAACACTGCAACCCCGGAGACCGCAGCCAGAACAGGGCCCGCCTCGGGGGCCCGCCAGAAAAATGAGGGGATCTCGGTTGACAAAATGAAGAGCCCCGTGGCTGCGGGAACTCCAATCAGCGAGGCTAACCGAAGGGAGGCCAGTGCTTTTTCCCGGATTCCGCGATGATCTCCCCGGGCCAGTGATGAGCTGATCGAGGGGACGAGGCTGATGGCAATAGCGGCGCTGAAGACAGCGGGGACATTTACCAGCGGCATACTGTATGATTCCAGGTATCCATAGGAGGTGGTCGCAGTGATCACCGAATACCCAGTAGCCATGAGGCGTGAGGGCACAACAGCAGCATCAACAAACCTCATCAGCGGCATGATGATCCCGCTGATCGATATGGGAACAGCAAAGATCAGGATGTCGCGAATCATATCGGTTGTGCTTGTTTTCACCTCGAGAGTGTCCCGTCCTTCGAAGCGCCAGAGTTCGTTGCGGTGCCGCATATAGACCCAGACCAGGTACAGGACGCCGACAAAAGCACCTACGGTTGCCCCAAAGGTCGCTCCCGCAGCAGCAAATTCGAGGCCACGGGGGACCAGCAATATCACCATCACAAACATGGTGATGACCCGGAAGATCTGCTCAACGATCTGGGATATAGCATGGGGTGTCATGGCCTGGAGACCCTGAAAGAGTCCACGAAAAGCTGACATGATGGCGACGAAGAACACGGCCGGCGCCAGGGCTACCATACTGTAATACGCATCGGGATTTTGCCACACCTGGTTGGCCAGAAAGGGGCTGAGATAGTAGAGTATAGTAGATACGACCGCCCCCATGGCGGCGAGCAACCCCAAAGAAACGAAAAACACCCTCCGCACCTGGCGCACAGATCCCACGGCAGTCGCCTCAGATACAAGCTTGGAAATCGCCAGGGGGATTCCCATGGTAGATATGACCAGAGCTATAGAGTATATGGAATAGGGCATTCCGAACAGGGCCATACCGTAGGCTCCCTGGTCCCCACCGCCCATCAACCACGGAAGAATAAAGCGGTAAACCGCTCCCAGCAATCGGCTGGCCAGGCTGCCAATAAGTAGTATAAATGCACCCCTGAGAAAACTGTCCCTGCGCATCCCCGTCAACATCACCACCCGGCCTCAATCTTTACGCTTGATAGTACGCCCACCACACACTTCCTATTCGTTAACGCCCCGGGGTTGATCATCAACGCAATGGGCAGAGCAGCTGCGTGGCGTACCGAGATATCAGACGGTAGGATGCCCTCTATTGCTGCTCGCTATAGCCAGCACCCTAAGAATCTGTCGGCTACTGCTCGTGACGACCGATCTTCAGTCGTTCAAAAGACTTCGACACATCCCGCAGGATGCTGGTCACAGCTTCAACCTAATCCTTGTGATCGTGGCAGTGCTGAGCCAGGCTGCTGGGCCTCACCCTTCCCGGATGGATAGGGCCGTTCGGCACACTCCTGCCGGGTCATCGCTGCCGCTACTGCGCTGGGCCCCTTGCCCTCAGACATTCAACGACCAACCAGATCATACCATGCCCATTACTCACATTCCACTGCAGGTACAATCAGTCAGCCGCCACAGGGGGAACCTGGCGCAGCATCTTCTCCAGCTGAGGCAGCAGCGACTCCCTTGCAGCTTTCGGCGAAGGTTGCAGATTCACCCGCAGGTTGTTCTGGCTCCGTCCCCTGGTTACAGAACACCTGAAACCGAAGTCCCGGGCTGTGTTTCGCCAGTCAACCCCCTCCCCCTCATCGGGGAGGAGCTCCATGGTCACCGATCCTGCCTGTTGCGTCAGACTGATGACGCCGCACTCGGCGCCGAGGAGCCCCAGGGTCGCCAGGCGCAACAAGTTGATCGCGGGGGGCGGAGGGTCGCCAAATCGGTCGATCAACTCGTCAGTAACGTCCTGCACTTCGCTCATATCCGCAAGAGCGCTTACGCGACGATACAGGGCGACGCGCTGCGCACTGCTGGGCACATACTCCTCGGGCAAATACGCATCAACATTCAACTCAAGGGCAGGTCTCTGCACGGGAGACCTACGGCGCTCTCCTCGCAACTGATCGACCTCTTCCTTCAACATCTGCGTATAAAGATCAAAGCCCACCGCAATCATGAATCCGTGTTGCTCAGCCCCCAGGACATTCCCCGCTCCGCGCAATTCCAGGTCTCGCTTGGCCAACCTGAAGCCCGACCCCAGTTCGGTAAATTCCTTCAAGGCACTCAGACGTTCGCCCGCCAGGGCCCCGAGAACCTCTCCGGAACGGTATGTCAGATAGCAATAGGCAAGTCGATCGGACCGCCCCACCCGTCCACGCAGCTGGTAGAGCTGGGCCAGGCCGAGGTGATCCGCGTTCTCAACGATGAGAGTATTTGCATTGGGTATGTCTAACCCTGATTCGATGATGGTGGTGCACACAAGAACGTCAAACCGGCCCTCCACAAAATCATCCATCACCGTCTCGAGGCGCTGCTCAGGCATCTGTCCGTGGGCGACCACGACCCTCGCATTGGGAACCAGCTTCTCCACGCGCTGTCGCGCCCGGTCAATGCTATGAACCCGGTTGTGTACATAAAAAGCCTGCCCTCCTCGATCCAGCTCGCGCCGAAGGGCATCGCCCACGAAAGCTCCGTCGTATTCCAGCACATAGGTGGCTACAGGCAGGCGGTCCTCCGGAGGGGTCTCAATGACGCCC
This sequence comes from Clostridia bacterium, assembly GCA_003566675.1. Lineage (GTDB taxonomy): Bacteria > Bacillota > Sulfobacillia > SLMV01 > SLMV01 > PWUC01. Next base: position 15,209 of record PXCI01000235.1, read on the forward strand.
ATGTCCCGGATACCGGAGAGGGCCATATGCAGCGTCCGCGGGATTGGAGTGGCGGTCAGGGTCAGCACATCCACGGTCTGTTTCAGCTGTTTCAGCCTCTCCTTGTCCCCGACCCCGAAGCGGTGTTCCTCATCAACGATCACCAGGCCCAGGTCACGAAACTGCACATCTTGTTGCAACAGCCGGTGAGTTCCCACCACCATATCCAACTCCCCCCTACGAAGAGCGGTGTTAATCTGCTCTTGTTCGCGACGAGAGCGAAAGCGGCTCAGAACATCGACCTCAACTGGCCAGTCGGAAAAGCGCTCCTGTGCCGTCTGGAAATGCTGCTGGGCGAGGATCGTCGTCGGCACCAAGAAGGCAACCTGCTTACCATCCATCATGGCCTTGAAAGCAGCCCGCAGTGCGACCTCGGTCTTGCCGTACCCAACATCTCCGCAGAGCAGATGATCCATGGGATGCGCCTGTTCCATCCCGCTCTTGATTTTCTCCGTAGTTTCCAACTGATCGGGGGTCTCCTCATAGGGGAAAGAATCTTCGAACTCCATCTGCCACGGAGTGTCCGGGCCGAACCGATGTCCCTGAACAGCGCGCCGGGCAGAGTAAAGCCTGAGAAGTTCCTCGGCCATGTCACGCAGAGACTTCCGGACCCTTCGCTTGACCTTGTTCCACTCGCCGCTGCCCAGCCGATAGATCCGGGGAGCCTTGCCTTCCTTGCCAACATATTTCTGCACCAGTTCTATGGCGTCCACAGGTACGTAAAGACGGTCACCCTCGGCGTAGGATACTACCAGGTAATCCCGCTCGACACCCTGAACCTCTTTCGAGGACAGGCCGAGATACTTGCCGATACCATGATGCCGATGAACAACATAATCGCCCTCAACCAGGTCCTCATAGGTGACGACCTTCCGCCGATGCTTTCGCGGAACCTGATATTTGACCTGGTGCGGGCGCCCAAAGACGTCACTCTCGGTGAGAAGGATCAAGTTCTGCCCGTATACTTCAAAGCCCTGCGAAAGCTGGGCATTCACAACGATCAGGTCAGAACCCGTTTCAAATCCCCGCTCGCGCAGGGTGTCCGCCATCCGCAGGGCCCGGTTCTCCGACGACATGGTCACGACCACTCGGCGCCCGTCAGATCTCCAGCGGCGAAGCTCGGAAAGAAACATCTCCCACTGACCATAGAAGGGCTCTGAGGGACGACTTCCGGTGCCCGCAATGTGATCAAGGCTGACGCCTCTCACACGCTGGAGCAACGTGGACAGATACAGTCGAGCCCGTCGATCTGGCAGCGGATCCATCCTCTCGGAGGGCACAACAAGGTCCAGCTGACCCGGCAGCACCGTTCCCTCAGCAACAAAGCGTCGATGACGCTCAAGTTTTCGGACACCCCTGTCCCGTACCTCCCGGGTCACCGCAGCAGGATCCCATACCACCACGGCCGCTTCATCTGGGAGGTAATCAAAAACGGTGTCCATAGATGAACAGAAATAGGGCAAAAACAAGTCAAAATTGTCATATTGATATCCGCCGCGCAGATGGGCAAGTTGACCCCGGATCCGCTCCTCCAACAAGTCGGCAATCCTGCCCTTACCGTCCTCCCGGAGACGAAGCGTCCTCTCCGTCAACTCTGCTTCAAGGCGATCCAGTCCGTCGCTAGGCCCAAGGTCTCCGGCTGCGGGGAAGGTCTCTGCCGCAGGACCCAGCTGGACCTCGTCAGCTGTGTCCAGAGAGCGCTGGCTACCTGCATCGAAGATCCGTAGAGAATCCACATAATCTCCAAAAAACTCGATTCTCACCGGAAGCGGCAGCGACGCAGCAAAGACATCCACGATTCCGCCACGAACGGCAATCTGTCCGGGCTCGGCCACCATCTCCTCACGATGATATCCGAAGCCGATCAACCTGCGGAGCAGGGCGTCACGATCGCAGCGTTGCCCCTGTTTCAGGGAGAAGAAAGCCCGTTGCATGACCTCCCGTGGTGGCAAGTGCCGCTCCAGTGCCTCCGCTGCCGCCACAACGACAACGGGTGTCCCCGCCAGGAGACGCTGAAGAGTGCTGAGCCGCTCGGCCACAGGTGCGCTGTTGCGCAATGCGCGTGGATGAGGCAGCACCTCGAGGGAAGGGAAGAATGCGAGCTCATCCTCCTCCAGCCATGCTGCCAGATCTCCCCTCATCCTCCCCGCCTCTTTGATGCGGTCACAAATCACCAGCAGCGACCCTCTATAACGTCGGAACAGTGCTGCGAGCAAAAAGGCATCCATTCCTCTGCTCACTCCGTGAAGGAGACTTGCACCGTTGTCTTTCTTCAGGCGATCAGAGACGGTGAGAAATTCGGGGAGGCGTTCCCAGAGATCCAGCAATCGTCCTGTATTTTTTAGATCGGATACCGTCTTGATTCCGTCTCACTCCATTCGGAAACACCTTCAGGGCTCGGGCGATACGCCGGAGCCCCTTCAACGCTCAGATTTTTGCGGCCTCACCCCTCTTCCGGGGCAAGGTCACACCCATTGAATCGGTTCATGGCCACCACGATGCCGCAAGCGACAGCAGAATCAACGGCCCGCACGGCAAGTTGAAGGACGTCCTTCAACACTGCCGTCTCAGCCTCAGTAAAACGGGATAGGACGTGGTCTTCTGATGCAAGGCCCTCGAGAGGGCGGCCAATCCCAACTCTCAGCCGAGGAAACTCAAAACTCCCGAGATCCAGGCCAACAGACTCCACTCCCTTGTGTCCTCCGCTGCCCCCAAAAGGACGCAGGCGGATCCGCCCAAGGGGCAAATCAAGATCATCGTGGATCACCATGACTTCAGCCGGAGTCAGCCGATGGCGGTGGACACACTGCCTCACCGATAAGCCGCTCCGGTTCATGTAGGTTCCAGGACGGAGCACCAGAAGAGACCGACCGCGAACCCGCATCTCCGCCCATCGCCCGCTGTACCCCTTCTTCCAGGAGCCCACAGCCAGAAGCTCGGCCACCTCAAAACCCACATTGTGCCGAGTATCCCTGTACTGCTTCCCGGGGTTACCCAGACCAACCACCAGTTGGATAGGCACCGAGGCTCACCTTCCTCAGAACCGAGGCTCGTCCTCCGGCTCTTCCTCTTCCTCACCGATGCGCTCCGGTTCACGGTCCTCGTCGAGGAGGATGTCCTCGTCCTCGTCTTCTTCTGGCTCCTCAATCTCAAGTCGAGGCTGCACCAGCGTGACGATAATGTCGGTGGGATCGTTTAGGACCTCCACCTCCCCTGGAACCTCCACGTCTGCAACGGTGACGCTGTCTCCCAGGGTGAGTTCCGATATATCCACCGTTATCCTCTCGGGTATATTGACAGGCAGACACTGCACCGTCAGCTCGCGAACTCCGTGCTGCAGCACCTCAATCCCACTGGTTGCCTGCTCCTCACCGATGAGTTGAACGGGAACATCCGTGGTGAGCGTCTCCTTCAGATCCACCTGGTATAGATCTACGTGCAAGATGTTTCGTTCCACCGGATCGCGCTGGATCTCTCGGACCATTACCACTCGATGGTCCTCCGCGAAATCCGTAATTTCCAACTCCAGCAGCCCTCGCTGTCCACCGGCTGCCATCACCCGGGTCAATTCCAGATTGCTTACCTTGAGGGGAACGTTGTCCACGCCTCTACCATAAAGCATGGCCGGGACATAACCCTCCTGTCGCAAGCTCACCGGGTGCCCTGTTTCTCTCAAACTGGCTGCGATTCTGACCGAGTCTTTCATAATCAGTTACCCTCTCCTTACCGATTGTCCCAGCCTATCCTAACCTCCGTTGAAACCCATGTCAAACCTCATCCAGTAACGAACAACTCACTGACAGAGCGGTCCTCATGGATCCTCTCGATCGCCCTTCCCAGAAGTGGTGCAACGGAAAGGACCCGTAGGCTCTCCATCACTACGCCCGCCAGGGGAACGGTATCAGTGAGAACCATCTCCTCGATGGGAGACTCGAGGATCCGCTGGACCGCCGGTGGGGACAGGATGCCGTGGGTCGCCCCTGCGAGAACTCTACGAGCACCTTTCTGTTCAAGAGCGCAGGCAGCCGCACATATTGTGCCCGCCGTATCGATCATCTCATCCACAAGGATCGCCGTCTTATCGCTGACGTCTCCGATTATGTTCATGACTTCCGATACCCCAGGCAGGGGGCGATACTTGTCCACTATTGCAATCCTGGCTCCCAGGCGGCCAGCCATGTCGCGGGCCCTGGCTACTGCCCCGGCATCGGGGGCAACCACAACGACCTCCTCTCCTCCCAGCTCCAGGTTGGTAAAATATGCTGAGAGGGTGGGGACTCCCGTGAGATGATCCACGGGTATATCAAAAAATCCCTGGATCTGTCCTGCATGAAGATCAATGGTCAATACCCGGGTGGCGCCGGCAGTCGTGATGAGGTTGGCCACCATCTTGGCGGTGATCGGCTCTCGCCCCCGGGTCTTTCGATCCTGTCGCCCGTAGCCATAATACGGTATAACCGCCGTAATGCGCCGTGCAGAAGCCCGGCGAAGGGCATCGATGATGATCAGAAGTTCCATCAGGCTATCATTGACTGGGCCACACGTCGGTTGAATGACGAAAGCATCGGTGCCCCGAGCGTTCTCATCAATCATGACCCGGATCTCTCCGTCACTGAATCGATCCACCACCATCTCTGCCAACGGCACCCCCATCACCTCGCTGATCGCTGCAGTCAGGGGTGGATTGGCATTACCCGCAAAGAGTTTCAGACTACCATGACTCTCAACCATCTGCCGTCAACTCCTCCCGTTTCCTCAGTCCCTGCGCAGGTACCGGCGAGCCGCGCCCTCCTTGTTCTCCTGGCGGTTACGCGCCACGGCCAGGCTGTCGGGGGGTACATCCCTGTTGATAGTGGAGCCGGCTGCAACCAGGCCCCCCCGGCCTACGGTAAGGGGCGCGATGAGGTTGCTGTTGCACCCGATAAAAGCCCCGTCACCTATCACCGTACGGTGCTTATTCCGCCCATCGTAGTTCACCGTAATGGTACCTGCCCCCACATTCACACCCTCACCGATGTCAGCGTCGCCCACGTAGGAGTGGTGGGGAATCTTAGTGCCCTTCTCGATCCTGGAATTCTTGAGCTCGGCAAAGTTGCCCACCTTGACACCATCAGCGAGTTCATTGCCGGGCCTGAGATGCGCATAGGGACCCACAGTAACCCCATCACCCAGGGTGCTCTCCGTGACAACGGAATACCAGATCGAAACGTCGTCGCCCAACCTTGCGTCGATGAGGTGACTCATGGGCCCGATGGTGCACTGGGAGCCAATACGGCAACCCGTCTCGATGGTGGTGAACGGGTAGATCACCGTGTCACATCCGACCTCAACGTCAGGATATATCCACGTTGTGCTGGGATCCATCACCGTGACCCCGCGATCCATCACGGCTTCTATGATTCTGTGCCGGAGTATGTCGGTAACCTCGGCCAGCTCCTGGCGGGTGTTGACCCCCAATACACTGCGAGTATCTGCAGCCTGGACCGTTTGCACCGTCCGTCCCCTGTCGTGAAGAAGCGGGAACACATCTGGCAGGTAGTACTCCCCCTGCACATTGTCCGGGCGGATCAGGGGTAGAACCTCCAGCAAAGCTTCGACCCGGAAGCAGGCAATGGCGGTATTGATCTCTGTGATGGCAGCCTCGGCGTGGGAGGCATCCGCTTCCTCCACGATGTTAACAAAATCGCCATTTTCGTCGCGCACCACTCGCCCAAGCCCCGTCGGATCATCCATCACTGCGGTCAACAGGGTGGCTGCTGCACCACTGTCGCGATGCCTGCGCATCAACCGCCTCAGCATATCTGTCGTGACTAGGGGAACGTCTCCGTTTACGACCAGGACATCGCGGCAATCAGCAAGACGCTCAGACGCAGCACTCACCGCATGTCCGGTTCCTCGCTGTTCCTCCTGGCGAACGTAGTCCGCAACATCCCCAAGAGTTGTCCGCACCCGTTCTCCCTGGTATCCGATCACCACCGTGGGACGGTCAATCCCTGCCTCACGAAGGGCATCCACAACCAAGGACACCATCGGTACACCCATGACTGGGTGCAGAACCTTCAAAAGCCCGGACTTCATTCGCGTACCATGCCCCGCCGCCAGGATCAACCCCGCAAAACCTGACATCATACCCCCACCTCTCCCAACCAGCCTATTTGACACCGATAAGCAAGGTGTCTGCAAGCGAGCACGGAGCCCTCAATGGACCCCGCACCCGCACCTGATTTCAGTCCGCCCGTCGCTGCATAGCAGTACGATACTCACGTCGCCCCTCGTTCACCGCGGTCTCATACACCCGCATAAGCTCTTCCTGAATATACTGGCGAGTTTGCGAGGTGACCGGATGAGCAATATCCAGGTGATCACCTCCAGGAAGACGCCTGCTCGGCATTGACATAAAGATCTCTCGGTCGCGGCCCTCTACTAGCTTGACCTCATGAACCACAAAACACTCATCAAAGGTCAGTGACGCAACGGCCCTGGTGCGACCCCCAGCTTCCGTACAACGCATGCGAACTTCGGTGATATTCACCATCCTCCCCCCCCTCGGGCCATGTCACTATTACCATTCTATGGTAGACATGTAAACTCCTGCCTGAAAGGAGGGCCAAATTCACACGGTGTGGGCGGTGGAACGGACCTCCACATTGCGTCCGCCCGAGGAGAAGGTTACCTCCGCCAGAGACTCGTAATCCTGTACCAGCTTATTCCTGGGAGAACGGGTAACAGCAACCACTCCGACCGCGAGGACCTCGACTTCAAATTCGGCCAGCAGGTCTCTTGCTCCCTTTACCGTCCCACCGCCTCGCATAAAATCATCAATAACCACGACTGAACTGCCCGGTGAGAGAGCGCGTCGGGGGAGGGACATGGTCTGGATGCGAGACGAAGAACCCGAGACGTAGTTGATGCTCACCGAGCTGCCCTCCGTGACACGGCTATTGCGGCGTATCAGGACCAGGGGACGATCCAGGTCTCGAGCTGTCATGAGTGCGAGGGGAATCCCCTTGGTCTCAATCGTCACCACGTAATCAGGTTTCAGGGTGCCAAAAAGATGCGAAAAATACGTACCAATCACTTCGGACCAGCTGGGGGAAAAAATGATGTCTGTCATGTACAGAAACCCCCCAGGCAGGATCCGGTTCGGATCCTGCAGATCGCTGATGAGCGTTTCGGTGATGGATCGCATCTGCTCCGGCGAGGGGCGGGGCTTCAGACGAACGCCTCCGCTCGCGCCGGGCAGGGTCTCAACGACTGCAGATGTGGTTCTTTCGAAGGTCTCCCGGACCATGGCAACGTCCTCTGAGACCGTTGAGCGGGCAACTTTCAAATAGTCAGCAAAATCGCCAAGGCTGAACACCCTGTAAGGTTGGTTCACCAGGGCGTCCACAATGCAGGCAATTCGCATAGGCCGAGACCACTTGTCCTTCACCCATTCGCCCCCTTATCATCAAGACTGGTATATGCGAAAAAGACGGAAAAGAACGAACGTTCACCTTCCACTATCTATAGAATATTCGCAATAATACCTCATGGCAAACCCCCGCCCTGGGGCGGCACCTCTTCTCGCAAGAACTGTTCGAGTGTGAGCAACTGCTCAGGTTTGTCTACATCTGCCGCCAGCTCTGGGTCAGGGCTGATCACTGCGTGGCCCTCAGCCCCGGTGATTCGCTGGAACATCTGCTCCAGATGAGCGATCCCGGCCCTGCGAGTCAACAGCCGCACAATGAAGCCAGGTCCAAGGGTGGAGGCCATCCTCAGTGGGCTCTTTCGATAATGATACATTTTCTCCAGCTCAGGCAGAACCCGTCTTATGCTGTGCTCTGTACCGAAAAAGCAGTTCCCCAGGGTGACGTCGCCGTCCCTGAGCTTCACGTAGGTTCGGCTCACACCAGGGAACCGGGCCTCACTGGTCTCGCGCATCACGACCGGAACAAAAAATTCGCCCTCACCCTCGATAGAGCTCTGCACGAACCGGTCAATCACAGGACCCGTGATCATGGGAACGTCACCGGTGATGAAGAACAGGTGCTCCGCAGCCGAGTTTACCTCCAGTCCCATCCGAACACTGTCCAGAAAGGTCTTGCCAGCAGGCACCAGGCGGGTTTCCTTCAACGACAGGCGTTCCCTGAATTCGGGAAACCCGACCACAGAGATACCGTCAATCGTCTCAGCCTTTTGCAGGGCATCGACGACATACTGGACCATGCACTTTCCCGCCAGGGGCACCAGTGCCTCGTATTTTTCTCCAGACATATCCTTTAGCGGGCCATCATTGACAGCCCCGGCCAATATCACAGCCTCTATGTTTGGCTTACCTTCTGTGTTCAACCGATCCTCCTCCGTCCGATGAGATGTCCCATCCTCCACCACAGCGGAACCGGCAGAGAAATAGGCGCACTCCTTTGGTATTGGGGTAGGGCTCGCAGGTGAGTCTGTGGTAGGCGCGGCGTGCTTCCTCGCCGTCCTGGTAAAGAGCGAAGAAACTGGATCCACTGCCCGTCATCAGCACCGGCTTTCCGGTCGCTTGCGCAAATCGGTCTCTGCATCGGACCAGTCTTGGTTCACACGTCAGAGCGGGCTGCTCCAGATGGTTCCTAATTTCCGGCACTGTGCCCATAAGGTCGCCCCGCCTCAACCCCCTGATAATCGCCCCAGGTGCCATGCCCCCGCGAGGTTTCGCCTCCATCTGATCATACGCTCCATAGACCGCGGCGGTGCTCAGTCGAACCGGAGGGCACGACAGGATCGCCCAGTATGATCCGAGGAAGGGAATCGAGCGCAGTCTCTCACCACGCCCTGATGCCTCCTGGGTGCCTCCACGCAAGAAAAAGGGCACATCCGCACCGAGACGAAAGGCGATCTCTTCCATGCCTTCAATCTCAGCCGGATGACGGTCATGCATTGCCCTTGATAGCACAGCCAGAGTAGCCGCGGCATCTGAACTTCCGCCACCGAGGCCTGCGCCGACCGGTATCCCCTTATTCAGAAACACTTCGATGCCAAAGGGTGGGTTCATAGCCCGGGCTGCCCGGGCTATGAGATTGTAATGTGATGCCCCCTCGGAAGGGACCCCCGGATCATCACAGATGATGTTCACCCTGCCCGGCGGCCAGTCCTCTCGAAAGAAGAAGGTCAGATCATCGCCCAGATCGATGACCTGGAGAATGGAACGGATCAGGTGATACCCATCACCAGCAAGACCGGTGACTTCCAATCCGAGATTGATCTTGGCAAGGGCCCGAACAGACAGGGCACCCGGGCAACGGAACACAGATCCACAGCTCCTTTGACGGCACCATCAGAATCATCTCACACTACACGCTTTCTCTCATTGTGGCGTCATTCCTGCTGCCCGTTCAGGTCCTATGATGGCCGGGGTGCTGCTGTGGTCCACTTCATTCACGCGCTGCAAGTCCACGCTGTGTTGGTCGGCCCATGATTGCAGGGCATCAATAATACGATCGTAATCTTCGTAAAAAACAACAAGACAGCCCCCGGGAGGCAGCTGCTCCAGACCGGCACAGACCGCATCCTTTTCGTCCAGGATGATGTCCACCTTCTCCTCCGAATAGGATGCCTGGATGATGCCGTTCAACAGAAGCTGTGATACCTCGCCTCGCTCCCGCCCCCGGGTCTCGAGATCTTCCTTGACAATGATCCGGTCGAGAAAACGCGCTGCGACTCGACCCGCCGCCTTGATGTCACTGTCCCGTCGATCTCCAGGAATCCCGACCACTCCAAGCCTCTGGCTTGCCCTCATCTGGTTCAGGGCCCTCAGGGTCACGGTATAGCCAACGACGTTGTGGCCGTAGTCGACCACGGCGGTGCGTTCACCGAGCTTGAAGACTTCAAAGCGTCCCGGATTCTTCTGGAAATCTGTCATCGCCTTACTGATGGTCGTCGGTGATATACCCATTGCCAGCGCAGCAGCAGCGGCAGCAGCCAGATTCTGTACATTGTGTTCCAGGAGCCCACCGAAAGTCAGAGGTACATCAGAGACCCGGACTAGGGGGGTGACTTTCCTCCCCCGAGCCCAAACCAGGCGACCATCACTGACATACACCCCAGACCCTCCAGCGTTCAGGTGCTTGACCAGCGAGAGATTTTTGTCTTCGACACTGAACAGAATGGGTTCTCCCAATGATCGCCCCGCCATCCCCATCACCCGCGGATCATCTGCGTTCAGCACCGTCCGTCCCCAACGCGGAACCGTCTCCACGACCAGGGACTTGACGTCAATGAGATCATCCAGCGTCTCAACGTCGTCCTGGCCAAGATGATCGGAGGATATGTTGGTGACAACCGCTACATCGCAATAATCAAAAGCCAGCCCTCCAGCGATGATCCCGCCCCTGGCCGTCTCAAGCACCGCGGCTTCCACCTGGGGGTCACGAAGCACAACGGTGGCACTCCAGGGACCCGTGGTATCGCCCTTGACCACATTTTCCCCGGCGATGTAGATGCCATCACTGGTGATCATACCCGTCTTATACCCTGCACCGCTCAGAAGATGCTCTAACAGGCGAGTCGTAGTGGTCTTACCGTTGCTTCCGGTGATTGCAACGATGGGAATCCTACCCTCTGACTGGCACTGGGGGAAGAGGTGATCCACAATGGCCTGTCCCACATCCCGGGCCCTGCCCCCCGAGGGAAACTGGTGCATTCTCAGACCAGGAGCCGCGTTGACTTCGACGATGGCCCCTTCGGATCTCCCCGCTTGATCCACAAAGGGTTGACTTATGTCCTCGGTGACCAGATCTACTCCTGCCAGATCGAGACCAACGATGCGAGCGGCTCTCCGGCAGACGTTAGCAGCAGATGCATGCACCGAATCTGTCACATCCACCGCGGTCCCTCCGGTGCTCAGGTTGGCACCATCCCTCAGCCGGACTACCTTTCCATCGTCGGGTACCGAGTCCAACTTGAGGCCCTGGCGATTGACGGTCAGGGATGTGATATCGTCGAGGGGTACACGGGTCAGGGGCGACTCGTGCCCCTCGCCGCGATGCGGATCGGAGTTGAGATCTTCCACGAGCTCACGAATCGTACGGATCCCATCGCCGGTAACCGAGGGTGGAATTCGCAAACTGGCTGCCACCACTTCATCTCCGGTGACAAGGACCCGGTATTGCTGCCCCATGATAAACTGCTCAACGAGGACTTCCTCATCAATGAAACGGGCAAAACGGTAAGCCAGCTCCAGGCTCTGCTCGTCTTCCAGGTTCAGGCTAACCCCACGCCCCTGGTTGCCACGCCTGGGCTTGATAGCCAACGGGCCTCCCAGGTCATGTGCGCGTTCCACCGCCTCTTCGAAGGAACGGACTACGTAACCCTCCGGCACCGGAATGCCACAATCAGCGAGAAGCTGTTTGCACAGGGCCTTGTCTCCCGCTGTGTCGACACCAATGCAGGACGTGTTTCCAGTCATGGTGGCCTGTATCATCTTCTGCTCTTTTCCGTAACCCAGCTGAACCAGGCTACGTTCATTGAGACGCATCGCTGGAATCCCGCGACGCTCGGCCGCCTCGACGATGGCTCGAGTGCTGGGCCCCAGGCCCTTCTCTCTCTTGATTTTTGCCAATCGCTCCAGAGCCCGCTCTCCTTCGCAGCTGTTGCCAGCAAGCAAGGCGTTGAGGATTCTGACAGATTCCAGTGAGGCGGCCCGGGCCACCGCTTCGCACTCGTACTCAACGACAACCTGATAAAGCGATGCTGCGATCCTCCGTGTCTTACCGTATATCACGTCACACCCGGTCAGGGTCTGCATCTCAAGAATCAAATGCTCGAGAACGTGTCCCAGAAGCGTTCCCTCTCGCAGCCGCTCCACGAGCCCCCCGGGGTAACCGCGAGAACAGTGGTGCTCACGTAGCGAGGGGAACTCCTCTAGAAGTCGCCCAGAGAACCCCTCAAGATCTGAGGTCAACACGCCATCATGCTCACCGAGATCCACTTCCATCTGCATCACCCGATGATGGGTGTGAATGTTTCGCTTCGGAAAAGCACGCATTTCCACAATGTTCACCATCATGCCTCCTCATGGAAGGAATCACCACGTAGTGTGCGTCCATTAGCCCCACTCTATACTTCCACAGGTGACCTCCCATAAAGAGACGGATTAGATCGTCACCTCCAGCAATCGCAGTACGTTGTCCATCTGCGAAGCAACACTGAGCTTGCTGGACCCTGCACTTAGTAATCCCACCGCCAGGCCATTGTCATCCAGAAGGACCGATCCACTGTCTCCGGGACTTGCCATTGGTTCGGTGAGGATCTGCTGTTTGAACAATACCTCTCCCACGTCGCCCATATGAACTTTGATTGATGCGTCTAAGACGGTTATCTGGCCATGGTTGATCCCACTGGAACGTCCGCTTTTTGTCACCCGCAGGCCCACCTCTGGATCTCGGACACCCTTTACAGACCCGAGGCCCAATATTTCGGAGGACACCATATCCGGATCCAGGGGTTCTGCGACGGCCGCATCCACCAAATTGTCTTCCCTGTTGACGCGTCGGAATTGCACAGTGTAGTCTGGGACCAACATCTGCATCAGCATGTTTAGTCTATTCTCAACTCCCTTGGCCCTGGGACAGGTTGCACTTGCGACCTGCGGCCGGATTGGCGCAAACCGTTTCAGGCGACCGATGACATCATCACGCTCATCGCCTCCATCGTAGGGACCGGGCTGAAGGATGGGATCATTGACTCTCGCTCGGCCATCCCTTCCATCGGTTGTATTCGCCAACACATGGCTATTGGATAGAATCAGAGCATTGCCTGTATGGGCATCTTTGACCAACAACCCCAGGGTGCCGGCCGTAACCTCAAGATGTCCCACACTCACGCCCCCCGGGGCGGGTCGCTGCTTGCCGTGGCGCACGGCCACTTCCTCCTGGCTAAGAGGTAGGGCACGCACAAACCCAGTTTCCACAACATCCGTAATCACACCCTCACCCAGCTGTCTTGGGATCAGGTCGTACTTCGAAAGCTGTGCCTTTGGCAGCTTTTCACTAACGAGTACCACTACGGCCTCTTGGCCCGTGCAACGCCGCCCTCGAGACTTTAGCCCTCTGCCAACACCCACCACATTGGGCCAGTCCATCAACTGACTGCCGTACTTGTTCAGTGCCTCCACCTGTGCATTCATGACTACAACAAGTCCTCCCCTCCGGTTCTGATTCTCCCTAGCATCTTATGCAGATGGCAGATTATGTTGACCGAACCAGGGATCTGCGGCACCACCCGCCAGTTCTGCCTCGCAAACAAAGAGGGGCCTGGATGCGACCATGGAAGTCTACCCACTATCCCCAGGACGCTTCCAGGACTTCTTCTTGCGGAGACCTCCTGGCACGGAGGTTGGTGAATGTCTACTCCTCAAATATCCAAGGACACCGCTGCGGACGTGAAGTGCCTCAACACCTGGAGGCATGTCATCCATAAGGGCGAGAATCAACGGCGACTAACATGGTAAGTATCTCAGGATACGCACGGTGTCTCGCGAATCCCATAATAGACCAGTACAATCGAAAACGGATTGGTCTTTCATATTCACTGGATCAACGATACAATGTCTATACATAAGAAATGAGGCAGAGTAGGTGCTGCGCGTCAAGTGTCAGGGGATGGGAAGTTGCCTCTGGACGAAAACTGGGTTGCGATGCAGCATCGCATCCGCTGCCACACAAGACCCATAACCCTAATCCTTGTGTGTACTTTTGCCCGAGGCAGCAGCATAAGGAAAGGGGTTTTTCTATGTCCACCCGACAAATGGTACGCGTGGCATTGTTGGTGACAATAAGTGTTGTGTTAACTCGCTGGTTTTCGATCATGTTACCCATCGGTGGCGCACTTGGAATACGCCTTAGCCTGGGAGAGATCCCACTTTTCCTGGCGGGAGTCCTTTTTGGGCCCCTCGCGGGGGGAATTGCGGGAGCGATCGCCGACCTCATCGGTGTGGCGATCGCGCCGATGGGGTCATTCTTCCCGGGATTCACGATCAGTGCGGCAATGGCGGGAGCCATTCCCGGTCTCATCCTCCATCACAGAAGACGCAACATCACGATGTGGTGGTTGGTAGGAACCGTCGCCGTCACCGGTCTCGTAGTCACTCTTCTGAATACCTACTGGTTGGTCATTCTACTGCAGCGAGGCGTGTATGTCCTGTTGCCACCAAGGCTCTTCAGTCGGCTGGCCGTAATACCGATGCATTCACTGATCATATGGGCCCTGAACACTCGAATTCACCTTTTCAAAGACAGTTCAGACAGGTGACGAAACCATCTCGACAGATTTCGTCACCCACAACGCTGGTGCCAGCATCATGAGCACACCTTGTGAATGAGTAAGAGGGGAGTTCCTGTGGGTCGGCAGTGACCAGCGCGGCCACCCGTTCGGTAGAGGGTCTGAACGGTGGCGGATGATCCACCTGTCGGGATAGTTCTGCCACGGCTACGGCAAAGTTATGGCTGTAATACGCCGTTAGCGTGATTATATCAGATATATATTGCGATAATGTAGATACAAAGGATGAAATGGGGCTGTGCTACGCATCACGACTTGAATTGGGCACACGGGTGCCAAGGCTTTGTGCTTCATTCGATTTTTGCAGCCCTTTACAGACCTACGAGAGCCAGGGCTCGCTCCGGTTTCCATGCGTGGCGCCTCAGTGTAGCGGCCATGTTGGTGAATCCACTCAGCCGG
>PXCI01000104.1 GCA_003566675.1 Clostridia bacterium
ACTACACGTCTGCGCCCAGGCACCGGATTGAGCACTGTGCCATGGCCTTTTCTGACCTGAGGCACCGGATCAAGGCCGCCTCTGTGATCCCCGTCGGACAGGCCGTGTTCCTCACCGATTATGGCGACAACTACGTCAACGACTATGGGGAGGAGCGGGCGGCCTCCATGTTCCCCTTCCGCAGCTTCCTCAGGGAGGGCGTTCCCGCCGTCCTGAGCTCGGATGCTCCGGTCTCGCACCCGGACCCCCTCGCCGGCCTGGCGGCGGCGTGCGAACGGACCAGCCGCAGGGGCCAGGTTCTCGGGGCCGATGAACGGATTACGCTGATGGAGGCCATTCGCTGCTACACCCTACACGGGGCCTATGCGGAGTATGCCGAGGATGTCAGGGGCTCCATCGAGGTGGGTAAGCTGGGCGACCTTGCCCTGGTTGATGCACCTCTTCTGGAGCTGGACCCGGCCGACCTGGTCCGCTGCAATGTAGACATGACGGTGATCGGCGGGGAGGTCGTTTACGAGAGGGATGGATCCTGAGGACGCGGGTAAGCCCTCGCACGGGCGAGTTGAAGAGGGAGGGGAAGCCCCTCCCTCGGGGGTTATGCTTTGTATCCGATGGTGCGGAGGAACTGTTTCCTGGCCTGTATGTCCCCGTCGTCCTCGATGCCCACGGGAGGTTCGCCGTCGATGACTCCGAGGATGCCCCGTCCCTGGTCGGTCTTGGCGACGAGTACCTGTACGGGGTTGGCAGTGGCGCAAAAGATATTGCACACCTCGGGAACTGTCTTGATGTTGTTCAGTATGTTGATAGGGAAGCCTTCTTCCATGAATAGAACGAAGCAGTGCCCGGCACCGATGGCCATGGCATTTTTCTGCGCCAGTTCCGTGAGATCTTCATCGTTTCCAGCGTGGCGGACCAGTCGCGGGCCTGAGGCTTCGCAGAAGGCCAGCCCGAATCGTATGCCGCCGCCGGCGTTGGCTGCAGCCTCGTACAGGTCATCCACGGTCTTTATGAAGTGAGATTGCCCTACAATGACGTTGGTCTCCTCGGGCTTGTCTATGCTTACGATCTCCATGGAAATATCCGGCATGTGATCACCCCTCAGAGGGATTTACGTCTATTCTATCATGGGCCAAGGACGGTCTCACCTGTGGGGTCCTCGAACTGGAGTCTATCGCTCTCTGGTGTTCGAGGGTCGGGGTGATCAATAGAAGGTCTTACGGCCCTTCATTTCCTCCTGCAGCAGGTCGAGGGCCTCTCCGAATCGTTGGAAGTGGACCACTTCCCGTTCTCGCAAAAAGGCCAGTCCCTTGTTCAGCTTGTGATCCGTGCTCAACCTGAGGAGATTTTCGTAGGTGGCCCGAGCCTTGGCCTCGGCCGCGAGGTCCTCGTGAAGGTTCGCCACCGGATCCTCTCCGTGGGCCTGGATGTAGGCGGCGGTCCATGGATTGCCCTCTGAGTCGGCGGGGAAGACGGCAGGGCCTCGCTCAGCGTACTTCTTGGCCATGTCCAGTTGCTTCCACGCTTCGGCATCAAGGCCGTCGGTCAGCTGGTAGATCATGGTTGCGATCATTTCCCAGTGGGCCAACTCCTCTGTGCCCACGTCGGTCAACAGGGCCTTGGTGTACCCTGTGGGCATGGTGTATCGTTGGGTGAGGTATCGGATGGCTGCCGACAGCTCCCCATCGGGGCCGCCGAACTGGCTCAGGATATACTCCGCCAGCTTGGGATTATGTCCATCCACCTCAACGGGTTTCTGCAGTCGCTTCGTGTAGATCCACATCTATCCATCACCTCCGCAACGCAGCTCCCAGGGCCAGGGTTCGTCGATCCAGGTCCAGGGGTATTCGGCGTAGGATCGGTCGGTGAGGGGGCCGTAGAGGGCTTCGTAGTCGCAGACGAGCGCCTCCATCTCTTTGATGCAGTCGTTGCGTTGTTTAAGGGCAGATCGATCATCGGGGTGGGTGTCCAGGTACAGCGTCAGCTCAAGGACGGCAAAGTCCAGGGCGCTGATGGCAGCCAGCATCTCGCATTTTTTGGGGTCGACTTTATGCATCGGCACCCCTCCTCCAGTCATGATGGTGCCAGTGATCGTGCCTGTGGTGGTGCCTGTCGTACTCGTAGTGGTCAAGGGGCCGGTAGAGAGCTGGATAAAGCGTTCCATGCTTTAACGCGTCTTCCGGAGACATCTTCTTCGGGTGCATGGGCTGGTAGGGTACGTACGCCATGGCCAGCTCCAGCCAGGGCGGGCAGTACAGTTTGTCATCGTGTTCACCGCCACGTACCGGGGCCCGCTCAGACGGTGTTCTTCGCCCGTACATGTCGTTCATCCTTTCAGGCATGTCTCGATATTGACATAATTCAGAAGTATTATATGCGAGACGGGGAGCGGGAGTGAGAAGGAGGAAATGCTCTGATTGGCGAAGGATGCATTCAGTGTTAGGGGGTCTAGAGTTGACAGACGAAAAATCCAAACCCAGGGATACGACCGTTTCCCGTGGCCTTTCGGGTTTGTTTCGCCGGTGGTTGCCTGCGTTGATTTTGGGGGTGCTCATCATCGGGACCGTGTGGGTGACGTTCACTCCCCAGCCCGAGCATACCCAGGCGGCCCACACCTTCCAGACCTCCCGACGGCAGGATGACTGGGAACGTGTGATGGAACTCATGGATGATGAGTACCAACTGCGCGGGGGAGAGCTCCATGCCCTTGCCGGTTATCTTGATCCTAGTATTGCCCACACCGAGTTCAAGTTTCCCGGAGCCTCGGCCCGGGTGCTCGTGGCTCGGATCAGTGAGGGGCTGGCGGTCGCGGAGACCGACTGGGAGAATCAGATCCTCTGTGTATGGGGAGATGACGACGAAGGATGGCGCGTTGCCCCAACGCCCTTTTTGCTGTACTACCTGGAGCATGGCAGCTTTCTGGAACGGCCCGATCTCCAGTTCTCGCCCGCGTCAGCGATGATCGCCATGCCCCGTTCCCCGGCACCTGGAAGGGGCCAGGCGAGAGTGCTGGCCGATCCCGTCTGGGTCCGGAGGACTCCCGAGGGGACGATGCGGACCTTGATCGTACTGCGTGTTTCCGGTCAGGATCTGGAGATGTCTCTGCATTCGCTTCTGGCTGCGGCGATGTGGTCCGATGATGATGAGGGAGACCCTGCTCGGCCCAGCAGGCTTCTGTGGACGGACATGTTCCCGTCCGATGACGGCATCTGGCCTCTGGCCGCCGGGACCTGGTGGGTTGACCTGGAATGGGATCAGCTACCGGAGGGCGACTTCTCCCTGGTGCTAGGGACCTTCGCGTCCGGTGATGAGCGTCGCACACTGACCATGACGGGGATTTCGCCCCCGTGAGGGATTGAGGGCCCGGGAGTTTTCCTCCCGGGCCGGACGCTCACTTGGGAAATAGGGGAACAAGTTTCTGTTCATTGACTGCGACCAGCCCCTGGTCTGTTATCTTGGCCTCTGGTATCACTGCCAGCGTCAGCGTGGCAATCCGCAACAGGGGATCCTCGCCCGGTATGCCCATCTCGCGAATCGTGTCCTTGAGATGAGAGGTGCGAGGGGCCAACTCTTCCGCTGCAAGGGGGGACATCAGGCCTGCGATCGGCAGCTGCACGAGATCAAGAACCTCGCCATCCCGGGTGCACACAATCCCACCGCCACACTCCCGCAGGGTATTGCAGGCTAGGGCCGCATCGATGGGGTCCGAGGCCACAACGGTCAGGTTGTGACAGTCGTGGGATATGGTGCTTCCGATGGCTCCCCTCTCAAGACCGAAGTCTCTGATGATCCCCACGAACCGATTCTCCGGGGCGCCGTGGCGGTTGAACACGGCTACGAGCCGGAGTCCCTCTTGTCCGGAGATATCCACCTCACCCCCCCGGACGGGCAGATCTTCCACCTCGAAACGGGCAAATAGGGAGTCCGCCGTCTGGTAGGTGAGCACCCGGGTCGGAATCGAGCCCTCCTCGATGGCTCTGCGCACCACGTGATTGATATGTCCCTCGTAGAGCAGTTCTGCAGGCTCCCTGTCATCGGTGCAGAACGTCAGGTTGGGCGGAGCGTTGAAGTCACGGATTGCTGGGATGAGCGGATCCAGGTTCCGCGACATGGAGTTTTCGCGGGCGTCGAAGGTCATCCCCAGGCGCATCTTCTCCCGGGCCTCCGCCCCGACGCGAACCTCATGGTCGCTTTCGGGGCCTGCACACAGGTAGGCGGACAGGGCCCGGTCGGTCAGGGTGGGGGAGTGGCCCTAGATGAAGGCGCCCCGTCGATGGGCTTGGTCAGGATCCTGCGCATTATCGACGCCGGCCGGGACCAGATCGCATCCGGTAGCTCGGTAATGCCCATGGGGATGCCGATGACGGTGGTCAGAAGAATGCCCCACAGAAGAGTACCCTTGATCCTCAGGGCCATGAACGTCGCGATGATAAAGAAGTCCACGATCGCCAGCATGCCGGAAGGGCCTTGTCAGCAGGCCATTGCCCGCCTGGGTGAGTCCGGCATTGCTGAAGCCCAGTTCCGCGATGAAGAGGCCGACGGCTGTACCGATTGACACCTTGATGCTGGTCGGTACCAGGTTGGTGATCGCTTTCCTGAGCCCAAGAAGGGTCAACACAATGAACGCGACGGCGGAGATGAACACCATACCCAGGGCCTGCTCCCATGTCGCCATTCCAGCAGCGACGATGGCGTAGGCGAAAAAGGCATTGCTTCCCATGGCAGGTGCCAGGGCGAAGGGCCGATTGGTATAAAAGGCCATGCAAAGGGTGAACACGGCTGCCACCAGGATGGTCATGACAGTGAGGGGTTTTGCCGGCATTCCAGCGGCCGACAGGATGATCGGATTGACAGCCACCACGTATGTCATGGTCATGAAGGTCACCAGGCCTGCGATCACCTCAGTTTTTACGTTGGTCCGGTGCCTGGTAAGATGGAATCATCGTTCAAGAATACCGTTCTTTTTGGGTTCGGTCTCGAATCCTCCCTTCGGACGTGTGAGATGAACAATATGACGGCACAATATTATAGCATTCGCTGAAAGACGCACAATAGCAGGTTTCCTGGCGACAATAATCAGTGATTGGAGGGCCATTTTCGTTGAGGATCGAATGATCTGGGCACATCATTCGGTGTATCCGCTTCGATCCCCGGGGCCCAACAGGCAGGCCAAGGCTTGCCGATTGGCGGGTGATTCCGGGATCATGTGCCCCGATGCAATCGCTGACTGCAGTGTTTGCAGATGGTGTAATCCGTGGTCTCT
Source organism: Clostridia bacterium (assembly GCA_003566675.1). GTDB lineage: Bacteria > Bacillota > Sulfobacillia > SLMV01 > SLMV01 > PWUC01. The sequence goes on from PXCI01000104.1 coordinate 5,261, forward strand.
GGGGTAAGGTGGTGATAGAAGGGCGAGGCGTTGAGATGTAAGTCCATGGTTGGGATGTGCAGAGGAACGGTGAGAGAAGGCAGCCACTGCGAGATCTTCGAGCCGATCAGGGAGTCTTTGTTGTCCTGGTATGATGAGCATGCACGGGATCTTCCCTGGCGGCGGGAGGGGGACCCTTACCGGATCTGGCTGTCGGAGGTCATGCTCCAACAGACCCAGGTGGAGACCGTGATCCCATACTATGCCCGGTTTCTCGAGGCGTATCCGACGTTGGCGGCCCTCGCTGCCGCGAGTGAGGAGGATGTGCTGAAGCTCTGGGAGGGTCTGGGTTACTACGCCCGGGCCAGGCGTTTCCTGGCCGCCGTTCAGGAGGTGCAGGCTCGACATGGAGGGCAGGTTCCCTCGGATCCCGGGACGTTCAGGAGCCTTTCGGGAGTGGGACCCTACACCGCGGCGGCCGTGTTGAGCATCGCCTACGGCATTCGCCTGGCCGCGGTCGACGGCAACGTCAGTCGCGTCGTCAGCCGAGTGTTCTGCCTGGAAGGGGATCCGCGGAAAGCACCGGGCAAGAAAGGGATCAGATGTCGCGCGGACGACATGCTGGATCCCCGCGGGCCCGGTGACTTCAACCAGGCCCTCATGGATCTCGGGGCTTCCCTCTGTACACCGCGCAATCCCTCCTGTGGGGACTGTCCCCTTGAGCCCTTCTGCCTTGCCCACAAGAGGGGTCGGATCCATGCCATTCCCCCGAGGAAGAGGCAGAAATCTCGACCTTTAGAGGAAGTGACGGTCGCAGTGGTCATTCGCGGGAAGCGCTGCCTGGTGCGCAAGAGGCCCCGTGGGGGCCTTCTTGGCGGCCTGTGGGAGTTCGCTACCGTAATACCCGGTGTCCTCTGTGCAGAACAGGTGTCCCTGGGTGAGCAATTGGGGGTCCTGGATCACTCGTTCAGCCACCTTCGATGGAGGGTATCTGTCTACTGGAGCGACATCGTAGGTGCGCCTCCCCAGTGCCCTCCCTGGCGCTGGGTGACGGGAGCGGAACTGGTTTTGCTGCCCTTCCCTGCCGTCTATCGTCCGGTGATCGAGGCCGTCAGAAGGAGACTGGATCCTGGCTGGTCGGGGCCCTTGTGACCCGGCGTAGCTCTGGGGGCACCACTACGGGCAGTAGCGACTACTGGGTAGGTTTGAGTAGGTAACCCGAGGAGGAGTGCCATGGGAGACTTCAGAGCGTATGCCCGGGGGGACAGGGAGCCCTTGATCAGCATGATCCGGGAGTTTTTTGAGCATCACCGCAGCCTTGCTGGACGGGAAGATCCAATGGAAGCGGAGGAGGCAGAGAGTATCCTGCAGCGCTGGTTGGACCGATCAGAGAATGAACTGCTGGTATACATTGACTCAGCTCAGCCGGTGGGGTTTGTCCGCCTGAGGAAAGAGGCAGGGGTCTGTTGGCTTGAGGACATGGCCGTCTCTTCACAGCGTCGAGGCAGGGGATACGGTCGACAGATGATGGAGGCACTCGGCGTCCACCTGCAGGAGCGAGGTCAGAACAGCATCTATGCACCGGTGATGCCTGCGAACATTCGGGCCCTCGAATTCTACGTGGAGTGTGGATTCACGATCCTCAATATGGTTGAGCTGCGCAAGGACCTGGATGGGGACGTATCGTCTGGGCATTTGTGCCGCTCGGGGGGAAATTTTAGGTTGGAGTGGGAGGCATGCCCACAGAAAACCAGGTGAATCTGCCTATTCCCATGGGCCCCCATTCGGATGCAAGCGCCGTCGCTGGACCACCCCTTGTGGGGTCTTTTCCTCTGAATCGGGCCGGTGCAGCGATGCCTGGAAGGCATTGAGTGTCCTGGGATCTGGCGGCCCCCTCATCTCGCATGCCTAAGGCAGTGGCTGCCTCTTACGGAGATGGATGTATCCCAGCTATTTTGCGTCCAACTTCCTGGAGATCTCCTTGAGGACGCTGTGGATGTTGGACAGACTGACCAGGATGAACCCCAGCATGGCAAAGGTGACGAACTCGCCGGTGAAGATGGCCAGTACCAATAAAATGAAAATGGTTATGGTGTTCCAGGTGTTGCTGGAGAAGAAATCTGTCATGGCATGACACCTCCTAACGAGTGTGACACTGTCTTTGTTGAAGCATAAGGGATTCATCGATGCTGAGCAAGGAGGTGGGGGCTCCGGGCAGAGGGGAGCCCCGCTCACATGCGGTCACAACGGGACAGGATCTGTGACACGCTACCTGAGGTCTTCGACGGCCTCCAGGAGGCGGTTGACCTCTTCTTCTGTGCTGTATGGGGCCTGGCCAACCCTTACCACCCCGCCGGTGGGGGCCAGTCCCAGCCGCTCAACCACGGTTGTGGCGTAGAAGTCGCCGTCCCAGACGAAGATGCCCTTTTCGCCCAGATGGCTGGCGATCTCCCTGGGGGAGTGGCCCTCCATGGTGAAGGCCACCGTGGGTGTCCGTTTGGCCCCTGCATCGGGTCCATAAAGACGCACTCCGGAAATGGCCTCGAGACCTCTCATCAGGACCAGGTTGAGGCGGTCCTCGTACTCGGTGATGGCCGCCATGCTGGTCGTGATGGCCCTTCGGAGGTCAGGACCTGCATCGGGCGACTGGGCCCCGGCGATGAAGTCTACTGCGGCCGCGGTGCTGGCGATGGCCTCGAAGTTGGCGGTGCCGGTCTCGATCCGGTTGGGCACCTCGGCGCTCTGGGGACGGACCTTGTAAGTCTGCAGCCTTTCGAAACTCTGGCGACGCCCGTAGAGGACCCCTGCGTGGGGGCCGAAGAACTTGTAGGCGGAGCAGAGCAGAAAGTCGCAACCGAGGGCGTGAACGTCGATCAGCCTGTGGGGGACCAGATGAACGGCATCAACGACCATGATGGCGTCGACCTCGTCGGCGAGCTCCTTTATGGCGGCGAGGTCAGGTATGGTGCCGACGCAGTTGGAGGCGCCGCTCACGGCGATGATCCGGGTGCGACGGTTGATCTTGGCCCGGAAATCATCCATGTCCAGGGTGCATTCGGGGAGATTCATGGCGACGCTTCTGACCACCGCCCCCTGTTCTCGCAGGTCGAGCCATGGGTCACGGTTTGCCTCGTGGTCCAGGTCTGTAATGAGGATTTCATCGCCGGGACGCAGCTGCCGGGCGAGGGCCCGGGCCAGGCTATAGTTCAGGGTGGTCATGTTGGCCCCGAA
>PXCI01000170.1 GCA_003566675.1 Clostridia bacterium
AACATGGTCGTCGGTGATCGGAAGCACAACTACCTGCGTCGGCGCCAGCCAGGTGGGGAAGGCTCCAGCATAATGCTCGACCAGCCCACCAAAGAATCGCTCCATGGATCCCAGGACCGTACGGTGAATCATAACCGGTTGGTGCACCTCACCATCGGAACCCACATAGCCCAGGCCAAAACGCTCGGGCAGGTTGAAATCGAGCTGGATCGTCGGACCCTGCCAGCCTCGTCCAAGGGCATCCAGCATCTTGATGTCAATAGCGGGGCCATAGAACTTCGCCTCGCCGGGCTCTACGGTGTGCTTGAGCCCGATCCGTTTCAAAGCCCCGGCAAGGGCACTCTCCGCTTTCTCCCATGCATCGTCGCCGCCGATGTATTTGTCGGGGTCCGCCTCCCCACGGGTGGACAGTGCAACTTCGTATTCGGTGTAGCCGAAGCTGGTCAGCATGTATTGCGCCAATCGCACCACACCAATGATCTCCTCCTCCACCTGTTCGGGACGACAGAAGATGTGGGCATCATCCTGGGTGAAGCCCCGCACCCGCAACAGGCCGTGCAGTACCCCGGACCGCTCATAGCGGTACACGGTGCCCATCTCGGCCCATCGCATCGGCAGGTCTCGGTAGCTCCTGCTCTGCACCTGGTACATCAGGATATGAAAGGGGCAGTTCATTGGCTTGAGCAGGTACTCGGAGTTGTCAGCCTCGATGGGGTTGAACATATCATCCCGGAAGGTCTCCAGGTGCCCACTCGTGGCCCACAGCTCCTTTTTGGCAATATGCGGGCTGTACACGATGTCATAGCCTCGCTCCCGGTGGGTCGTCCGCCAGAACTCCTCGATCACCTCGCGCACCACCGCACCGCGAGGATGCCAGTAGATCAGCCCTGCACCGCCTTCCGAGTGGGTGCTGTACAGCTCCAGCTCCCGCCCCAGGCGCCGGTGATCCCTGCGTCGGGCCTCCGAGATGTGATGCAAATGCGCATCGAGATCGGACTGGCTATCAAAGGCCGTACCATAGATTCGCTGGAGCTGGGGCCTATTCTCATCGCCCCGCCAGTAAGCTCCAGCGACGCTGAGCAGCCGGAATGCCCGAAGTCTCCCCGTTGATGGGACATGGGGACCGCGGCACAGATCGATGAACTCCCCCAGCCGGTAACAGGTGATCGGTTCATCCTCAGGCATCTCCTCGATGAGTTCAACCTTGTAGAGCTCGTTCATCCCGCGGAACATCTCCAGGGCCTCCTCCCTCGGAAGCACATCGCCTTCGAAGGGAAGGTCCTCCGCAATGATGGATTTCATCTCCTCCTCGATCCCCGGGAGATCATCCGAGGTCAGGGTATCCGGCAGATCAAAATCATAGTAGAATCCGTCGTCAATTGCCGGTCCAATTCCCAGCTGTACGTCATCAAAGAGCCTCTTCACTGCCTTGGCCAGGACGTGGGACATGCTGTGCCTTAGAATCGCCCGGCCCTCCTCGTCGGAAAAGGTGAGAATCCTGAGATGCCCTCCATGCTCCAGTGGTTCTGACAGACCGACGAGATCCCCATCCAGTTTGCCGCCCAGGGCGTCCCTGGCAAGTCCCGGCCCTATGGACATCGCAATCTGGCCGACCGTTGTTCCGGATGCAAACTGTTTCACTGAACCATCCGGCAATATGATGTTTATGTCCATTCCCGTCACCTCCAAAATACAAAAAACCCGTCCCCGAAGGACGAGTTTCTCGCGGTTCCACCTTCTTTGGCTGTAGTAGCCCTCTCAAACCCGGTAACGGTGGGGGGCCGACCAGGTTCGCCTGGCACTCTGGAGTGGTACTGGTTCGGGACGAAGCAGAAGTCTTTCAGCCGGTGGACTTCCTCTCTGGTGCTCCATGATCCGAAGAGCCTGTCTCCATCATTGTATTGATGCTATTATATCCATGGTATGATGCTTTGTCAAAGATTGCGGAGGGATTCACATGCCCGAACCTCACCTCCCTGACCTGCACGTTCATACACACTTCAGCGACGACGGAGATGATTCCCCCCAAGATCTGATCTCGATGGCGGCGAACATGGGAATGGACATGATTGCCTTCACCGATCACGACTCCGTTGCAGGCACACCCTTGAACTCGACGCAGGGTGTCACAATTCTCCCTGGCGTCGAGATATCCTCCGCCTTTTGTGGGAGCGAAGTGCACCTTCTCGCGTACGGCATCGACCCTGAGAATTCGACCCTGAAGGAGATTCTCGAGACCAACGACAGGTATCGCTGGCGGCAATTCCGACAGCGCCTGGACTCACTGATCTCCCTGGGTTTTCGGACGGACGCCGACCTGGCCGTGGCAACCGCCGCGGGCAGGCCACCAAAAACGGGGGGCATCCTGACCATGCTCCATCAGTTGAACCCCACCCATGAGAGGCTCCGCTCCTACGGAACTCCGGAGCAGCCCGATTGGAACACCTTCTACCGCGACTTCTTTTCCCCCAGGGGCATCGCCAGTTCTTCCCTCGAGGCGATCCAACCCGAGGAAATCGTCCAGCTGGTCAAAGAAATCGAGGCCGTCCCCGTCCTGGCCCACCCGCCCTGCTGCAGTACCTGGACTCGGACACCCTGGTCCGCCTGGTCCGCTCCCTCAGGGATGAGGGCCTGGATGCCCTGGAGGCATACACCTCCTGGCACAACCCCGAGGAAACGGAGGCGTTCTGCCGGCTGGCCCGAGACCTCAACCTGAACATGACGGCGGGCAGCGACTACCATGGCCCCACCTGCAAACCCGCGGTCAAACTCGGCGATCCCCGGTGGACACCCGAGGCTTTGCGCCGGGATCTGTACGAGACCTACCTGTCCCGCTGCCTGGATTGAGATGCACACAACCGGTACTGATCACCCATGGAGGTGAGGAAATTGACCAACATACCAGCAATACCCAATACAGATCACATCTACGCCTTTTCCCGCGATGCAAAACCCGCCCTGGAAGTGGACCCGGGAGCCGTGGTGATCTTCGACACCCGCGACGCCTTCTCCGGGCAGATCAGAACGCCGGAGGACAAACTTGAGAATCTCCCCTTCGACCGGATTAATCCGGCAACAGGACCCCTGTACGTCCACGGCGCAGTGCCCGGTGATGCACTGGCAGTGAGCATCCTGACCCTTGAGACCTCGTCCCATGGCTCGGTGTTGTCCATCCCCGGAGAGGGAGCCCTGGGCGACCAGATCACGCAGTCGACAACACGGATTGTAAGCATCGATGAGAACTGGATCGAATTCGCCCCCGGGGTCCGCCTGCCCAAGCGCCCGATGATGGGGGTCGTGGGCGTTGCTCCGGCCGGGGAGCCCATACCCTCCGGTACTCCTGGCAAACACGGGGGAAACATGGACACCAATACCGTCGCACCGGGTGCCACTTTGTATCTTCCCGTTGAAGCGGAGGGGGCATTGTTGGCCATGGGAGATGCCCACGCACTGCAGGGAGACGGAGAGGTCTGCGGGACCGGAGTGGAATGCGATGCCCGGGCCACCGTTTCCGTGAAGGTCATCAAGGAATACGGGATCCAGTGGCCCATGCTGGTGAACGCGGACGACCTCATGTTCATCGTGAGTGCCCCAACCCTCGAGGAGGCCTCGCGGGAAGCCGTGGGCGAGATTGTGCGACACCTGGTGAACCGGCATGATATGAGTTTCAATGATGCCTACATGCTGATGAGCTGCGTCGGCTCTTTGAGAATCAGCCAGATCGTAGATCCGCTGGTCACGGTCCGTGCCTGCATCGGGCGCCGGTACCTCTGAACATAACATCTTGATGACCGGCCCGTACGCCACCCGGGCCGGTCATCCTTCGCCGGGCCCCATCCTCAGATGATGATACAGATGAGACCTGCAGTTCCCTCATTCAGAATCCTCACAAGGGTCTCCTGGAGCTTCTCCCGCGCATCTTCTGGCATCTGATACAGCTTATCCTCGATGCCCTCTCGCAAGAGATCGGCAATGGGCTTCCCGAAGATGTCTGTGCTCAGGATGGCCTCGGGATCGTCCTCGAAGCGATCGGTGAGGTATGCCACCAGCTGCTCCGACTGACGCTCTGAGCCCACCATTGGCGTGATCTCTGTGTAGATGTCGGCACGTATGAAGTGAAGAGAGGGCGCCCGGGCCTGCAGCCGAATTCCGAACTGGCTCCCACGTCGGACCAGCTCCGGCTGCTCGAACTCGACATCGTCGACACTGGGAATGACCAGCCCGTAACCAACCTCCCTCACATCATCGAGAGCCCCGGCGATCCTATCGTACTCCTGCTTGGCAATGACCAGGTCCTTCATCAGCCGGACAGTGTCAGATTTCCCGGCCAGTTCAACCTGGTTCATCTCTCCAAGGATCTGGTAGAAGAACGCCTCGGGAGCGGTCATATCTACGCTGGCCACACCACTTCCCAGCTCGAGGTTGGTCAGGGTCACCGACTCCGTGAGGTCATTATCCCGCAGCAATGCGATCGCCTCGTAAATGTCTCTCAGGCGCTCGATCTGTTCCACGGCCTGGCCGATGCAATCCTCTAGCTGCTCCCTGAGCCAGTGATCCTTCTCCAGCTCCTCGACCCACGCCGGCAGGTTGACCTGCACCTCCTTGACCGGGAATTCATACAGAAGCTGCTCCATGATCAGCTCGATGTCTTCTTCGTCTAGAAGGGCGCAGTCTACGGATATGACCGAGACATCGTGCTCCTGGCTGAGCTCCTCACAAAGATCCACCGTGTCTTCCCGCTCGGGATGAGCACTGTTCATCAGGACAACGAAGGGTTTGCCAGTGCTCTTCATCTCCGCGATTACCCGCTCTTCAGCGGGCACGAAGTTCTCCCTGCCCAGGTCCCCGAAACTGCCGTCTGTGGTGACCACAAGGCCCAGGGTGGAATGATCCACCATCACCTTTCGGGTACCAATCTCGGCCGCTTCCTCAAAGGGAATCTCGTAGTCAAACCACGGGGTGACCACCATCCTGGGGCCATCCTCATCCTCGTAGCCGGAGGCTCCCTCGACGGGGAACCCAACCGAATCTACCAGCCGGACCGTCAATGTCACATTCTCAATGACCTCTACCTCGACGCCATCGTCGGGGACAAACTTCGGCTCGGTGGTCATTACCGCCTTGCCGGTTCCAGCCTGCGGCAGAGCATCCTTAGCCCGCTCGAGCTCGTGTTTGTCCACTATATTTGGCAGGACAATGAGATCCATGAATCGCTTTATGAAAGTGGACTTGCCCGTCCTGACAGGACCACTTACCCCGATGTAGATATCTCCGCCTGTTCGTTCGGCTATGTCGTGAAAAACAGCCGCCCCATTATCGTCTACCATGCCCCAGCATCCCTCCTTCGGCACACCGGTCTCTTTCTCCCGGACACACCATAATTACTTGTCCGCACGCGGACAGTAATGTATATGAAGAGCGGGGGATAATATGAACATGGGGTGGAATCCTGCGGAAGTGGTAAATACGTCAACCTGTTGAAGACGCGACATGACAGTGCCATCCGCCGCCTGCAGCCGAGTCCCTTTTCCCCATGGGCCCCGTACAGCGACATCCCGTGCACCGACACGGACGTTGAGCGTGGGGCCCCTTCGGCAGACGCCGAACGCTTCGTAGGTCGTCCCCCTCCCCCATCTAACTCTATGCCTCTGAAGAGGGGATTATCGTAGACTGGCGACACGCGCAAATCGGGCCGGATGATAGTCCTCAGAAGTCCCAGTCCTCCGTTTCGCAGAAGATCTCGCTGCCGATGTATTCCCCACGGTCCCAGTAGCGACGGGGCACCCTCGGAGAAATCATGGCCATGACGCTCATGAACGAGGACTCGCCCATCAGGCCGAAGTCCACGGCGGTTATGGTCTCAGACCCCTGGGTTCCGATCAGCACGACCTCGTCACCGGCCTCAGCATCCTCTACCCCGGTCACATCGACCATCATTACACAGGAACACATTCCGATGACCGGGCAGCGCCCCCCCCGGATCAGAACATAGCCGCCCCCCGCGTGTTCGCCCTTCATACCATCAACCACACCGATGGGAACAACAGCGAGCCGCGTTGGCCGGTCCGTCGTATACACCAACCGGTAGCCGACATTGTGTCCTGAGGGGAGCTCCTTTACCTGAACAACCCGGGCCTTGAAGGAAGCGGCCGGCCTGAGGGGCCACGGGAGGGGCCAGTAATGGGCCCAGCCCCAGAGGATGGCCTGGCACCTGACGGCATCGGCATTGATCTCGTGAAGCCTCGGTAAAGTGTTCGAAGAAGCAAAGTGATGAACAGTCCTGTGGTCAGGGTCCAGGATCTCGCACGCCTCCAGGAACTTCTGATACTGCAGACGCGTGAAATCGTCGTGTTCCGGCTGAATCGGAGAGGCTACGTGGCTGGCGACGCCTTCCAACTCGATACGGTCCAGCTGCGTCAGCACCTCCCGTATCGCCACCGCGTCCTCCGGGAAGATGCCGAGCCGTCCCAGTCCCGTATCCACCTTGAGGTGGATGCGCGCCGACCTGCCCAGGTCCTGTCCGAGAGAATCGGCCGTCCTGAGGGATTGCTCATCGAAACCAAAGAAACTGAGGTCGAGTCGGATGGCGACTTCCATTTGCTCTGGGAGTAGGCCGCTCATCACCAGGATCGGGCATTGGATCCCGTGCTTACGCAGGTAGGTGGCCTCGTGGAAATTGGATACCGCCAGCATGTACACGCCGAGGGAATCGAACTTCCTCGCGGCTGCCAACACACCGATCCCCAGGCCGTAAGCTTTGACCACAGCGATGATCCGGGCAGGGGCAATCTGCTCCTCGATATAATGGTAGTTGAACTCCAGGGCATCCAGGTCCACGTCAAGCCAGGCGGAATGATGTCCCGGGGGGAAAGATGGGGTCTGCATGGGTGTATCGCCTCCGTGTTCTAGGCAGGGTCGCTTCCATGCGCTTCAACAGCAATTCGGCGAAGGGGCGAACAATCCTCCGCAACATACCCTGGTGGCAATTGGCACCAGGGCCGTTCGGAGACGCTGCCACTTCAGATCGGCTGACGTGTCAAAGACCAAGGCATCCCGCTGCGGCCCACACCACCTACAGCATACTACTCTCGGAGCACGGCCTCGAAATCCCGTGCGATCTCGGGACCTGCCACATCGGAAAGCGCCTCAAGGAACCGCTCCGTCGACAGGGCCTCCATCGCCAAGAGCCTTCTCAGGAGCGCAGTGAACGCGCTCTCCCCCGTCTGCTCCCTGAGGTCGTGCAGCAGCACGCACCCCTTGCTGTACAGAACGTCTACTGCATGGGGAGACGTCCTCTCGAGTCCCTTCACAGGCGGGAGCCCCTTCATCTTCTCGCGCTTGTCATTCACCATCGCTTCGCAGATCTTCTCTGAGTACCTCGCTGCTACCGCCCGAAGGGCGCAATACTCCGCCATGGATTCGTTGAGCCAATCTTCCCAGCTGCCTGAAGGAGCCCGGTCCCACCACAGATGGGCGATCTCGTGGGCCAGCCACTTGAAGGTTTTCACAGCCTCCGTCTCGAACGCGGTGAGAGCATCCTCGGATAACACCATCAGGGAGTGCCTGACGTAGCCGCCGCCAACCGACCGGGGTGCGATTACGACGGTGATTTCTCGGCTCGTCGGATCAGAAAACCACTCCCGGTAGAAGTTCAGGAGATCCAGCCCGGTAGCGCCCAGTGCCTGTGCCGCGGCCTGGTCCTCCACCCCGGTCCGATGCACGAACATGGATGCATTGCCATCCGTTCTCTTCAGGGAGTGGAACCCCGGCGCGGCAAGAAGCACCATGTCCTGCCCGGAGCGTTTTGATGCCAGTCGCCACCCGTCTGTCTTTCCCTCAATCCGCTGGGCGCCCACCACGCGGTAATCGCCCTCTAACGTGACCTCCAGATCGTAATCGAGGTGGACCACATCCTGGCCGTCCGGCACCAGGGGAAACCACGGGCTGTACAGGCCCAATTCCACCCATTCACGGGTGATGCGGTTGATCTCCCACTCCGTGACCCGGCCGATCTGTCCCGAGTAGGCCACAAACAACCGGATCGCATCCCCTGCACCTCTCAGACTCTCCAGGTCGACCCTGATCTGTCTGGCCTCTGGCGAAAAACTGCCGGAAGCGTCATCCAGGTACTCCCAGTGCGAAATATCCTCACCGATCACCAACTCCAGCTCCAGTCCCCGATGCAGAAGGAAGGTGAAATGGCCTGTGTCCCCGGCAGGACGCAGGACCATCTCGAGTGAGCTCTTCAGCTGCTGCGCAGCAGGCCTGACCCAGACAGAACCGGTGAGCAAAAGGTGTCCTTTCTCCATAGCAATACCTCCTCGAATCATGTGGTCACCACTAGCTGACTGCCGTCCTGATTGCGCCCGTATGTGCCTCATCGACAGGAAAAGGGGAAGCCGCTGAGGGGTGCGCTTGTCCGTGATCAGCTTGGGGGGTCTGACTTCCCCATCCCCCACTCTGACC
>PXCI01000052.1 GCA_003566675.1 Clostridia bacterium
CAGCCAGATCGACCGGATCCGCTTTAGCGGGATGCACTACCGCACAGATATTGGGAGGTGAGATCGGTCACCCAACCTCCCGGCCCGGGATCACCCTATGATACAATGATCAGGTATACGGGGGAGAGGTGATCCGGGTTGGAGCTATTAGAAGAGCTTAACAGTGTACAGCGCGAGGCGGTGCTGCATCATGAGGGCCCCGCCCTGGTCCTCGCGGGGGCCGGTAGTGGTAAGACGCGGGTGCTCACGCGCCGCCTTGCGCACCTGATAGCTGATCGGGGCGTCAGCCCCTTCTCTTTGCTGGCCATAACCTTCACCAACAAGGCCGCGAGGGAGATGAAGGAGCGGTGTGAGGGACTGATTGGCGGCAACGTGCACCACATGTGGATTGGGACGTTCCACGCGATCTGTCTTCGCATCCTGAGGAGCAACGTATCAAGAACCGGATACAGGCCCGGTTTTGTCATATCGAATTCCCGTGAACAACGCGGTGTGGTCCGGGAAGCGATGAAGGAGCTCAACATCAGTGAGAAGCGCCTGGATCCCCGGGCGGTCCTGAACGCTATCAGCACGGCTAAGAATCGGCTGCAGGGTCCCTCGGATCTCGAGGGCGGCAGCTATCCCTTCATGCGCGAGGTCACGGAGATTTACCGCCGTTATCAGAAGCTGCTTCGGGGATACAATGCGATGGATTTTGATGATCTCCTGGCGCGGACGGTGACCCTGCTGCGTGACGATCCCGAGGTGCTCTCCTACTACCGGGAGAAGTTCGCCCACATTCTCATCGACGAGTACCAGGATACCAATCATGTCCAGTACCGCCTGGTGAAGCTGTTGTCCGGCGGATCCCGCAACGTCTTTGCCGTGGGAGATTCGGACCAGTCCATCTACGGCTGGCGCGGTGCAGACATCAATAACATCCTCAATTTCGAGGCGGATTTTCCCGACGCGCGAATCTACCGCATGGAGGAGAACTACCGCTCCACGGAGCCGATTCTGCGAGCGGCCCAACGGATGATCCGATGCAATGAACGCCGGCAGGAGAAGGACCTGTGGACCCAGCGCAGCGGGGGAGATCCGGTCTGCTTTTACCAGGCTTCCTCGGGAGAAGAGGAGGCCCGCTTCGTCATCACCTACATAGAGCAACTGGTCCGGGATGGGCATCACCGGTGGGCGGATTTTGGTGTGCTTTATCGAACCCACGCCCAGTCCCGGTTGCTGGAGGAGACCTGCATTCGGCGAGGGGTGCCCTACCGGATGTTCGGGGGGCAGCGCTTCTATGATCGGGTTGAGGTGATGGACGCCATCGCCATGCTGCGCCTTCTCGTCAATGGCAACGATTGGGTCAGTCTCCGGAGAGTCATCAACAACCCGCGTAGGGGGGTGGGTGCGGTGACCGTGCAGAGGTTTGAGGACTTCGCAGCCAGCGGTGGCCATGATATCTACCAGGCCCTGGAGCGTATCGATGAGATCGACGGCATTCGGGGAGCCCAGAAACGAGGGGTCGAGGTCTTTGGCCGGGTCCTGGAGCTGGTCCGGGGCGAGATGCCGACGTCTAAGCCGGCGGAGCTGCTTAAGATGTTTCTCGTCGAAAGTGGCTACCTCGACCAGCTGGAGGGGCCGGAGGGACAGAGCAAGAGGGAAAACCTCGATGAGTTGATCGGCAGTGCGGACAGTTTCATCCGGGATCTGCGGGGAGGCAGGATCCCTGGCGGTGCGGCCCTGGATGAGCAGGGTGAAGAGGCGGTCGCTACCTTTCTCAGCACCGTGGCCCTTCTGACGGACGCGGACGAATACGCCGAGGGGGGCGGGGAGATCACCCTGGGAACCCTTCACAGTGCGAAGGGGCTGGAGTTTCCGGCCGTGTTCATTGTGGGGATGGAAGAGGGCCTATTTCCTCACTCTCGATCCATGGAGAGCGTCGAACAGCTCGAAGAGGAGAGGCGCCTGTGCTATGTGGGGATGACCCGGGCCCAGGATCGGTTGATTCTGACCTGTGCCGGGGTGCGCACCCTGTACGGAGAAACCTCCCGCACCATTCCCTCACGGTTTCTCGGCGAGATTGGCGAGGAGAGGTTGTCGGAGGTGGGCCCCCCAGGCGGAGGTCAGCGAACGCCTTCCCGGGAGCGGGCAGCCATAAGGTCGAATAAGAAGGATCTCGAGAAGTTCGCTCCGGGGGTGAAGGTCCGGCACGGGGTGTGGGGTGAGGGAACCGTGGTTGGGCAGAAACGTGCCGATGGCGACCTGGAGCTGACCATCGTCTTTTCGGAGGGCGGACTCAAGACCGTTGTGGCGGAGCAGGCTCCCCTGCAGAGGGTGGGGGAATGACGGTTTGATGAACCGTCGCACGGGGGAAGGTGTCCCTTCGATGTCTGATGCCAAGAGATGGATGGGCAGGCTGGGAGCGGGTTGGCTGATGGGGCTCGCAGTGGTCATTCCCGGTGTGAGTGCCGGAACCGTGGCACTGCTCATAGGCGTGTACCCGGAGTGGGTCCGGGGGATGAGCCGCCTCGAGTTTGTGCGGTTGGCTCCCCTGATCATCGGCCTGGTGGGCGGGGTTCTCTCGGGGGTGCGGTTGGTTCGCTGGGGGATTGGCGCGACCCCTGATGCGACCTCGGCTTTATTCCTGGGCATCATGCTCGTGGCCGTCCTCGGCTTTCTCAGGAACAATCCCCCCAGGGGGATCCACCTGGTCGCGACAGTGGCTTCCTGTGCCTTCGCATGGTGGCTGGCCCTCGTGTCCCTGGTTCAACCCCTGGGAGGGGTGGAGGCTCCCTCGGATGCGGCCATGGCTATTGCGGGGGCGGTTGGAGCTGCGGCCATGACGCTGCCCGGGATCAGTGGAGGTACGGTCCTGATCTTGATGGGCCTCTATCACCCCACCATTGAGCTCGTAGCGGGCTGGCACTGGGTCCCGATGGCCTTTTTTGGGGCGGGCGCCCTGGCTGGGATCGTCCTCATAGCCAGGATCATCCGGGCGGTGCTCATGCGGTGGGAGGCCCCGGTGATGGCCGTTCTGGTGGGCCTTATGATCGGATCCATGCGAGCCCTCCTTCCGGCGGGTGGATGGAGCCCGGTCTCGGGGGCTGCATTTTTGGTGGGAGCGATTCTGTGTGCTGTGTTGGTGTTCGGACGACGAAGATAGTAGAGGAACCCGGAGTTGGAGAGAGGAAGGCAGATCACAGCTATGATCAGGGCAGGAAGAGGGCTATTGATAATATTGATCGTGTTGTCACTCGCAATCGGAGGTTGTGGCCCTGAGACCGTTGAGCCCGAGCCCGAGCCCGATCCCGAGCCCGAGCCCCCCAGGGAACTGAGAGTGCTGGCCGTATGGGATGGGGCGACAGTGCTGAATCCGTTGATCAACTGGCCGGAGACTGGGGTGACGGCGGGTCTCATGTACGGTACGCTGTTTCATCTTGATGGCGATCGCAGCCTCCAGCCCTACCTGGCCGAGGAGATGACGTTGGTTGGTAGCAGGGTTACGCTTAAGCTGCGGCCTGACCTGCTGTGGCATGATGGTCGAGAGGTGACAGCCGATGACATCGAGTTCACTCTGCATGCCCTGTTGGATCCTGGATTCACCGGGGCCGACCCCGGGAGCGAGTTTGACTTCATCGTTGGTGCCCGCCAGTTCCGGACCGGGGAGGCGGAGAGGATCGCGGGTATCGACGTGCAGGATGAATGGACGGTCCGCTTCACCGTTGAGCCCGGGGCGGGCCTGTGGAACCTGTACTTCCTGAGCCCGGTGCCCCGTCATGTTCTCGGGGACATTTCCCCGGGGGAGTTGGATGATGCCATGCGGCGGGAGTCGCCCATCGGTGCTGGACCCTACCGCTTTGAAGATGCCCGGGAGGTTGACCTCGGTACGGAGATTGAACTGGCCTGGTTTCCAGAGTTTCCCCTGGAGGGGGGCGAGATCGAGCGAGCAACGGTGTTGCTGTCACCCCAGATGCCTACAGGCGAGGACCTGGATTTCGATGTGATCCTGGTTTCGGGCCTGCTGTCTCCACCGATTCCGGAGGGGTTTTCCTCTCAGAAACTCATCGTTGAAGGGTTTGAGTACCTGGGAATGAACCTACGGGACCCGGTGCTGGGACAGGCCCAGGTCCGCAGGGCAATAGCCGGAGCGGTGGACCGACGGAGAGTTGCAGAGGATCTGTTTGGTGAGCACGCTCAACTTGTTGATACGCCTGTGCCCTGGGCTTCGGAGGAGGAACTCGCTCGGCACGTCTACAATCCAGAGATGGCAAAGATACGCCTGACCGGGGCCGGTTTCTCCCGGGACGATGACGGATGGCTGAGAACCCCTGAAGGCGAGGCAGTAAAGCTGTATCTTGCCTATCCCACGGGCGATGTACGTCGGGAGAGGGCCGCGGAAGGGATTGCCGCCGACCTTGCTGAGATTGGAATCCGTGTGGATCCTGTCCAGATCCAGGGGGATCTTTTGCTACACAACCTCCATGTTAGAAATCGGTTTGACATGTATCTTCTGGCGATGCCATGGGAGATGAGTTCTTCTAAGAGTACCTGGGGGGCCGACAATATATGGGGTTATGAAGGATTGCAGAGCGAGAGGAGGGATGGCTGGGTATTTGCCGTCACAGAGGATCTTCCAGTCCTATTTTTGGCCGATCCCGGCAGTATTCTCATGGTCAGCTCCGATCTGGCTCCGGTTTCCTCCTGGAGCATCCCACCACTGGGCGATTTGTTTTTGTGGACTTGGGCAACCGAGGCAGGAAACTAGGAATCGATGAATAATATGTACTATAATGTTGCGTAGGTATACGCAATATCTCGTTATACCATACATGTCAGTTTCAGAGTAGAACGGGGTGATCATGTGTCGGATGCATTAGTGAAGGTTGAAGACTTAAAGACTTACTTCTACACGGAAGATGGTATGGTCCCGGCGGTTGACGGTGCAACGTTTCACATCGACCGTGGGGAGACCCTGGGTGTTGTGGGCGAAAGCGGTTGTGGTAAGAGCGTATCTGCTCTTTCCATCATGCGCTTGATCCCCGACCCGCCTGGAAAGATCCTTGAGGGCTCGAGCATTATGTTCGAGGGCGAGCAGCTGCTGACGAAGCGGGAGTCCGATATGCGGAAGATCCGTGGAAACGATATTTCGATGATCTTCCAGGAGCCCATGACATCACTGAACCCGGTGTACACGGTAGGCGACCAGATCATGGAGGCCATCATCCTGCACCAGGGACTGTCGGAACGTGAGGCGCGAAACCGGGCCATCGAGATGTTGAGGCTGGTCGGTATTTCCGATCCCGGTCAGCGGGTTGACGAGTATCCTCACCAGATGTCCGGAGGTATGCGTCAGCGAGTCATGATCGCCATGGCCCTGTCCTGTAACCCCAAGATGTTGATCGCCGATGAGCCGACCACAGCCCTGGATGTGACCATCCAGGCCCAGATTCTCGAACTCATGAAGGAACTGAAGGACGAGCTCGGGATGGCCATCATGCTGATCACCCACGATCTTGGTGTTGTCGCCGAGATGGCGGAGCGGGTCGTGGTCATGTATGCTGGAAAGATCGTTGAGGAGGCCACGGTGTTCGACCTCTTCGGCGAGCCCCAGCATCCTTACACCGAGGGCCTGATGAACTCCATTCCCAGGTTGGACAGGGCTGGAGGGCGTCTGCATGTCATTGAAGGGGTTGTACCCAACCCCCTGAACATGCCGGTGGGATGCTATTTCAACCCACGCTGCCCCTATGCCATGGACATTTGCCGCTCTGAACAGCCCAGACTGATCGAGATGAACGGCCGGCGGGTCGCTTGCTGGCTGCACGACAAAGACAGAGCGGGGGTGGCGTAGATGGCCCAGTCTGCTCAGGAGATCGAAAAGAAGGCAGGCGCTTCAGACGACCTGATCGTAGTTGACGGACTGAAGAAGTACTTCCCCATCACCGGCGGCATATTCTCCCGCATTGTTGGGTGGGTCAAGGCCGTTGATGATGTCAGCTTCACCATCAAGTCCGGCGAGACGCTGGGCCTCGTAGGAGAGAGTGGTTGTGGCAAGACGACAACGGGACGGGTGATCCTGCGTCTTCTGGAGCCCACCGAGGGCCACGTGGAATTTGAGGGTCAGAGTGTATTTGACCTGACCAGGGAGGAACTGCGGAGACTTCGTCGCGATATGCAGATCGTTTTTCAGGATCCCTATGCGTCCCTGAACCCGCGGATGACCGTCGGAGATATCATTGGCGAGCCCCTGGAAATCCACAATGTGGCGCGGGGCAAGGAGAAGGACAACCGCGTCAGAGAACTGCTCGAGATCGTCGGGTTGAGCTCTCTGCACGCACGCCGCTATCCCCACGAGTTCTCCGGTGGACAGAGGCAGCGCATCGGTGTTGCACGGGCCCTGGCCCTGAACCCGAAGCTGATCGTGTGTGACGAGCCGGTATCGGCTCTTGATGTGTCGATTCAGTCCCAGGTGCTCAACCTGCTGGAGGATCTGCAGGAGGAGTTCGACCTCACCTACCTGTTCATCGCCCACGACCTCAGCGTTGTGCGGCATATCAGTGACCGGGTAGCGGTCATGTACCTGGGCCAACTGGTTGAAGTGGCAGACGAGAACGAACTCTATGAAAACCCCCTCCACCCCTACACCGAGGCCCTGTTGTCGGCGATCCCGATTGCCGATCCCACGGTCCAAAAGGGCAGGGAGCGCATCGTACTCACCGGAGACGTACCGAGTCCGACCAACCCGCCCAGTGGGTGCCACTTCCGGACGCGCTGCATGCACGCCATGGACCGTTGCGCAGAGACCAAGCCGCCTCTCAAGGACCTGGGCGACGAGCATTTCGTGGCCTGCTTCCTGCATGTGTGAGCGAGAACTCTGATCTAGGATCTACCAGCCCGGGGCCCATCACGGCACCCCGGGCTTTGCTTTGGCCGCGAGTTGCCTTCCCGAACCCTTTTTTCGCGGGACAAGGCGCGCAGCTGGTTTTCCGGTTCACAAGGGAAAACGGACGATCATTGCAGCTGGGCAGGCTTTTCCGGGGGACAGCGCCCCCGCTGGGAGTGCCTCAACGGTAGTATCGATTGGATTGCAAGTTGGTGTTGCCAGTATAATTGTAAATGTTGGTGGGAGAAGGATGGGTGCATGGTATGGAAACGACATCTGGCCGATCTGCGCCGGTTCGGGTGGTGTCACAACATAATGTGTGAACGAATGGAGTGGAGTCAGCCTTGAGTATGAGCAAAGAGGATGTCGAGGCGGTGGCACGGCTGGCGTATCTGCGCCTGTCGGAGGACGAAATCAGGGAGTTGCAGGAAGATCTCGAAGTTATACTGGATTACATAGGGCGCCTGGATGAGATGGAAATTGACGATCTGCCGCCCCTATTCAATCCGGTGGTCTCGGCCGACAATGTCTGGCGCGAGGACGAGATTCGGGGCGCCAACATCACGGGAGCCTTTCTCCGGGGTGTCCCAGAAGTGGTGGATGGACACCCGAGGGTTCCGCGGGTGGTCGCCCAGTCTGAGGAGGGAGAGGAATGAGCGAACTCACCTGGCTGGGCCTCCGCGAGCTGAGAGCGCTGATGGTGACAGGAGAGCTATCGCGGGATGAGATCATCGAGGGATTCGCAGAGAACATCGAGGAAAAAGACGGTGAACTGGGGTGTTTCCTGAGGGTTGATCGGGGCCGGGCCCGAAAGAGAGAGCCCGGAGGCGGGGCGCCGGGTTTGCTGGAGGGCATACCCTATGCCATCAAGGACAACATCTGCGCCGAGGGGATGCTCACCACATGTGCCTCGCAGATGCTGACGGGTCATCGGTCCCCCTATGATGCGACGGTGGTGGCGGACCTTGACGACCAGGGAGCTGCTCTTTTGGGCATGACCAACATGGATGAGTTCGCCATGGGTTCCTCCACCGAGAGTTCGGCGCTTGAGGTCACACGCAATCCCTGGAACCCTGATCGGGTGCCGGGTGGTTCAAGCGGTGGGTCTGCGGCTGCCGTGGCTGCGGGTCTCGTTCCCCTGGCCCTGGGTTCGGACACCGGCGGGTCCATCCGTCAGCCGGCCTCCTTCTGTGGCGTCGTGGGCATGAAGCCCACCTACGGGGCCGTCTCCCGGTACGGACTGGTCGCCTTCGCCTCGTCCCTGGATCAGGTTGGACCCATTACCCGTTCGGTTGACGACTGCGCCGCGGCCCTGGATGTGATGATCCGGCATGACCCCCTGGACAGTACGTCGGTGAGTCATCCCGATGCGGGTGGCTTTCTGGATGCTGTGACGGGCCGGGATGACCTGGAAGGCATGCGTATCGGGCTGCCCCTCGAGTATTTGGGTGATGGTGTGGACCCGGAGATTCGGGAGATTGTTCGAAACGCTGCAGAGGTCCTCTGTTCCCTGGGGGCACACGTTGAGGAGTGTTCCCTTCCCCACACTTCTTATGCCCTGCCGAGCTACTAC
>PXCI01000130.1 GCA_003566675.1 Clostridia bacterium
CCATCGTCGTTGAGCCAGATCACCCATTCTCCGTCCTCCGCCGCGGGAGGAACAGTGACGGTTTCTCCGTCAATCTCGAAAGTGGTCTCCAGGAATTTCGCGATGATCCGAATGCGGTGTGCATCTTCACCATCCACTGGTTCGACATCCTCCAACTCGTACCGGAGGTGCCATCCGAGCTGCGAGTCCAGGTATTCCAGGACCGAGAACAGGCCGATCAGGTCCACCATGTTGTCGTGGCTGCTTACCAGCGGGAAAGCGATCTCATCCGTATCTTCCGTCTCCGGGGCCTCTTCCGGTTCCGCCTCGTCCCGAGGCGGGACCTCAGCTTCCTCGTCCGACGCCCCACAGCCAATCAGGAGCAATGATCCACCGATCATCAGGCACAAGATCAACACAAGCCACCGATTCTTCATCGTACCGGTCACATTTCCACCTCCCATTGGTTCTTGAGACTTGGTGCCGAGGCACCCGCCGTCTCGGTTGGAGGAGGGGGCGACCCGAACTCCCCCGCAAGTTGCTCATCACGCCTACACCAACCGCCTCCAGAGCTTGACACGATGACGAGGCCCCACGGACGCGGACGGTGACTCAGCACTCATTATATTTTGATTCGTCAACGGTTCCACCCGTTCCTTCCCTCCCTACGATTTGTTTTCCGCTATCTCACCTGCACGTAAGCAGGCAAAGTGCCGAGCCGAAAACAAGCGAGGAGTTCCGAGATGTCGCTGTGAATCATACAAGAGGGCCCAACTCACCTCCCCAAGGCCAAAGAGATAGCCTTATCGATGGTGTCAACCGTTATATAGCATATTGATCCTGACTCCTCTTTGCCGCAGGTAATGCCGCATCTCCTGGACATCCTTGAGGTGTTCCCTGATCAGCTCGAGGTACTCATCGATGAGGTATTGGCCCCGGTGCCGAAAAGCCTGTGTGAACCGTTGGGTGTTCGCAAGATACTCGACAAGGCACTTGTGTGGGATGAAACGCAATGCTTGCTGTCTCCAGACCAGAGGATCATAGCCATCATCATCGACGTTCTACTCAACCTCTGAGCCCTGTATAAGGTTGGGCAGATGTACAGCAACATGGATACTGAGAAGAGCTCTTCGTTTCTGGGGTATCCTCCTGCTCTCTCGATGATGATGCTCTGGCTCGTGCATTGGATAAGCTGGCCGAGGCGGACCCGGAGAAGGTCTATCAGGCCCGGGTGCTGGAGGTGCTGACCGGTAGGAGACTCGGATGCATCGGCGGAGTGCCCAGACGAGGCGCCACTGGAGGTGCCTTCCCGGTTCATCGGCCGAGCGATGCTCTGGCTGGGTCTTTATGGGCTGCAGTCTTCACGGAACGCAATCCGGAAAGGTCAGATTTTGCGATCAGAAGATCCTTGCGGTTGGCCTTCTCGTTTCGTCGCATTGACAATCGATCTGGCCGTCGAGGTCGGCCGGAGTCAATGTCTTTCGCGTATCAGACCAAGTACCGGGTGCATATCCGCCTGTCATTGTGCTTATGCAGCACAGTGGGATTAAATAAACCCGGCCCACCCTGCACCTGGAACCGGTGACGCGATCATTCTGATCACGGATTTCTTTGGGACAGGCGCCAACAGACAGGGAATCTCGGCCTGGCTAGCGAATGTATGCTAGGAAAGCGCAGAACTACATGAACCCCTCGATGTTCATCAGCATGGATCCTGCACAGGTGGACGGGAGTGCTTGATCGAGGATTGCACGGTTGCAAGGGGGATCTCTCTGTCTTCTTTGTGGATGTTTGAGGGGATTGAGGGATGACGCAGCTCTGCTCAGGGATTCGGATGATGGTGCCGATCGGTCGGCAGGACCACACCGCCGTCCCTACGAAAAGGGCCTGTGTATTTGTCCATGGTTGGCAGGGATGTTGGGCTCACACGGCGGCGCTTCGTCATCATCTGGCTCGTCATTTCAGACCGTTGTCTGGACAAGGCCTTCAGGGATCGCATCATCTCGGATCCTTGCTTCTGGGGCCCTTTCGCTTCCATCATGGATGGCCCAGACCGTCCAAAGCGTTAGGAAGGATCGCAGCATACAGGTAATGTGATAGAGATGAGGGGAGTTTGATGAGAGGACGCCTGTGGGTAATCGCACTGGTAGCGGCTGTCACCCTGGTGCTTCCAGCCGGCTGCGCTCTCCTGACGACTGCAGATGTGGCCCCGGGGGGCGCGGCTCAGCATCGTGCAGCCGGCGTGCAGTTCACCGTGCGTCATGTTCCAGGAGCCACCTTTCCGACGGGGGTCGACGACCGCGGAGAGGCGACAGTGGATGACGATTTCTGGATCGGTGAGACGGAGGTGACCTACGAGCTCTGGCATGCTGTCCGTGGCTGGGCCGAGGAGAATGGGTACACTTTCGCCAATGCAGGACGGGAGGGGCGGGAGGGCGAGATCGGGGAGGGACCCACCAGGAACAAAGATCATCCAGTGACGATGATCAGCTGGTACGACATCCTCGTCTGGTGCAATGCCCTGTCGCAGTACCTGGAGTATGAACCAGTCTATGCGCACGAGGGTCGACTCTACCGGGATTCCCGGGAAACGCCGGATGGCATCACCATTCGGAAAGTGGCTGGATTCCGCCTGCCAACCTGCGAAGAGTGGGAACTAGCGGCCCGGTACCGGGGCGGCGATGGGTCGGATGATGCCATCGAGTACCCGGAGGACAGCGGCTTGTACTGGACGCCCGGAAACTACGCCAGCGGGGCCGCGGCCCCGTACACCGATGAGCAGGCCACCGGTGCCGTCGCCTGGTACAGCGGTAACACGGACGGCAATACGCAACCCGTGGGGCAGAAACCGCGGCGCGGGAACCATCTGGGCCTCTACGACATGAGCGGCAACGTGTTTGAGTGGGTCGATGTCTCGGAGGGGGATGCCCCGGGACTTCGGGGTGGAGGCGTGTACCGGGATGCCGGCAATCTTCAGATCGGCAGGGCGAACCCGAGAGGGGTTCCGCCGCCAGACCGGCCCTTCACCAACGTCGGGCTTCGCGTGGTGTTCTCCGAGGAGGCGGATCCGGCTGAGGTGGCCCTGGCCGAGCCGGAACCGGACGTCGAGGAGGAGGCGGAGGAGGAGGCGGCGGCTCTGTATCCCGTCGGCAGTCTCGTCGAGGTCGAGTACGATGGCGACTGGTTCTCGGCCCGCGTCCTACGGGTGGCTGGCGACGAGTACTACGTCACCTATGACGGGTATGAGAGCGACTGGGACGAGTGGGTGGATGACTCCCGGATCCGGGATCGCGGGCAGCTGGTCGTGGAGGCCATCGAACGTCCCACCCTGGTGGTGGATCACGGAACCACCGCCGGCGACCTGGAGCTGCCCGGGGAGGTGGAGGTGACGCTGGGAGACGGCTCCACCTTCTGGAGCGCGGTGCAGTGGGGATCCGATCCCTACGACCCGGACACCGAGGGAGAGTATCCCCTCTCCGGGGAACTGGTGGACCTACCCCCCAACGTGACCAACCCTGGGGGTATGCAGCCCGTCGCCACCGTGCGCGTTCGGGATCCTGAGGGCTCGACTTCGCGGATCCGCATCGGGGGAGAGACGGACGTCGACGGACTGCTCTGGTACATCGAGCACGACGATGGAGCGCGCGGCTACTTCTTCGGCACATCCTCGCGCTTCGATCTGACTCACAAGTGGGTGTTCGACGATCGGGGTAGGTTCCTGGCCGTGATCGTGTACGATCGCGGTCTTCTCCCCATCCAGTGGGTTTTTAACGACCTGACGATTTCCATTGTCGTGCCAAGGAATACCGAGTTTGACCCGGCCGAGGCGGTACACGTCTTCACGCTGGAGGGCGAGATGGCAGAATTCACCCTGGACATCGAGATGAGTATGACGGTGGAGCAGGTGTTGGATCGCCTTCCGCAGGTGTTCGGCCCCGCGTTTGTCGGTCCCGTGGAGTCCCTGCGGGAGATCCTGGCTGAAACCGATGCCCTGCCGTGGACGGTGGCGAGGATGGGTGAGGCCGCTGAGTCCCCCTACGCTGTGTCCATTGCGTCGACGATCACCGCGGCCTGCGTGGTCATCCGCATCATCGACGGGTTGGACGCCATCTCGGAGGGTCGAGCGACTGGTGATACCGGGGGCGGCGAATCGATCGCCCGCGGGACCGCGGATGGCCGCGACGACGC
The DNA here is from genome assembly GCA_003566675.1 of Clostridia bacterium. GTDB lineage: Bacteria > Bacillota > Sulfobacillia > SLMV01 > SLMV01 > PWUC01. The sequence continues at coordinate 4,168 of PXCI01000130.1, forward strand.
AGTGATTGCCTCCACCTCCCGGGAGATCCGCGAGCGGCTGGCCAAGGAGATCAGCAAGATGACTGAGCACAAGGCCATGGGCCCCCTCCTGCAGATGTTGATGTACCTGGAGCGGATGGCCAGTGGCTACTACGACGGCCAGGACATCGAGGGTCCTGCGGTGAGCATGCTGCTCTGCAAGGGCGCCTCATCGGTGCCAAACGTGTGCAACGAGTTCTATATCCCGAACGTCCCCGGCGGCATTTCGCGGTGCGTCAGTATGTGCTATGCGACCCTGGCCTGTTTTACGGACATCTGTCATCCGATGATGTTTTCCGTGGGTGATGCTAAGGGTCTAAGAGTGCGCTGACGGGATCCCAGGCCGGCAGGGGATGCCCTCGTTCAGCACGCGCCGTGGACGCTGGCCGGAGGTGCTTCGCGTTTTCAAAGGGGGGTACGTCGTGCGTGCAAGAGCCCTTTGTCGCATAAAGATGTGCCCATCGGGTTACGGATTCCAGCAGACGCAATGCCTGGTGAGATACGACGAATGGACGACATATGCCCGAGCTGGCGGCGTACTGGACATGCCGTTCGCTCCGAGCATGGCCTAGAAGCAGAACACCATGCCCAGGGACCAGGACCCGGTGGCATTTCTCGCTGGTCGAGAGCCCTCCGGGTCCCGCCCACCCCTGGACCGTGTTTTCGACCTCGAGTGGGAGCGAGGGAAACTCAGAGCTCCTTAACATCGAATGTGATGTCTTCCAGGTACGAAGTAAGCTGGCTCGCCGGGACGAATACATTCAATCGATCGCCATCACTGTCGTGCCGACCCTAGCACAGCGTCGGTGCCAGGCCGCACCTTCTTACCCATGACATTGGACCCAGTACAAGCACCGTCCAGTTGTGGGGATGCCCGTTCAGGAGCCATCGGTGGGGGTTCTGGAAAACGCCCGCGAAAAGGGGGCGGGGTCTGGACAGGGCCCGCCGGTCCAATGCCATCCAGGGCAACCTGGGCGGACGGAACCACTCCGCATTCATGGGTGACCTGCGGGCAGGAACGTGCACAATGGGTGGCGAACCCGGGATGATGATATCCTCTGCAGAGCTGGATGTATATCCTGCCACCCACCGTCGTCGAGGGGCCGTGCCGTTGATCTGCAGTCTACAGTAAGGTGGGGTGCATCTAGATATGTCATCTATTACCGGGTAGCAGGGCGGTTCCTCTCCTCCCAGGCCCGATCTATCAGCTGCTTTTCGAGATTGGGGCTTGTCCCATGTAATGTGCATCGATCACCTCCAACAGTTGCCGAGCCTCATCCCCAGTCAGGGGAGTGGAGGCCCCCAACCGGGGATGACTACCACCACGCACTATTGCTATCAACTCAGTGGGGAAGTTAAATGGCCACAAATGGGGAAGCGCAGATGGCCGTTGACATTCAGAAACTGACAGCCCCACACCCCCAAACTACCGCCACCTACTGTGGAACCACTCAATACCCACACGCGCTACTAGCAGGCTCAGTCGCTGTTGATGAAGGGGATTGGTGTTCTGGGGTAGAAGTTCATTATACGAATCCATGACTATTTCTGAGCGTGGTTGATGGGGGGGTATCCCCACAGATAATGCGTATTTAATTTGCTATAGCAGATAGAATCTTTTGGGGAAGAGGTGGAAGTATGGCGCAGCCGCTGGCGGAAAGAATACTATCGTCGCGTTCAGGTGTTGAGTGTCAACCAAACGACTACGTCAGTGCCGAAGTTGATCTAGTCTATGTCACAGATGCTGCTGCATCGTCCGTATTGGATCGGTTCGACCAGCTTGGTACGGACACCCTTGCATACCCCAACAGAGTTGCACTTGTCATGGACCACTACATTCCTGCACCGACCGCCGAAATGGCAGAGGTACATCGACGTATGCGCAAATTTTCGCACCAGACCGGGTGTCTTCTAACCGGTGAGGGCGAAGGAATCTGTCATCAAGTGCTTGGAGATAGAGGGTTGATCCAGCCAGGTGACCTTGTGGTTGGTGCTGATTCGCACACGGTCACCTATGGCGCTCTCGGCGCTCTCGCAACAGGAATCGGCTCTACTGACGCTGCTATTGCCGCTGCATCAGGGAGGCTGTGGTTTCGGGTTCCTGAAAGCATGGGTCTGCATTTTCACGGCTTGTTGGCCACTGGTTGTACTGGACGGGATGTGGCCCTTTATCTCAACAAAATAATGGGTCCCTCCGGCGCGGACTATTTGTCGGTGGAGATGTGGACCAACGGTGAAGGCCTGAGCGCAGATGACTTATCGGCGATCGCCAACACATCAGTAGAGTGGGGCGCTAAAGCGGCTATATCGGTTAGGGCCGCACAAAATCACCCGCACGGAATTCCCAGCAATTACGTCGATGAATTGGAGGTCGACCTCACTAAGATTTCGCCGTTAGTTGCTGTCCCGCACACACCTCATAATGTCGTATCAGTGCAGGAAGTGGTCGATCGTAAGGTGGGTTTTTGCTTTGTGGGTACTTGTGCTGGTGGGACGTTAACGGACCTCCGTTTCGCAGCAAAGATCCTGCGAGGATCACAAGTCGCCCAGAACACCCGTCTCTTCGTGGCACCCGCATCACGTCAAGTATATGAGCATGCGCTACATGAAGGACTCATCGAGACACTGGTAGCCGCCGGTGCGCTTATTCTGCCGCCTTGCTGCGGACCGTGTTGTGGGGCAGTCAACGGAGTCCCCGCAGACTCCGAGACAGTGATATCTACCGCCAATAGAAACTACCGGGGCCGAATGGGCAATGCGAATGCAGATGTCTACCTGGCGTCAGCATTAACGGTGGCTGCCTCGGCTGTTGCCGGACGGATCACTGACCCACGGGAGGTGATGAAGGAATGACATCGGTGGAAATCAGAGGGAGAGCCCGAACTCTACCGAATGCTGTGAATACCGACTACATAATCAGCTCCCGAAGAAAGCGACAGATTCAGGAGCTGCACCTGCTTGTTGACTACATCTTCGAGGACCTGCCGGAGCCGCTGAATGAACCGATCGCCCCGGGTGACATCCTGGTTGCGGGTCGCGACTTCGGTTGTGGTTCGGCAATGGAGGTAGCCGTGGATGTGCTCATTGCTGCTGGTGTACAGGCCATCGTTGCAACGTCCGCTGCACGGACCTTCCAACGCAATGCTATAAACGCGGGATTACCCCTAGTCACTGTTCCAGATGATGTTGCTGATGAGGGCGACGTATTGCGAATCCTGTACGCTCAAGAACCCTTCATTGAGAACGTAACACGGGGAGATCGGGTGTATGCTAAGCCGGTGCCTCGTTTTGCTGTTCGACTGTTCCGAAAGGGCGGTTTGATTTCTCACTATAGACGGGAAGGCATGCCGCAGAAAGGTATGCTCTGATAGGAAACTGCGCCGAACAGTATAGCCCGAAGAGATTCTGGAAGGTAGGAGAAGCCTCCCTTTGGCAAGTTATATATGTCTGCCCTCCCGCCTAGGGATTGCTTTTGGGAGGATGAAAGGCCTCTGCCGACACTTCGCTGTAGTTTGGCTCTTGCCTAGGTCTACCCTATACTCATAAGTAAGGCTGAAGAAGGGGCACTGTATCACGCACAGTATCAATATGATATCACGACGGCGGATCCAGACACAGATGGTCCATCCTGCTGAGGTTGAGCGCCTTCTCTCCTCGGGGAGAATACCTTCGGCAAAAACAAGGAGGACTTACAGCCCGAGATCCGTTGATGCTGCCTCAAGACCTTCGACTCCGTACTGATCCTTCACCTCTACGGGTTGCCGTCAGAGCGGAGGAGCAGAGTGCTGATAACCGCATAAGAGCTTGCCCCACGAGGCCTTACGGTCATTTTCTGGCCTCTGTCATTGTCTAATATAATTTATCTTATTGCCTGTTGCAAAAGGATACCAAAGATGATATAATTGTCTAATAAGGAGGTGTTCGTTATGTTCGTCAAGAAATCTTGGAGTACATACAAAGGACGAAAATATGTGTCGTATCACATTGCTGAAGGTTACTGGGATTCAGAA
>PXCI01000149.1 GCA_003566675.1 Clostridia bacterium
CAGGAGATTGTCCCCCTCCCCCTGGCGGTGGAGGAGGTGGAGGTGATCCTTGATGCCAGCGATGAGGACATTGACCGGGCCGAGGAACTCGCCGTGGATACCCTCGACTCCATGATGTCGCAGGGCGTTAAGACCCAGAGCCTGGATGCCTTTCGTGATCAGATCATGAGCGTGATGATCGGCTCGGATCTGCCTCCCATATTGCGGGAGGTCACAGCGAAGATCGCCGGCGAACTACTACAGCCCAACCTCCTGTATCAGGCCGAGGAGACCGCACAACGGAGACAGTTCGCGGCTGACAGCGTGAGGCCCGTCACAATTGTACGGGGTGAGATCATTGTGCCGGATGGCCGGGTTGTTACGGTGGAGGATCTGCTGAGGCTTCGGGATGCGGGTCTTCTGGGTGGCGAGAGTCGTTGGCGAGTCTATATCAGTGCCTTCGCGTACGCCCTGGTTATTCTGCTGCTGGTGGCTGGGTACCTGGTACGGTTTAACCCAAAGATATTCTATTCAGAATCACGGATCGTGCTCGCAGGCATGGCCTTCATCGTCACCCTCTTTGCATGTCGGTTTGCCCTCGAGCTATCCCCCTACATCATGCCTGTTGCCACTGGGACGATGCTCCTTGCCATTCTTCTCGATGCGAATACTGCCGTGATTCTGGGCCTGGCCATGGGGCTGAGTACCGCGGTGATCACCAGCGGCAATGTCACCGCAGTGGTGATCAATCTTGTAGGGGCCACAACTGCAGCGCTTGCAGTGTCCACGATCGAGGAACGGACGGATATCATGCGCGCCGGCCTCTGGGTCAGTCTGGCCAATGTAGTGGCCCTAGTTTCGTATCTGCAGTACCAGGGAGGCCTGAGTATTGGCGATCCGATTCTTCTGAAAAGCGCTCTCTGGGCTGGTGGAAACGGAATCCTTTCGGCAGTGGCCGCCATTGGGTTGCTTCCCTTTCTCGAGAGTTTTTTCAGCATCCTCACTCCGGTCAAACTGTTGGAACTGGCAAATCCCAACCATCCTCTGCTTCGTGAGCTCCTTGAGGAGGCACCGGGTACCTATCACCACAGTATGATGGTGGCAAACCTGGCCGAATCCGCCACGGAGGCGGTGGGCGGCGACTCACTTCTGGCCCGGGTTGGGGCATACTATCACGATGTGGGAAAGGCCCGGCGTCCGTACTTCTTTGTTGAGAACCAGTTTGGCGGAGAGAACCCCCACGACAAGTTGTCACCCAATCTCAGCGCACTGATCATCCTTTCTCATGTCAGGGATGGGGCTGAAATGGCCCGGGAGGCTGGTCTTCCCGATTCGCTTCTGGAGTTTATCTGTGAGCATCACGGAACTCTTCTGGTCAAGTACTTCTACTCCAGGGCACAGGGCATGAGCGAGGATAAAGAGGTTCCCGAGGACAATTACCGTTATGCGGGTCCGAGGCCCCAATCCAAGGAGACGGCCGTGGTAATGCTGGCAGACGCCGTGGAGGCGGCGGCCAGGTCGCTCGCCCGTCCCACGCCGGACCGCATCAAGGGAGTGGTACGGAGCATCATTCACCAGCGGCTGGAAGAGGGACAGCTGGACAAGTGTGACCTGACGTTCAGGGACCTTGATCGGGTGGCTGACAGTTTTACGCGGGTTCTCTCAGGAGCATTCCATCACCGCCTTGAGTATCCTGAGACTGTGGTGGCTCAGATGAAGAAGGAGCAGGAGGGTGAAGACAATGGTCACCGTGGACACAACGGTGCAGAAAGAAGTTGAGCTGCCGGACCTGGCCGAACCGCTGGTCCGCCGTGCTGTGCGGCGGGTTCTGCGAGAAGTCTCGGAACTGGATTGCACCCGGAGGTACGCTGTGGATGTGACCTTTGTCCATGAGGATACAATGAGGGAACTCAACCTGAAGTACCGCGACAGGGACTCTCCCACCGATGTACTGTCCTTTCCCCTTTTGTGTGACGAGGAAGAAAAATGTTTCCCACTGCCGCCCCCAGACGATGTGAATCACCTTGGCGATGTGATCGTCTGCCCGACCGAGATCGCCCCTGGAACGAACGTGCTGCGTGAGCTGGCCTTTCTGGCCTGTCACGGCGCCCTTCATCTGGTGGGGTGGACGCACGAAAACACGGATCAGTTGCAGAAGATGAACCGGCTCACCGGGGATGCTCTGGCCCACGTGTTCCCGCCGGAGCTTTGACGTGCGTGGACTGTATCGGTTTGCCGGCGATCTATCCTGCGCCCTGGCCGGGCTCAGGGCTGCCTGGCGCGAGGAGGAACACCTGCGATGGCAGGTGGGGGCCGCCTCTATTGTGATGTTTGTGGCCCGCTGGACGGGACAGTCTGCTGGAGAATGGGCCCTCCTGGTGATGGTGTCTTCCTCCGTGCTGGTCGCTCAGATGCTCAACTGGGTGCTGGAGAGGACTCTTGGGCTGGTGACCCTTGAGTATCATCCCAGCGTACGAAAGGCCAAGGATGCCGCAGCGGGTGCGGTGTTGCTCACTGCGGCCTCTGCGGTGGTTGTATTTCTGCTGGTTGTATGGCCCGATCTTGGATCCCTTGGCCCACGCCTTGTGAGGGGGTGGACATCGCACCGGGTTCAACTCGTCTCAGAGGTACTGGCGGTTTTGATTGCTCTACGGGTGTCATTTCGAACATACGCAACACCGAAGGACTGATCTCATGAGATATATTGCGATTATGGCGATGCTTCTTATCATCGTTTCTGGATTTGTGGCCGCATGTTCAAAAGGGGATGAAGAACCTGTGGCAGCAGAACCCGAACCCTCGGAAGAGGAAGTGGAGCCGGAAGCGGCTCCGGAGGAAGAGGAGGAGGAGGAAGAGGAACGGGGCCCCTTCAACCCGTTCACCGGTTTGCCAGCGCCGGAGGAGAGTATTGCACGCAGGCCCATTGCCGTGACCATGGACAATCACCCGGCTGCGCGGCCGCAGGTGGGACTGGCCGAGGCGGATCTGGTCTTTGAAATGCTGGCCGAGGGCGGGCTGACCCGACTGATGCCGATTTATCTGCAGGAGGCTCCCGAGGTGGTCGGTCCGGTCCGGAGCGCCCGTTCCTACCTGCTGGACTTGATTCTGGGACTCGATGCGGTTATGACGCATTGCGGTGCGAGTCCCGGAGCGTATCGGCAGATAGAGAACCTGAAAATGGAGGTTTTCAATGATCTCTGGGGAGCAGGGGGGTTCTTCAGGGATCCGAGTTCCGGTGCAAGCTACGAGCACACCCTGTTCAGCCGGATTGCCGACATACGACCCCTCATGACAGAAAGGGGGTTTGAACGCGACGATATTCCTCCCCCCATGTGGCAGTTCGCCTCCGATGACCTCCCCCATGCGGAGGATGCGGAGGTGGCCGATGAGATTGCGATTCGTTTTCCGGGTTTCGGGTACACGGCGTCCTTTAAGTATGAAGAGGAGGGGAACCGGTATCTACGTTTCACCTCGGGCGCAGAACACCTGGACCGGGATACGGGTGAGCAGCTGGCCGCATCCAATGTGATCGTTATGTGGGTTGAGACCCGACTCATACCGGGCGACACGGAGGGAAGACTGGAAATGAACCTTACGGGTGAGGGCGAGGGGCTCGTGGTCATGGCCGGGCGAGTCCGCGACATTATCTGGAAAAAGGAGGATTTGCATTCTCCCCTTGAGTTTTACGAGGCATCCGGTGCGAACCTGGTGGTCACTGCCGGTACAACCTGGATTGAGATAGTGCCTCTCAATGGAGAAGTCACGGTGAGGGAGATGGATTGACATGACAGAGAGTCTTTCAGCATCCGGTTTTGTGGCTGTCGTGGGATTTTCCAATGTGGGAAAGTCAACGCTGGTCAACCGCCTGGTGGGGCATAAGATCTCCATCGTATCGGAGAAACCACAGACCACAAGGAACCGGATACGCGGGATATTGAACGGAGAGGATCTCCAGATTGTCTTCGTGGACACGCCCGGGATCCAGCGGCCCAGGGATCGCCTGGAGGAGAACATGGTCCGCGGGGCCCGCAGTGCCATAGGCGATGTGGATGTCAATCTCCTTGTCGTTGATGGGTCGCGCAAGAGGCCGGGGCGCGGCGATCAGGCCTGCGCCGGGCTGGTCGATCAGGCGTTGTGCCCGAGCATTCTGGTTATTAACAAGATGGACGCTGTCCCAGTTGGTCAGAGGGAAGAACGGATCAGCGCATACCGCGCTCTCGGAGATTTTGACCGGGTGGTGGCGGCATCTGCGCTACATGGTCACAATATGGATGTCTTGATGGATGAAATTGTGACACGGTTGCCCGCTGGACCGAGGTATTTTCCTGCCGAGATGACGACGGATCAGCCCATGCCTTTTCTGGTGGCCGAGCTCATACGGGAGAAGATTCTGGAGGTGACCGAGCAGGAGGTCCCCTATTCAACGGCGGTGTCCATCGTCAAAGTCGAGGAGAGGGAGGGTGGCCACTACTACCTGGCCGCTGACATTCTGGTAGAGCGGGATTCGCAGAAGGGAATTCTCATCGGCAAGGGCGGCAGAATGATCAAAACAATCGGGGAGCGCAGCCGGAAAGATGTGGAACGCGCCCTGGGGGTCCGGGTCTATCTTGACTTGTTCGTGAGGGTGCAGAAGAAGTGGCGGGATAATTACGCAATTTTAAAGGAATTAGGTTTGCGTTGGGAGAGAGGGTAAGGATCCTTTGCAGGGATACACCGTTGATGCCATCGTCCTGGGTCGAAGCAACCTGGGCGAGCGAGATCGTCTGGTGACCCTTATCAGCCGGGACCGGGGGAAGGTTCGCGCCGTGGTCCGGGGGGCGAACAAAACAAATAGCAAACTGGCGGGATTGATACAGCCCTTCAGCAGGAGCAGGCTTGATCTGTGGAGTGGACGCTCCCTGGATGGCCTGCGCAGCGGGGAGGTTCTCGAGAGTTTCCGCAGACTGCGCACGGATTTTGACGGCATCGCCTATGCCTCCTGCATGGCGGAGATCACCGGGTATATTGCTCAGGAGGGCGAGAAAGACGAACCTCTGTATCTGCTTCTGCTCACCTGTTTTCGAGCCCTGGAGCGCGGGATGGATCACGTGCGGGTCGGGGCCTTTTTCTGTGTGCGGGTCATCAAGGTCCTGGGGGTCTTTCCGGTTCTGGATCAGTGTGTGGTCTGCGGTGGGCCCGTGGATGCCGGTGCCCCCCTCAGGTTCTCTCAGGGGGGCCTTACCTGTGCCCGATGTCGGGCAAGCGGGGGGCTGGGGACGAAAATCTCTGCCCACCTGTGCCGGCTTGCCGAAAACTTGCGAGATATCCATCCCCGGGAATTAGCAGGCTTCCGGGCTTCAAGGGAGGATCTTCTGGCCCTGACGGAGCTGTTTTTGGATTATGCAGAGTTTCAGTTGGATCGGCGGGTGAACTCGCGTAGCTTTCTGGATATACTAGGATGAGTGCACAAAGACGTGAGCAGGGGGATGGTCATGAACGATCTGCAAAGAATTGATGCAGTGCGAGAGCGCACTGGCGTGAGCTATCGTCGGGCCAAGGAAGCGCTTGAACGCACCGATGGAGACATCATTGACGCCCTGATCTACCTGGAGAACGGGGCTTCTGAGCATAGCTGGGCGGAGCAGGTCCAGGTCAGAGGTAGCGATCTGCTCGATGCCGTCCGCTCCTTAATCCGGGAGGGCAATGTCCGTCGCATCATCATACGGCAGGACGGTCGAACCCTGGTGGAGTTTCCCGTGACGGTGGGTGCCCTGGGGGCATTGTTGATGCCGAGCCTCGCCGCTCTGGGCGCCGTGGCTGCACTGGTGACCGAGTGCACCATATTGGTGCAGCGCCGCGGGCCGCAGGATGATGATGCGAACTCGGAGGGTGCCGGAGAAGACGGGGAGGCGTCCGACGAGTAAGGGTGATGAAGTGACGGACAGAGGCCGAGATATTTCCCATGCAGTATTCCCGTTCTTGCCGAACGATCAAGGGGCGGGTATGTGTTTTATCCGGAGGAGGTGGAGTGTGAAGTTTCAGGACATCATCATATCTTTGAACGAGTTCTGGCGGGATAGAGGGTGTGCACTGTCGCAGCCTTACGATGTTGAAAAGGGTGCGGGTACGATGAACCCGGTCACCTTCTTTGGGTCCCTGGGGCCGAAGCCATGGGCTGTTGCCTATCCGGAGCCTTCACGGCGCCCGGTCGATGGGCGATACGGTGAGAATCCGCTTCGTCTGTATCGTCACTGGCAGTACCAGGTGGTGATCAAACCTTCGCCTGATGACATTCAGGAAGTCTACCTGGAGAGTCTGAAACAGCTGGGAGTGGACTTCCGCACGCACGATATCCGCTTCGTCGAGGACAATTGGGAGGCTCCCACCCTGGGCGCGTGGGGATTGGGCTGGGAGGTCTGGATCGACGCCATGGAGGTGACGCAGTTCACCTACTTTCAGCAGATGGGTGGCTATGATCTCACATCGATCCCGGTGGAGATCACCTACGGCCTCGAACGTCTGGGGTGCTTCCTGCAGGGAGTCACCGACATTTTTGAACTGGACTGGGATGGAAACTCGACATACGGTGACGTCTACCGCCGTGAGGAGTATGAACATTCACGCTACAGTTTCGAGGTGGCCGACGTGTCGATGCTCCTGCGCTCCTTTACCGATTCCGAGCGGGAGGCAGGGCGTGCCCTAGAGGAAGGCCTGATTTCTCCCGCCTATGATCATACATTGAAATGCTCTCATCTGTTCAATTTACTGGAGGCCAGAGGTGCCCTGAGTGTCACGGAGCGCACCGGTTACATAGCAAGGATCAGGACCCTGGCCCGGGCCTGCGCGCGCCGATATATGGCCGATAGGGAGGGTGATGACAGATGAGTGTCGATGTCCGGTCTGCCCTTTTAGAGGTAGGATGCGCGGAGATTCCCGCCGGCTACCTGCCCGCTGCTATTAGGCAGATGGAGACCCTCGCCTGCCAGCACCTCGAGGAGGCAGGGCTTCCCTTTGAATCGGTCCAGGGTTGGGCCAGCCCCAGGCGCCTGGTCCTGACGATCGATGGCGTCCCACCCTCCGGAGAAGATTCGGTCAGGGAGGTTCGTGGTCCCTCCGCGAAGATTGCATACGACAGCGAGGGGAACCCGACCCGCGCTGCAGAGGGGTTTGCCCGCGGTCAGGGTGTCGCCCCGGAGTTACTGCAGGTAAGAAAGAGCGACAAGGGTACGTATGTCTATGCTGTGCATCGTGACCCCGGTCGGGAAGCCGTGGAAGCCCTCACAGAGGTAATGGGTGAGGTGATCCAGAATCTTAGGTTTCCGCGTACGATGAGCTGGGGCGCCGGTGGCAACTCCTTCGCACGGCCTGTTCGCTGGCTGGTCGCCCTCTGGGGCGAGACCATCATCCCGGTGGAGTTCGCAGGGATCAAGGCGGGCGCGGTGAGTCGGGGCCCCCGTTATGACCCGGCCCATCTCCCGGTGTCACGAGCTGAGGATTTCGTTGAGATTCTCCGGACCGGTGGAGTGGTTGTAGACCCAGATGAGCGAAGACGCGCTATCGTAGAGGGCTGCCGGGAAGCTGCAGAGAGTGTGGGGGAGCAGGCCCTGTTGGAGGATCCGGTGCTGGACGAGGTGACCTACCTGGTGGAGCATCCGGTGGTGGCACTGGGCTCGATTCCTGAGCAGTACATGGATGTGCCCCGCGCAGTCATCGTCACAGCGATGCAGTCGCATCTTCGCTTCTTTGCTGTTGTTGGGCAGGAGGGGGATCTCAGACCGTATTTCCTGTCGGTGATCAACGGCACAGAGGAGATGAAGTCCTCGGTGATTGGAGGCAATCAGCTGGTCCTCAATTCGCGGCTGGCCGATGCGCGGTTCTTCTGGGATGAGGACAGAAAACGGCCCCTGGAGCAGTACGCCGAGGATCTGGAAGATGTGGTTCTTCACGAGAAGTTGGGAAGCCTGGGCGATAAGGTGCGTAGATTGGCTGTGATGGCCGAGAGGATTGCTGCGCGAGGGCTGGCCGGTGGGAAGGATCACCTGCTGCAGCGAGCCGTCACCCTGTGCAAAGCCGATCTGGTGACGCAGATGGTGGGGGAGTTCCCTGCGCTGCAGGGTCG
>PXCI01000238.1 GCA_003566675.1 Clostridia bacterium
AGCCAGCCGTCGGGATACTGACCAGCGTTCCCCATCCTGATTGCGAACACAGTTCCAGTTTCAGGGGTCACAAACATGGTATGTGATACCGTTGCTGAAGAGACCTCGAGTATTCGTCCGGACGCCTAGTCGTGCCACTTCATTCAATAGCCGAGAACAGGGGTTTTATGTTAATTATGAGATAGGAAGAGATTCGGAGCATCTTCAGTCCGGCTTTTTCGCCTGTAACAGAGCCCGAATTATGCGGATTTCGTCCCGTATCTCCTTTAGATCCAAAGCATACCTTTCTCTTGCGGTACCCGGCAGATGTCTGCCGGTTTGCTGCAACACGAATTTTCTTTCCGCCTCAACCTCCTGATATTCTTCGCGCTTCTTTGCCAGACGTTTCTCAAGTTCACCCTGCTCCAAGCGCTCCAATTTGTCCTTCACCTTCATCCCTCCGAATGAGAATCGTGATCTTCTACAGTTGGTTCACAACAGGCAGATAGTCTCATCTACCATTGTGGTACTCAAACCAAGGCCAAAATGGGCAAGAACTGCAAACTTGTGGGCATTCTATCACAACTACGTATGTACTGAGAACACAAAGGATTGTGTAGTGAAGGGAATAAGGGCAACGGATCCCTGATGATACATGCTTTTCTGCATCGGACACTCAAAACAGCTGTACATCTCAAGGTGATAGCGAATAAAACCTCTTGGGCGTCATTTGATCACGAATTGCACCCCACTTAGACTTCTGCCAGCAGCTCCCTCAGAAAGGTCCTCCAGAACTCCTCCGTCTCCGCAGGGCCTATGGTGTCACTGCTAACTCTAGCTAAGTCCAAGTTTCTCTGATCATTGAACCCTGGGCCATGGAGGAACCCACCCGGGGTAGCCCCCGGGTTCTTGTGGTCAGTTCGAGTGTTGACGTCGGTGGCGAAGTCACTTATCACCCGCTGCATTGTTTGCTCCTCGACGATGGTTCTGTCGCATGCAGGTGTCCAGAAGAGCAGCCCTGCATCGGTGCACAGGGCAGGCCCACGTGAGGAGCCGAACAACATCGGCTTCCTCGTTCTTCACATCACCTACTGAAAGGCTTCCTGGCCAAATCGGAATCTGCCTCCGACTGCAGTAGCTACTATCTGGATAGCCGACAGTTGATCGGACGGTACGCTGGTGAGATCCCGGTCCAGTACGACAAAGTCCGCAAGCTTCCCAGGTTAGAGTGAACCCTTGATGTGTTCCTCAAACGAACAGTAGGCGGAGTGCAGTGTATATGCCCGGAGGGCTTCTTCTGCTGTAATCCTCTCCTCAGGTACGTAAGGCTGCCCATGCGCCGTCAGCTGGTTGACCGCGGATTGGATGCCTAGGAGCGGCGCTCCGTCTACAACCGGGCGGTCTGAGCTCCCAGGGAACAGCACACTGCGGTCAATAAGCGTACGCTGTGGGTAGGTGAGCTGGACCCTGTCGCGACCCAGGTTGGCGATAAAACCATCACCCAGCTCATAGATGAACCGCTGTTGGGGAACCGGAATGACACCGAGCTCGGCGATACGGTCAATCAACGTGTTGTTGAGGACCCCGCAGTGTTCAACGCGGTGGCGGTGGTCTGCCCGGGGGTGGCGGTCAAGGGCCTCCTCGAAGCAATCCAAGACGAACGAGACAGCACGGTCGCCGATCGCATGTACGGCAACCTGCCAGCCGCTTTCGTGTGCCCGCAGAATCTGTTCTCTCAGGATCTTGGGAGCCGTGGCATAGAACCCGATGTTATCCGGTTCAGTTTCGTATCCGCCAAACAGCGCCGCTGTGCGCCCGATGAGGGACCCGTCAGCAAATATCTTGACGGGTCCGATTCGCAGCCTATGATCTCCGAATCCTGAATGCAGACCCATATCCAGTCCGAAGCGGGGCTGCTCGCCCTTCTTCCCGAGGGTCTCGTGAAGCTGGCTGACCCCGATCATTAGGTTCACACGCACCTGGAGCTGGCCGCGACGAACCGCCTCCTGGTACCCGACGAGTTCGAGTGGACTCGTACCGCCAACGCCCGCCTCCTGAGCAGACGTGATACCCTGGCTTAAGTACCTGCTGCTCGCCGCCCCCAGGGCGTGGATCACCTCATCAAGCGATAGCGGCAGCAGTAGACGATTCACCAGGGCCTGTGCGGTTTCCTGCAACAGACCTGTTGGCTCACCGGTGGCGTCACGCACGATTCTACCACCAGGTGGGTCTGCTGACGATCGGTTTATGCCTGCCTCCTTGAGAGCCGCACCATTGACCACGATCATGTGACCCGAGGTGTGCCCCAGCAATACGGGATGGTCAGGACTTACGACATCCAGTTCCCTGCGCGTGGGATGGCGGTGCCCCTCCAGCTTGTTGTCATCATATCCCCTTCCGACCACCCACGTCCCGGTGGGACGCTCGTGGACCCGTTCGGCCACCAGGGCCACAATGTCCTCCACCCGGCGCAGCCCGGGTCTTCTGAGGTCGAGGTGTTGCAGACCCAGGCCGAAGGACAGCATGTGGTTGTGGGCGTCGTTGAATCCTGGGATCACCACGAGGCCGCCAAGGTCGACCTCTCTTGTTTCGGGGCTCCTGAGTGCCCGGATCTCTTCGTCATTACCAACAGCCACGATCCACTCACCCCTGACGGCCATGGCGCACGCCCGGGGGTTCGCTTCATCCACGGTAACCAGATGTCCATTGACAAACACAGTATCCGGATTGACCGGCACGACAACACCCCCTTTATCATCCATGCCAAAGCACTTCGATCTTTGGGATGGATTCCCTGCCATTTCAACACTGATCCACCTGGTCGACAATAATCCGCATCCAATCCGTCATGGACTGGGAGTTACTTCATGCTCTGAGGTGGTGGATCTGGAGGATTTGAACGGAACTACTGATCCGTAGTTGGTTGCGGCCCTTTTGGCGGTTCCCAAGCACAACTGATTGGGTTAGGAATCCCATGAGGGCAATGGAAGGCGGAAAGATCCCCTCCAGTACGGCCGGTGATATTAGTTCAGCCAGAACCAGAGCGCCCGTCCTCAGAATAGATACTGGGGGCGGTCAACAACGGGGGATGCGCAGGACCAGGAGTAACCTGCATTTGGCCAAGCATTCCCATAAGCAGTGCGGCCTTGACGTGCGAACTGACTCATCAATCTGAGGAAGCCAAGACAACACCGCCTTCTGCTGACATCTCATCGATGTCAGCAGAAGGGGCATCGTCGCGGCAGTGTTAAGGAAAGGTCAGATAATCTTCTCCATCTCTTCGGGCTTGAAACCCACGACAAGGTTTGCCCCGTCCGTGAAAAGGGGACGATACATGATTCGAGGATTCTTCAGGATGAGCTCTCCGGCCTGTCGAGAGGTCATCGCCTCCGGATCCACGCCCAGCTTCTTGAAGACCGTACTCCTTCGATTCACCAAGTCACGGATTTCCATACTTCCCAGTGAAGCTAAGCCTTCCATCTCCTCCAGGCTAAGAGGTTCCTTCAAAATATGTCGATAGTCATACTCCACCTGCTTTTCCGAAAGCCACGCTTTCGCCTTTTGGCAGGTCCTTCATGTGGGGAAACAGTAGAAAGTCAGCATTTTCGTCACCCCTTGCTTTGTCTTGATATCCGGACCTCTCAACCAACTTCTACCAGTGGCTTCCTTCTGGCACGTGTGCGGGAGGTATCACCGGACGAATCACACGCTTAACCGGACATGCACGTACGCCTCCGTTATTCTCCGATCTTCCATACCTGCCAAACCCGGCCAACAAGATCGGGACCGGGTTTCAGAGTCTTCTTCCCTGGTTGCCAACCCGCCGGCGTGGGCTCGCCTGTTTCCCGTACATGCTGAAAAGCCTTCAACTGACGAATCAGTTCCTCGAAGTTACGTCCCACGGGTGGGCTGAGAACCTCCATGGCCTGGATTACCCCGTCGGGGTCGATGAGGAAGCGCCCCCGGATGTTCACGCCGCCTGATTCACTGTAAACGCCGTAGCGTCGTCCGATCTTGCCTCCGGTATCCGCGAGCATGGGGAAGGGCACGCCGCCCGACACCATCTTGGACAGTTCGTGTTCCTGCCATATCTTGTGGGTGAACTGGCTGTCCACGCTGCAGGAGAGAACTTCCGCGTCGAGTTCCTGGAGTTCATCATACCTGGCGCCAACTGACGCCAACTCCGTCGGTCAGACGAAAGTGAAATCCCCAGGATAGAAGCAAAGAATCACCCATTTGCCGAGATAGTCAGACAGTTTGATCTTCTTAAACCCACCGCTGACAAAGGCATTAGCCTGAAAGTCTGGAGCCTTTTCTCCCACGGTTGCTCGTTTCGCCTCACTATCCATTGCTTTTCCTCCTTACATAATGTGATAATTGTCTCGTTGATCATTCCTTGTTCATGCATAATTCAACACGTACATCCCAAATCCTGCCCAGGTGCAGTCTGTACGGTTTGAGCGCAGTCCCACCCTCCGGCGATAGGAGCACATGGCATGGTGCCCTAATGAGGTTGTCTCCACAAACCTTTGCGCAATGACGAGATATCCTCAACAACCATCCTGCTGCTGGTAGGATATCATCGGCGTGTCAGGATCATGTAGTGACCCGTCGGAACACCAGGAGATGACCATCGTAACACTCCGAAACCAGCCGGAACCCGGCCTCGCACATGGATGCCTGAACCTCGTCGTTGCATACATGCATGGGATGCACAGATACAAGTCCGCCAGATCTAACCACCCGGTGCATCTCACTCAGGAGAGCATTCCAATCCTGTACGGCATCACATCGAAAAGAAGGGCCATATCTATGGAACCACCGGGCAAGTTCGTGCAAAGATCCTCCGAGTTGACAATCTCAATGTTGTCCAGATTCGCCTGCTCTCCCTGTCGGGCGACAGTCCTCAGACAATCCACGTCCCGGTCCAGCGCATACACGCGGCCGTGCGAGGCAAGACGGGCGGCTGGAAAGGTGTAGTGTCCCATACCGCACCCGAAGTCGAGAATCGAATCCTCTCGGGACAGCCCGATGGTCTCCAGTACCTCCCGGGAGTGTTCCCTCAGCCGGATCTTCCACTGCATCATCCACGTTCATACCTCCCTGGGTATGGCGGGACCCCGGATCGACCATCGGTCCGGGGCCACGATCACTCCGGATGCAGAAACAATCCACGTGGTCAGATAATCAGGTAATCTTCACGGGCACTCCACCGAATGTTGTTCTCGATCAAGAACGCCTTCTTCTCGCCCATCATCTTCCATGCCTGTACTCTTCTCTGGTCCAGCTGGATCTCATACCCGGCAACATCCTCCCACAACTTGCATTCATCCTTCTTCTCACCGCGATAAATGGTGACGTTGCACATGAGTATTTGCCCCCTTCCCCATGAGATTTTGGCATCATCGGTATGTTGCTACGCCCATCTCCAAACCCCAAGTACAGTCTCCAACGGACACTCCGTTGGGCCGCCAAGAGTAGCACACAGTGTGCATTCCGTGCTACTCTGTCCCCTCCTAGTCTAGCACAATACTCCAGGAGGATCCTACTACTCCCGGCGGAAAGGGGGACCAGTTTGACGATAGGCGGGTCGTAAGTACGGTGTATTGCACTGTGCAACGGCTTTTGCGCCCCGGCTGGTGTCTGTCAGCCGCACACCATGGATCCCGGGAAACGCAATGAGGACACCGACGCCCCGACTGTGCTTTTTTTGCAGACCAGTTGATTTGCCGATGAAGGGGAGCAAGTCATCGTATACTATCTGGTACGCTCGCACAGCTGCCTCAGCTTGAGCCAGGCTCCCGAGAACAAGATACGATATAGAGCGGACCTACATGCAGGTCTCCCTACGCTTTATGGAACAGGTCTAACCAGATTGGCTTGGCTAACAGTTAGCCGGAAAGAGCGCAGGAGGCGTGCGCAGGAAACCGAAGTCTACTACACAAGCATGAATGGTTTTTCTAGGCAGACACGAGAAAGGGGAATAAATGGCAATGGAGCAAACCTACTACGTCGGCAATCGCCAACGGCTCTATCAGGGCATGGAGGACAATTCAGTGTTGGTGCTGTTCTCAGGGCACACCCCGCGTCAGAGTGCTGACCAGACCTATACCTTCTTCTGCAACCGGAACTTCCTCTATGCAACCGGCTGCGATGAGGAAAGCATCATTCTGCTGGTGGAGAAACGTGACGAAACCATAAGAGAAACACTCTACTTGCAGCGCCCGGACCCGTTGGCAGAGCGGTTTTCCGGCAAGCGTTTGAAGGCAGACGAGGCTATCGCCATTTCCGGCATTGAGCGCATTGCCTTCCTGGATCAATTTCAGCGCGAGTTCCATCTGTGTGTGAGCCGCTCTCAGATCGAACGGCTCTATCTTGATCTGACGAGACTTACGCCCACCGAACCGGCAAACGAGGAGCACCGCTTTGCCCATAGCTGCCAGCGTGATTATCCCGCAATGGCTGTGAAGAACATCCATCTGCGGTTCTGTCAATTACGTAAGATTAAGCAGCCCTGCGAGATCGCTGCCATGCGCCAGTCCATTCGTGTCACCGGCGAGGCCATTCTGGCCATGATGCGTGCCTCCCGACCGGGCATGTGGGAATATCAATATAAAGCGATCTTTGATCACGTCCTCACCGATCACGGCGTACTGGAGCCGGGCTTTAGACCCATTATTAGCGCCGGCCAGAACAACTTCTACATCCATTACTACGCATACAGCGGACAGGCGCAGGAGGGTGACTTGATACTGAACGACGTTGGTGCCCGCTGGAAGGGCATGGTCAACGACGTCTCTCGTGCGTGGCCATGCTCCGGCAAGTTCACTGAACGCCAACGCCTGCTGTACGAATGCGCCCTACGCACATCTGACCACATGTTCGACATAATCAAACCCGGCATGCAGCACGCAGATGTTGACCGCTTGATACGGGAGTATAATTATGAACTGCTGCACCAGCTCGGTCTGGTGGATAGCTATGACGAAGTAGGAAAACTGATGTGGCATGGCGGAGCCCACCACGTCGGGCTGGATGTACACGATGACGTGGTGCGTGGCGGTAAGCTGGAGCCCGACATGATCTTCTGTGTGGATATCGGCATCTACTGCGAAGAATGGGGTATCGGATTTCGTCTGGAGGACAACTGCCTGATCACTGAGGACGGTTGCGAGAATCTCTCCCGCGGCATCCCCAGCACAATTGACGAGATCGAGGCTGCTATGGCCAAGTAGCCTGTGAGATATGCCCCCGGCCAATCTACGATACCCATAAGTGGACATGAATCGTCCTTACTCTCGGACACGATAGGGCACGTACGGCCCTGGGGACAACCTGGAGATGGTGTAGTGGGCGGCCATATTGGTTAGAGTCTCCGGAGTGAGCCCCGGCCCGCAGTTATAGTCGGAGGCGGAGGACAGAACGTCAGCATCACGGTGACGGTGACCGATGGAGACAGCATCCCATCCCGGAAGCGATAGTCAGCTTCGGCGCCGAGGCCTTTGAGGCGGGAACAAGCGAGGACAACTGTCGACCACGCAAAAGACCACCGACTTGGCAGACCGGACGGTGATATCGGCACGGGACATCCCTCCACCGCCATGGTCCCATCGGGGGCGTTGACCGCGATCTGCTGGATTTTGCCCAGGTTGAGGAAGAGAAGGAGCAGCTGTCAGCCATTCAAACACAACCTGTTTATCGTCATTGCCTGCTGGAATATAAGTCGTTTAGCAGGGGGTAGCCGGCTGTGATTCAACGCGGAGTTCTTTCAGTATACAGTGCCTGCCGTCCAGCAAGGTGTCCCTGGTATTGGTCGCACCGATGAGGAGATCGGCGCAATATGAGTGATGTAGCGGTCTGTAGAGAAGACGCAAAAAACGCCTGCAGCCCCATGCAATAACCCCCTCGGTCGGTAACGCGGCAGTACTCTCCCGCGGTTGATCATGGGAGAGGCATTCTGAGCCACTCGTAACCGGTGTGGACCGCATTATGACATCCTCAAGGGCCCCGCGGGCTCTCCGGGTACTGTCTGGCCAGCCCTCGATTCCTTTCACTCCTCACCCTACATGAGG
>PXCI01000349.1 GCA_003566675.1 Clostridia bacterium
ACCTCCTGGTATGGAAGGGCCTTGTCAAGATGAAGCCCTCCACAGGTTTTTGGCTTATTTGTTTGTTCACCGAAGGCTCATTTTGCTCACTCCATCAGGGTACAGGGGGCAGCGCGCGAGCGGGGCAATATGCGACGGTCGATCAATCTGGTATTCGCGTGTTGGTTAACGCATGACCCTGATCCGTCGGGAGCTGTCTCAGTCTAATATCGTGCGTTCGGCCGAGGCCTAGCAACATAGGAGGTTCGAGAATACTCCGTACCGTGGCCGCACCCACACGCTGCCCCCTGCACCCTGGTGTGTCATTCGTTGATCGGTACGTTCTTGGCTGTTGACCGAGTGTGCACGGTCAAGGGCCTATGAAATAGGGGCGAAGCTTTTACCCTTGACGGTTCTGCACGAGGTCAACGATCCTGTCTGCCCGATCAATGATGTACACTGCTTATTGTGCTCTTTCCGCAGTCTGCGTGACATAGGTTTCCCTTGCTACTTCCTGACCGATTGACCAGACGAAACCGAGGAGTTCACGAGCTACAGCGACAATGACCTTGTTTTTTGCCTTCCCGCGTCCCACAAGCCGTCGGTATTTCCAATTGAGCCGGTCTTGTGCCGTCCACGAGATTTGCTTGATACTCTCAGGCAGATCTTCCTGACGTTTTCGAAGGGTCTGACTGACCCGGGGTTGATGACGATAGTGCCAGGCCGCTTCAACCGTCACCCGCCGAACATGCTGGTTTCCCGTTTTCGTGATAGAACCCCGAGATTGCCGTGCACCGCTTGACGATTCACTGGGAACCAGACCTGCATAGGCCATCAGTCCTTTCGGATGGGCAAAGCGCGTCAGATCTCCCAACTCCGCCACCCAGGTTGCGGCCGTTAGTACCTTGACCCCACGCAATGACTGCAGTGCTGCGATCAGTGATGCATGGGGACCCGTCCGTGCCAGCTGTTCCAGTTTCCGATCCAATCTTTGCATCCGCTGAGAAGCCTCGTCGACTCCGTGAATGTATTCGCCAAGCACAATTTGCTGTGCAGGTTGCTCGAATTTCAGTGCATTGAGCCACTGTTGATGTCGTACCGTCCAGGTCGTGACGCCCGAGGGTGGACGATGCCCCAGGCGAAGCAGCATCTTCCCCAACTGCTGCCGCAACCGGTGCCGTGCTACTTTGGCATCCTCCCGTGCCCGGATCAGGTCCCGGAGCGCTTCATGGGCCTCATCCGGAACCCAGACGACCGGCAGATCTCCACTTCGCAACATCTGCACCAATAAGCATGCATCACGGCGGTCCGTCTTCACCCGGTCGCCTGGCCGACGCGGCACAAGCGATGGAGCAACGACAACACAGGTAACACCTCGACGGCTCAACTGTCTATAGATGCCATATCCGCAGGGCCCTGCCTCGTACGCCACCAACAGTTGCTTCTTGGGACCCAGTGCTCTCAGCTGCTTCCACAACGCCTCAGGCGTATTGACGATCCTACCGCGAGACTCGATATTCCCCCAACGGCCTCGCGTGAAAGCAATATCGATCGTCTCCTTGTGCACATCTAAACCGACAAATGTGGTATCCTTCATAGTGCTGGCTCCTCTCAGGAATTTGCTGCCATCTACTGCTAGTAGCAGCATACCCGTAGAGGGGCCGGCCCTTCCATTGTGTCTAGACACCGAAACCCGCGTCGCGCTGAGCCGCGCAGACAGAATTCGACCTGCTCACACATTGCGTGTCTCTGCATAATCTGGCAGTAAGTTACCGTAAGGTAAGTTTCTTTCAGGTCGACAAGATAATTAGCTGGCACCAAGGACTCATGTCCCTATGTGCCAGTCCTTGGAAAGACGAAACGCTTGGGGGTGTCTTCGTGCCGGGTAAGACTGCAGCAAAATTGGGGAGCGGTGCCGTGCTCTTCTTAGTGATCATCATCTTACTGTGTTCCTGCGCTGGCTTGAGTAAAATGGGGCAGGCACAAATGGATGAGCTGACCATCGTGACAACCTACACGATCCTTGAAGATTTCGTCCGCAACGTTGCTGGAGAAAACGCTGAGGTTCGCAACATCACGCCTGTGGGTGCCGAGGTGCACGAGTGGGAACTCGTTCCCCGGAACTTCGCAGACCTTGAACAAGCCGACGTGGTGTTCTACAACGGACTGAACCTTGAGCAGTGGATGGACCAGGTCGACGCAAGCGTCAGAGCCGATGTGCCGGTGGTTTCCGTGGGTGAAAGCTGCGCCTATCCCACACTGCCGATCGCAACTGGGAACCTCGCTGGAGAGCCAGACCCCCACATCTGGATGCATCCGGAGGGTGCAGCTGCCTATGTGAAAACGATCTGCGCTGTACTGTCCGAGGTTAACCCCTCCAGGGCCTCGTACTATCAAGGCAATACCGACCGATACCTGCAACAACTCCAGGTACTTCACGAGGAACTGGCCACCGCATTTTCACACATCCCGATCGAAGATCGCCTCCTGGTCACGACAGAGGCAGCCTTCATCTATTTTGCCGACGCATACGGATTCGCCCATGACGGTATCTGGGGAACGAACACCGAGGAGGAGGGAACCCCTCAGCAGATGCTGCGTATCATGAAGATCGTTGAAGACCAGAGGCCCCGGGCCATCTTCTGGGAGAGCACCGGTTCCAGCCGCTACGCTCTAAGTGTCTCTGACGATACCGGCATCCCCATCGCCGGTCCCCTCTATGTTGATTCGGTTGACGAGGTAGGCACTTCTGTCGAAACCTACCTCGATATGATGCGCGCTAATGCAAGTTTGATTGTCAGCGCGCTCGCCAGTGACTGATACACCTTTGGAGGCTGATCATCACATGAATGGTGCAGAAGAAAGCCTTGCCGCCGTCACTCTCCCCGAAACCATCGGGACACACCCGGGAAATCGGAAGGTGAAGCGCGACCCCTTGTGGCGAGAGCCCCGAGCTATCCAGGCGACAGACCTCGCAGCAGCCTATGACGGCCCACACGTCCTGGTCAATGTCAACCTGGATCTTCCCGCGGGCGAGCTGATCGCCATACTTGGGCCGAACGGTGGCGGAAAATCCACGTTCTTTCGTCTTGCCATGGGACTGAAGCGTCCCCTGGTCGGTGACATCAAGCTCTTCGGCAGATCGGTCGGCACCCGGATCCGCCAAAACCAGGTCGCCTACGTACCCCAGCATGAGCAGGTTGACTGGGATTATCCTATATGCGTATGGGACGTTGTCCTCGGAGGGCGATACGGCCTGATGGGCAGCGAAGGGACCTGGAGGAGATTTCTTCCCCCCAGATGGGCCGGCTGCCAACACGCCACAGCTGCCTACGAGGCGCTCAAGACCGTCGACATGCTGTCACATCGACAGCGGCCTATAGGGGCGATGTCTGGCGGGCAGAAAAAACGAGTCTTTCTCGCACGCGCCCTGGCCCAGGACGCCGCCCTTCTCCTGCTCGATGAACCCCTGGTGGGCGTTGATCAACAATCACAGGACCTGATTTTCCATGTTCTGGGCCAGCTTCGAGATGAAGGCCGAAGTGTCATCCTGATCACCCACGATCTGGGCAGCGCTAAACGCCATGCTGATCGAGTTGTGCTCATCAACCAGTCGGTGATAGCCAGCGGTCCTCCTGAGGAAGTACTCACCGATGAATGGATTGCACGTACCTACCTCAGGCACTGGACGTCACCCGAAGGATGATCAACCTGTTCAGACGGGGAGGCCAGAGTCGTGTTGTCTGGGGAGCTCGTCGCAGCCGATCTTAGCGTCATGGCCTTGATCAGCGCCCGCCCTCTCTATGAATTCGGCGAGTCTGTCGTTGATGCCCTGATCGCGGCCATCATGGTGGTCGTTAACCTGTTTCCTGCCGCCGTGACTGAACCCTTTCAGTTTCCCTTCATGCAGAGGGCCCTGTTGACGGCCCTGCTGGTCGGATGCGTCTGCGGAATTCTCTCCTGTTACGTCGTGCTGAAGAGGTGGTCCCTGCTGGGTGACACCATCTCTCACGCCGTTCTGCCTGGAGTCGCTGTGGCCCACCTGCTGGGCTGGCCTTTCTTTGTCGGGGGACTGATCAGCGGCCTGGCAACGGCCATGGGAATCGGGATGATTGAGCGCAACACCCGCATCAAAGAGGATGCAGCCATGGGCCTGATGCTCACAGGATCCTTCGCCCTGGGCATTGTGATCATCAGTCAGATCGCAACATCAACCCACCTGATGCACATTCTGTTCGGCAACGTCCTCGGGGTTCGCATGCCAATGCTTCTCTTGACACTGATTGTGGGGCTGCTCACCCTGTCCGTGGTCCTCCTGTACTACAAGGCGTTTCTCCTGTACTCCTTCGATCCCGTGCAGGCCAGCGTCCAGGGAATGAACACCGCTGCGATCCACTATGGGCTGATGTTTCTGTTGACGCTGACCATTGTGGCCAGCCTCGAAACGGTGGGGATTATCCTGGTCGTCGCCATGCTCATCACTCCCGGGGCCACCGCCTATCTGCTGGCACACAGCCTTTCTCGCATGATGCTCATCGCCGCCGCCAGCAGCATGTTCTCTGCGGTGATTGGATTGTATCTGTCTTTTGTATTCAACCTGGCCTCTGGGGGAACCATTGTTCTGGTGTCCACGACCCTGTTCTTTGTGACCTTCCTGCTCGCACCCAAGCACGGCGTACTGGGGAAGTGGATACGCTCCAGAGGCAAACGCCAGGCAGCGTCTGATGGAACCTGATAGCTACGGAAACCTCCGGTGAAATCCCAGGTCACGGGGGTACAGACCGGAGTCGAGGTCGTGGAGCCGGGCCAGGAGACCGCAGGGATCGCGAACATCCCTCTCCCCAGCAGGCCATCGACTGCTGATCCTTGCCATCAGCTCGATCACCTCCCTCATTGTGGCTGCACAGGGGGACAGAGAGAGCAAATTCACTGATCTTCACAAGAAAAGGGCCCCCTCAGTGGACAGGGGCCCTGGTAGATCGTTTCTGGCCAGTTTCTAGAATACGCCGCGGACCTTGCCCGTATCGACATCAACATCAATCCTGCGGAAGGCAGGATTCGAACCGGTACCGGGCATCAGGCTGATCGTACCCGCGACAGGGACCACAAAGCCGGCACCCTTGTAGGTCAGGATATCTCTGATATACAACTTCCAACCCTTAGGAACTCCCTTGAGGCTGGGATCGTCGGAGAGGCTCAGATGGGTCTTAACCATGCAGGTACCCAGCTCCAGCATATCCGGGTCCTTCTCCATCCTCTTGGCCTTCTCCAGGGCCTCGGCCGAGTATTCAACACCATCGGCACCGTATACCTCGGTGGCGATCAGTTCGATGCGCTCCCTGAGGGGCGTGTCGAGCTCGTAGAGGAACTTGAAATCATTGGGCTCCTCGCAGGCCTCGATGACGGCATCGGCAAACTCCAGGGCGCCCTCACCGCCGTGCTCCCAGTGACGCGACTCTGCAACCCGGGCTCCAGCCTCCTCGGCGATTCGACGTACGGCGTTGATTTCGTTGTCAGTGTCGGTATAGAAGACGTTGATGCAGACCACCGGGCTGACGCCCGACTTCTTGATGATGTCGATGCAGTGAACCAGGTTAGCGCAGCCCTTCTCAACCCACTCAACCCGCTCCTCGGTGTAGGCCGGATCCATGGGCTTCCCGGGAACCGGGGTCGGAGCTCCACCGTGGGCCTTGAGAGCCCTGATGGTAGCCACCAGTACCGCTGCATTAGGCGTCAGGCCGGACATGCGGCACTTCAGGTTCCAGAACTTCTCAAACCCGATGTCAGCGCCGAAGCCCGACTCGGTGATCACGTAATCGCCCAGTTTCAGCGCCACGCGATCGGCCACAATGGATGACTGGCCAATAGCGATATTGGCAAAGGGACCGGCGTGTACGAAAACCGGCTGACCTTCTAGGGTCTGCATGAGGTTGGGATTGATCGCTTCGACCATCCACGCCGTCATGGCGCCGTCAACTTCCAGGTCAGCGGTGGTGACAGGTTTGCCCCTCTTGTTATAGGCCACCACAATGCGGGCCATCCGCTCTCGCATATCCTTCAGATCCTTGGCAACAGCCAGAATCGCCATGACCTCCGAGGAGACCGCGATGGCGAAACCGGACCTCATCGTGAACCCATCCATCTTGCCGCCGAGGCCGATGATGATGTCCCGCAGCCCCTGGGCACAGAAGTCGATGATCCACTTCATCTCTACGTTGCGAGGATCGATGTTCAAACGCTTGAGATCACGACGCCCGAGGAACTTGTCGCCGTAGTTGAACTCATGCTGCAGGCGGGCTGTGACCGCGACCATGGCCAGGTTATGGGCATTCATGATGGCGTTGATGTCACCAGTCAGTCCCAGAGAAAAGGGAGTCAGCGGGATGCACTGGGCCAGGCCACCACCGGCAGCAGAACCCTTTATGTTCATTGTAGGTCCACCCGAGGGCTGGCGGATTGTGGCTATGACATTCTTGCCCCGCAATCCCATTCCCTGGGTCAGACCCATCGTAGTTGTGGACTTGCCCTCCCCAAGGGGGGTGGGGGTTATGGCCGTAACATCAATGTACTTGCCATCCGGTACGTCGGCCAGACGCTCCAGAACCGCCTTGTAGTCGACCTTTGCCACGTAGTGACCATGGGGCAACAGCTCTTCTTCTTCCAGTCCCAGCTCCTCTGCCAGCTGGAAAACCGTCTTCATACGCGACTCTGCTTCCTCGGCAATCTCCCAGTCTTCATGTTTCGTTGGATCCAGACTCATGTGCTTCCCCCTTCTTATACTGATAGCACTACGCCTACTCAACATGACCGCAGTTCACCAGATGCTGCAAATGTTCCCGTTATCTCCAACCTTCACCTTACCATGTATGTTGCCCGGCCTTCAACGGAGCAAAACCCTCACCACGCAAGTTCGACAGCCACCGGATGAACGCATCTACAACCAAGTTCGGAGCATGATCCCCAGGATCATTCCGGGTGCTCCCAGAACACCCAACGCCAGCACGTACAGCGTCACCCTCTGAAAGGCCATGAAACTCAGGACGTTGTACAACTCACTGGCATCCAGCACGTATACAGGAAGATAGACCCGCGCAATACCGTAAACCAGACAGGGGACGACGATGAGGATCAAAAGCCTCAAACTGCCCTCACCCATGCTCACCGCCAACCAACCAGTAACAACACCAAAAACGAAGGTCACGACATAGAGAGTTATTGGGCCGGTAGCAAGAGGAGTGAAATCAGAAAACTCCTCACTAGAGCCGAGGACCAGGTAGAGAAGCACAGCCCCCAACGTGACCATCAGAACGGGATCCATTGTTTTCGGTCCGGACATCTCTGGGTAGTCATCGGCTTCATTCACTCGATCCAAGCCCAACCTCCCTCCTGGTACGGAACGAACCCCTTCGCATCTCATGCCTCAAATCCACGTATGCGTTTAAAGACCAGCCCTCAGGCGCAGCCGATCCGATACCCCAGGGGAATCGGTCCTTGGCGAGTTCCGAGCAAAATGTGAAACGGACCGACATCACATCGCCCGGGGAGATGACTGCATCGTCAGGCTCCCAGTTCTTAGCGGCTATCAATCGATCCTCCCATCGCAGACGCATGGCGAGATTATCCACCCAGACCGGGATTTCTCCACTGTTAATGAGCGAAACCTGCACCTCAAAACAACGACTATCGGGTTCCTGGTGTATTGAGGTGAGCTCCATATCAAATCCACCAACGTTCGTATACGAGGCAATCCACCGACTGAAAGTCCAGCCAGTGAGCAGTAGGGCCGTAAGGGCTATGATCAATAATACGGTCCTGAACACTGCAGTGGTGGTTCCCCTCCTAAAAGACGACATAGGCATGCGCCTCCAGACTCTCCGTGACAGAAAACGTCGACTGTGCCTCTCAAAGGACTGCTGTTATCAGGAATGACACCTAACCGGACAAAGCCACGGGTCGTCATCCAGATCTCTTCCAGCCGATGCGAGAAAAAGAGGATGCCTCACAGCCCAAAGGTCTCCCACCACAACACGCTCCTTGCTTGTGTATACTTGGCCAATGCTCCGCCTATTCCTCCCCCGAAACCCTCTGTAGGCCTGACGGCTCTGTCCTACGCAGAACGAACTACGGTGCGATGCATGAGATCTCACCGGCCCTCGGCGGGCCTTGCACATAGGGGATTCAAGTCAAAACTCAAATCCTGTGATCTGAGACCCCTAAACCCGGCAAAGATGCAAGGATAAGACACAAATCACGAGTATATATTCCTCCCAATCGAGCCGAGTTAAACTTATCTTAGCTTCTTGCGCGTCCGAAACCCCTATAATAAATACCTGAGGAAACAGATATCTGGACAGGGGGGATGTACGTGTGAAGATGGTAGAGGTGCAGAATGTCAGCAAGAAATACGGCGATGCTACGGCCGTCAACAAGTTGAGCTTTTCCGTTCCCAGAGGAGAGATCCTGGGCTTTCTCGGACCCAACGGTGCCGGCAAGACCACGACCATGAGGATTATCACCGGATTCATACCTCCAACATCGGGGAGTGTCCGTGTGGACGGGCTCGATGTACTGGAAAGCCCCCTCGAGACCAAGAAACGGATCGGATACCTGCCGGAGAACGCACCGCTGTATCCAGAAATGACCGTGGCCCACTTCCTCACGTTTATGGCAGAGATGAAGGGCCTTGACCCGAAAACCATATCCCGAGAGGTGGACCACGTCGTCGAGCAACTGGAGCTCGGACCCGTGTACCGCCGTCTGACGGGAAACTGCTCGCTGGGTTACCGCCATCGCATTGGGCTGGGGCAGGCCCTCCTGGGCGACCCACCTGTTTTGATTCTCGATGAACCCACCTCCGGACTCGATCCCAGGCAACGCATAGAAATTCGGGATCTGATTCGTAGTCTGGCCGGTGAACGGACCGTGATCCTCAGCTCCCACGTCCTATCCGAGGTACAGCAAACGTGCGAGCGCGTCGTGATCATCAACAAGGGCGAGCTGGTTGCCGAAGACAGTCCAAGTGGACTGGCAGCCCGTCTGCAGGGACACAGCAGCCTGCAAACAGAGATCAGGGGCTGCAAGGAGCAGATCGTTGGTCTGCTCGGGGAAATTGCTGGCATTAACACCATCAACGTTGATTCAGAAAAGGAAAGGTCGACGGTCTTCTCTTTGGAAGTGTCCCCCGAAAGGGATGTCAGAGAGGATATTTTCCATGCGATGGCAGCCCACAACTGTCCCATCCTGGAAATAACCTCCCACGGAGCATCTCTGGAAGACGTCTTCCTGCAGTTGACGACCGAGGATCCAGCGAGCACAGCAACCGCAGGGGAGGGAGATACACGATGAGTAAAGTCTTTTCCGTCGCCAGGCGAGAAATGAGTACGTATCTGTACACGCCAATGGCCTACGCCCTGATGGCTGGGTTTCTCCTTATCACCGGGTACTTCTTTTCAGTATCTGTTCTGGGCTCACGGTGGGCCGCTATGCACTCAACGCTGGGTAATGCAGGGCTGATCCTGGTCTTTGTCGCCCCCATTCTGACCATGCGCCTTCTGGCCGATGAGATGCAGCAGGGTACATCCGAAATCCTCTTCACCACACCGGTGACGACCGGCCAGGTCGTTGCAGGCAAGTTCCTGGGGTCCTTTGCCATGATTACCCTGTTAATCGTCATTATGCTGCTTTACCCCCTGGTGCTGGATCACTTCGGAAACCCCGACTGGGGAGCAACGCTCACCGCCTATTTTGGGTTCTGGCTGATGGCAAGTTCCTTCTTAGCCGCGGGGATCTTTACCTCGTCGATGACCGATAGCCAGCTGGTAGCCGGAGTATCCGGAGGGGCACTACTGCTCCTTCTATGGGTCATTGACTGGGCCGGTGCGACCCTGGGCGAACCCCTGGAGTCCATCCTGTCCCATCTATCCGTGACCCAGCACTTCATGCACTTCAATCGGGGTATCATTGACACCCAGCACATCGTTTTCTATATAACCCTGACCACCGGATTTCTGTTCTTAAGTGGCCGACTTCTGGAAAGCCGACAGTGGCGTTAAGAAAGGAGGGAGGATCCCTGTGAAAGACTACATCAACAAGATTAACTGGAGAACTGTCGTCGGCAGCCTGGCTCTGATCGCCGCAATCACCACGATCTTCGCCCTGATGATCTACGGCAGCCGGACCTCCGCAGCCCGGATCTCCGGTTCCGTGACCATCATCGCAACGATTGCGTTTCTGGTGACGGGTGGTCTTCAGCAGCTGCAGTTTTTCCGTTCTCGACAGTTTACCCGCGGATCCGCCAGCAGCCTGTACACTCTGGCCATCATCGGAACACTTGTCCTTGTCAACGTCGTTGCCATCCAGACCAGCTGGCGTTGGGACATGACCGCCGCAAGCGAACACAGTCTATCCGAACAGACTCAGACCGTCTTGAGGGACCTGGACCAGGACATCGAGATTCTGGCGTTCTTTCCGGAGGGCAGTGGAATTGGCTACGAGGTGGAGGATCTGCTCACAGAATACGCCTATCTCTCCCCCCGCATAAACGTTCGGTTCGTCGATCCTGAAAGACAGCCCGGCCTGGCGCGGGAGTACGATGTCTCACGAGCCTACACAACCGTGCTGGAGAGTGGGGGGCAACGCCGTACCATAAGTGGTTACAACCTCTATGACTTCGCCAGTCAAGACGATCCCTCGCAGGCAATGTTCCGAGGGGAGCAGGCCTTCACACGGGCCATCATTGATCTGACCCAGAGCGTGGGAGCCAACGTGTATTTTGTGACCGGTCACGGCGAGGCAGATCTTTACGAAGAATACAGCATCCTTCGGGCCTACCTGGGCGGAGAGGGCTACCGCGCCGCCGGCTGGAACCCGGGACGCGACGGCCCCATCCCCGGCGACGCAGACCTGATCGTGATCGCGGGCCCAACGAGGGACCTTCATCCCCAGGAGGCCGCAGATCTGATGCAATATGCTGATGCAGGCGGAAGGCTATTGATCCTGGCAGACACCATGCCCGGCTCAAACCGCCAGTTCGTAAACCTGGCAGCTCTCGTTGAACACCTGGGCGTCCAGATGCGGCCCGATGTGGTCATGGATCCCGCCCGCGGCTACTACATGGATCCGATGAGCCCGGTGCCACGCATGGACTATCACCCTGTCACGGAGAAACTCATCGACCATGGGCTCCTGGTGGTCCTGCCGCGTGCAAGGAGTTTCGTTGCCGTTGAAGACCCACCTGATGACCTCAACATCCAGCGCCTGCTCTTCAGCTCGCCAGACTCCTGGGGGGAGATTGATCCCGCCGACGAGGACGAGAGATATGAAGAGGCACAGGGGCCCCTGGCCCTCGCCTACGCCGTCGCCCGCAGCGATGACGACGCAGGTGAACCCCCAACCGAGGGCGCCGAAATCAGCGAAACCCCAATGGCCGTCATCATCGGAGATGCTGACTTTGTCAGCAATGAAGTGTTCGGGTTCCAGGGGAACTCGGACCTATTCATGAACTCAGTCCAGTGGCTTCTCGACCAGACCGAACTGATAAGCATCCGCCCCAAGGAGCCGGTAATGAGACAGGTGTTTCTCTCACCAACCGAGGGCCGGATGATCTTCTACGGCAGCACCCTGGGATTGCCCCTGATCATACTGATCATTGGCACGACGGTGTGGCTGCGGAGGAGGCATCTATAATGAGAAACTGGACGTTCCCCCTTGTCGCAGCTGTTGTCTTCTTCGCCCTCCTTGCCTATGTCATGTGGGGAGGGTCCGCCCCCTCTCCTGAGGAGGTAGAGGCGCCGCAAAAGGAAATCGAGATCATCACTCTGGACAGAGAGGACGTCAAGGCCGTGACCATCCGGTGGGAAGACACTCCGGACCTGGCCATCTCAGCTGTCGACGGCGAGGAAGAAAGGACCTATCAACTCACCTCGCCCTTCGAACGGGCCACGGACCAGGAACGAGCCCGGTTGCTGTTCACCAGCGTGGCCCAGATCAAGGCGTCCAGGATTATCGCCGAAGGTAATGACGATCTCTCCGAATACGGACTGGATGATCCCAGCGGAGCCATCATCGTGACCCTGGCAAACGGCAGCGAAGTCACTCTGAACATCGGGGACGGCAGCCCGCTGAGCCGCCAGGACGAGCCCGACCGCTACGTCAAGGTCGCCGGCGAAGACACGGTCTACCTGATGACAGGACTGAGGCTCGCCTTTTTCATGGCGCCCCCGGACAAATGGCGAGACCCCGTCATTATGCGGCTGGATTCCGACGAGGTACAGATGATGGAGATCCGCTCCGGTACCAGCCAATGGTCGGTCGCTCGCAGCGAGGACCCCTACGGCTGGCAGTTGATCTCACCCATCGCCGCTCCTGCCAGGTCAAGGGTTGCTGAGGACACACTCTGGAAGATGGGCTCGATCAGGGCTGAGCGTTACGAGAGCGACCATCCCACTCCAGACCAGCTGCAGGAGTATGGGTTGGACGCTCCTTCTATGAGGATCGCCTTCACCAAGGAATCAGGAGAGAGCCACGCGATGCTGGTGGGACTATTCGCTGACGAACAGGGTGGACAGCTGTATGTGAAAATGGAAGGGCAACCCTACGTATATGTGGTGAACTCGGCCTCCCTCGGACTGAGTGGGCTGATGTCTTGGTCCGATTGGCTGGCAACCGCCGTCTTTGCCCCAGCCAGTTTCAGGCAGGTCGTCTCGCTGCAATGGGAGACTGAAGAGGCATCGCACCGACTCGTTCGCGGCGATGATCACTGGCTCATGGAGCTCCCCTCGGGTGACCAGGTGGAAGTGCCCAATGAAGAGGCCGAACCCGCGGTGCGCTCCGCCCTGGCTATCGAGGCATCGAATGCCAAGGAGCCGGATCAGCCCCTCAGTGAATACGGGCCGACCCAGGCGCGCCTCGAGGTGAACTTCAGACCCTCTGAGGATGTCGATGTCCAGACCCTTGGCCTGGACATTGTAGTCACACCCGAACAAACCTCCTACGGCCTGGTTGACGGATACGAGTCCCTCTTCGTGTTCGACTTGGACCTCATTCAGATCCTCCACCAGCTGTCCCAACTTGACTGACCCCCGGGGCTCGGCTCTCGCCGGGCCCCACATGAATTGCGAGGATGGAAATGGTATCATGTATGATAGATATGCTACCCAACCTTCAAACTGAGGGGGAAAGGGAGACCACACATGCCTGCCAATCTCTCGGCTCAATACATGGAAGCAGAGAAACGCTGGCGCACGGCGTCAACTCCCGAGGATAAGCTGGCCGCTCTGCAGGACATGCTTCGGACCATCCCCAAGCACAAAGGGACTGAAAAACTTCAGGGAGACCTAAAAAAGCGGCTGTCCAAGACCAGGGACCAGATGGAAGCCCGCCGGAGCTCTGGGTCATCGAAGCGACGACCCGACTGGGTCGTCGAGCGGCAGGGACCGGGCCAGGTTGCCGTAGTCGGCCCGGCGAACTCCGGCAAATCCTCCCTGGTGGCGGCCCTGACCAATGCAGAGCCAGATATCAAGGAATACCCCTTCACCACGGTGATGCCCCTGCCAGCGATGATGCCTTACGAGAACGTCCAGGTTCAACTGGTCGATCTGCCCCCCCTTCATCGAGAGATGTCGCCGCCCTGGCTACAAGAGGTGCTCCGGATTGTCGACGGGATGCTGCTCGTCTTTGATCTGTCCGATGATGACCTGCTTGGCCAGGCCGAAGCCGCTATGGCCTACCTGGAGGAGAAGGGTCTGCATCTCTGCTCCCCTCCGGGAGACTGGAGTGAGTTCATCACCGGCTCTGAACAGACCGGGCAAGGGGGTTATCCCGCCCTACTGGCGGCGAACAAATTCGAGGATGAAGAGGCCGAACTCCGGTTGGAACTCCTGACCGAGATGTGGCGGGAAGCCAATCACCCCCAGATACCCCTCCTGCGAGTATCCGTAGACGCCGGCACGAACATGGACACCCTGAACCAATACTTGTGGCATTTGCTGGGGAAGATCCGAGTCTACACCCGCCCCCCCGGCCGGTCTCCCGATTACTCGGCCCCCTTTGTGCTCGATCAGGGTTCGACGGCCCTTGATCTTGCCCGTGAAATCCACAAAGACATCGGTGCCCAGTTCAGGTATGCACGGGTGTGGGGCGAACACACCTTCGACGCTCAGATGGTGGGGCGAGACTATGTGCTCAATGATGGAGATGTTCTCGAAGTTCACAGCGACTAATCCTTGAAAGGAAGGTGGTTGCATGTCGGCCACCCATTTCGTATTTACCCCGTCCGAATCCAAACGCCTCATAGGCAAGGCCGTTGCCCAGATGAAACCGGTCAAACAGGCCCTGAAAGGGGGAACGGTCCTCATCTGCACAGGATCAACTAACGCCTGCGTGGTGGAGGAAATCCTGGGCGAAGAGTTTCCTCACTATCAATATCTATCTGGCCACACCCTGCCCGCCGACACCAGCAAATCCCTGATCCCTCCCGACCGCCGCCCTGACGTGATCCTCCGGAAGGGAGAAGTGGATTCGAGCCTGGACCGATTCTCCGCCCTGCAGCACATGCAGCCCGATGATGTGTACATAAAAGGGGCCAACGCCCTCAACTACGAACAGGGAGTGGCGGGCATACTCATCGGAGGCTTCGGTGGCGGAGGCAGCATAGGCGCTGCCCTGGGGCATATCGCAGGCAGGAGACTCCGCCTGGTCATCCCCGTCGGCCTGGAGAAGTGCATTGCCCAGGATATCTATGAGGTCACGGAAACACTCACCTGCCATGCAGATTACGATCCTGACCCCCCACGCATGGTCGCGGTTCGGGGAGAGATTATCACAGAGATCGAAGCCCTTTACATCCTGTCCGGCGTAGCTTGCCAGCACATCTCCTCAGGTGGCATCGCCGGTGCGGAGGGCGCGGTGTGGCTTCTGGCCGAAGGAACCCCTGCACAGATCGAAAAGGCCCGGAGAACCGCAGAACAGGTCACCGGAGAGCCTGCCTTTCTGGATCGGATCAACAGCTGAGTGAGGAGGAGATCAGCCGATGCAGCTCATCGTACTTGGACGCTATTCTCCCTTTCCTCCACCGGGGGGCGCCTGTCCCGGCTACCTTCTGCAGCACGGTGACGCGTCGCTGCTGGTGGACTGCGGAAGTGGAGTGGTTGCGCGCCTGCAGAACCACGTCAGCTTCGACGGGCTGAACTATGTCATCCTTTCCCATCTGCACGGGGATCACAGCTCGGACATAAACGTTCTGCGCTACGCCGCCGACACGGACCTCCGCGGGCGACAGGCCCCGGCTGCCATGGAGGTATACGCACCCCCAATGCCCAGTGAGGAATTCACCCGACTCAGCTACAAGGAAGCGGTGAAGGCGCACCCGATCACGGAAGATGACATACTGCAGTTGGGGCCCTTCGAGGTCTGTTTTGCCAGGACCGATCATCCGCTGCTGTGCTACGCCGTCCGGGTCACCGCCGGCGGCAGGACCCTGGCATACACAGCAGACACAGCGTACTCACCCGGGGTAGTTGAAATTGCCGAGGGCGCAGATCTTCTCCTCGCCGAGGCGTCCCTGGAGGAATCTCAAAGGGGCTTCCGCGGCCATATGACCGCCTCCCAGGCATCCGTCATGGCTAAGGAAGCCGGAGTCGGTCGGCTCCTTCTCACCCACTTCTGGCCCTATCACGATGTACAGAAGATGGTCGATTCGGCCAGAGCTGCATCGGACATCCCCGTGGAGGCCGCCGAGGAGGAAAGCGCGTACCTAGTCTGAGATCATCACCGGGCCCGCGCGGGCCCGGTGATTGTTGTCGTCAACAGCCATCCGCCGTTCCTCTGTATGAACCCCATGCGATAAATCCATTGATCATCTTCAGCAACGATCTCCAGCGGTCCTGCTATAGCCAGGGCGAGGACATCCCAGGGATAGGGCTCCTCGAATTCCCGGGAGACCATTTCACCTCCGGGAGCAACTCCGAACATCAGAACCACCCCCCCGGTGCCCTGATACAGCACCTCAATCATGTCACCCGCCATGCGATACCCCGCTGCGCGGATTGAACCCGGCAGCTGCTTTCGGCCCAAAACCTCTCCGACGAGATTGAGAAACGCCAGATCTCCCCCCTCACCGTCTGCCCAGTAGACCATGAGCACTCCCTCCCCGACTTTTTTGGCCAGCCTGACGTCCTCTGCAAAGAATTCGGCCTCCCAAAGCACGTGAGGCAGTGCGGCATCAGGCCCCGGTTCGGGCCTCCTCACGATTCGCGGCCCGGGAGTGTGGGTGCATGAGACGCCGATCAACATCAGTAACGTGAAGGCAAGCAGTGCAGGACGCAGCAAGTCAGGTCTCCCTTCTCCTTTATCATTTTAAGATTGAGGGCTTCCCTTTATGATTGCTCGCCCTGAACCCGTCACCCCGACTGCGAGCTGAGGGCTGTACATAGGTTGTGTAACAATATATCACCGTGGATCCCATCAACCCGACCGAATTCATAAAGACAGGGCGGATCTCGAAGACTAACAACAATTGGACGGGGCACAGGCTACGAGTCCATTGTCATTCCATGCAGGTAATCTCATCTGATTGGCGAAAAATAGTTGTGTAACCTACCCTATTTTAAACACGCAACGAGATGTTTGGGAGGAGATATCCTGTGGCAAACAAATGGCCCCGCGAGCTCAGGCCGAGTGAACTGGGGAATCGGTGCTCACCCGAGATCTTCGCCAGGGAGGCCGACACCGTATACTCAGACAGTGACGGCATCATCGGGCAGGAAAGAGCAGTCCGCTCAGTAAAATTTGGACTTGAGGTGTCCAGTCCGGGCTACAACATCTTCATGTCAGGTGCCCCGGGTACGGGCAAAAGCACCTTCGCCCGTGCAGCAATGCAGCAAAAGGCAGAGAATCTCAAGACTCCAAGGGACTGGTGCTACCTTTATAATTTCTCTGAACCCAATGCACCCTGGGCCCTTTCTCTACCTGCGGGCAGAGGGAGCGTCTTCAAGGCTGACATGGAGGAATTCGTCGAGGATGCCCGCACGGCAATCGTCAATGAATTCGAGGGCGGCGACTTCGAGAAGCGCCGAACCGGGATCATCGAACAATTCCAGCGCAAGACTACGGAGGCCCTGCAAGAGATTGAAGACCGGGTTCGAGAGCAGGGTTTTGCCTTACAGAAGGGCACCGGGGGCTTCGCCTCCATCCCTCTCAACGAAGAGGGTAAACCCATGAGCAACGACGAGTTCCAGTCCCTGGACACGGAGCAGCGGCGAGAAATCGAGGACAAGGGCACGGATGTACAGTACGAGATCCGAAAGGCTGTGCGGCAGGTCCGCCAGCTTGAAAAGGAAGTGAAGGCTTCTATTCGGGACCTGGAGAAGACCATGGGCTCCTTCGCAATCAAGCCGCTGGTGGAGCAGATGCAGGAAAAATATTGTGATTTTTCCGATGATGTTTGCAAGTATCTTGACGACGTCCACGATGACATTGTCGAACACCTGGACCAGTTCAAAGGTGATGACAGCGAGGGAGAGGTGAGTGTCGTCCCTCGGAAGCGCACGTCATCCTTTGCCCGGTACCAGGTCAACCTGCTGGTGAACAACGCCGAAACCACGGGGGCACCGGTCGTGGAAGAGACCAACCCCACCTACTACAATCTCCTCGGTAAGATTGAATACGAGAGTAGTATGGGTACCCTGGTAACCGATCATACCCTCATCCAAGCTGGCGCCCTTCACCGGGCAAACGGCGGTTTCATCCTACTCCGGGCGGAGGACGTTCTGGTTAATGCGCTCAGCTGGGAAGCACTGAAGCGAAGTTTGAACAACACCAATGTGCGAGTAGAAAACATCGGCGAGCAATACCGCATGGTTCCCACGCCCGCCATAAGACCTGAGCCCATCCCCCTCGACGTCAAGGTCGTGATGATCGGATCGCCAATGCTCTACTATCTCCTCTCCACCTACGATGAGGATTTCCGCAAGCACTTCAAGATCAAGGCAGGCTTTGACATTCGCATGGACCGCACCGACGAGTATCTCGCGCAGTATGGGGGGTTCGTGCGCACCGTATGCAAGCGCGACAATCTCCTTCCCTTTGACCCGGCAGCCATCGCCCGGATCGTGGACTACAGCAGCCGCCTGACCGAGGATCAGACAAAGCTCTCGGCCCGGTTCAACGAGGTTGTGGCCATCGTATACGAATCCGATGCCTGGGCACGATCCGAGGACAGTGACCTGGTCCTGGATGAACACGTCAACCAGGCCGTGAAGGAGAAGATCTATCGCTCCAACCTGGTGGAGGATCATATCCGCGAGGCCATCGACCGGGGCAAGATCATGGTTGACACCGAAGGAGAGATCGTCGGCCAGATCAACGGCCTGAGCGTCCTCAACCTGGGAGACTACTCCTTCGGCCATCCCTCCCGGATCACCGCCAACGTCTACCTCGGTGATGAGGGGGTCGTCAACGTGGAACGCCAGGTGAAAATGAGTGGATCCAGTCACTCCAAGGGGGTGTTTATCCTCGCGAGCTACCTGGCTAGCCTGTTTGCCCATGACAAGCCCTTATCCCTGTCTGCCAGCATCGTCTTTGAACAGTTGTACGGGGGGATTGACGGGGACAGTGCATCCACGGCCGAGTTGTACGCCATACTGTCCAGCCTGGCCGATGTACCTCTCCCCCAGTCGATTGCCATAACCGGCTCAATCAGCCAGAAAGGACAGGTGCAACCGATCGGTGGCGTCAACCAGAAGATCGAGGGCTTCTACTACGCCTGCAAGGCGAAGGGGCTTACGGGCGACCAGGGGGTGTTGATACCCGAGACGAACACCGACAACCTGATGCTCAACGATGAAGTGGTTGCCGCTGTCGAGGAGGGCAAGTTCCACGTATGGGCGGTCCAGGATGTTCGGGAGGCCATAGAACACCTCACCGGGATGCCCGCAGGTGAGCGGGGAGATGACGGGCAGTATCCACCAGACACGGTCTTCGGCCGGGCAGATCGGCGTCTGCAGGAAATGGCCCAGGCGCTGCGGAAGTTCTCCGATTCGTCCTCCGATGACGAAAAGGAGTCTGACAAGGAAACCCCCTCCGACGGGAAGTAGAGACCATTTAGGGCACCCAGACATGGCTGCGAAAGCCATCAGTTTCTCCGCGGGTCCGGGCGAAAGCCCGGGCCCCATGTCTCTGGCCACGCAAGCTTCCGCATCTCACACTTACTCTCCGGGATCTCCTTTTGTTACAGTTCTGTTCCATTCAGGTTCGAACATATTGACGCTGCTTCCAACAATGGGTATTCTTTGAAAGTATGATTACCGTGACTACTGTGGAGAGAAGGGTGAGGCATGACTGATCGATTCATCATCAACCAGGCACGCGCACATCGTGACCTCAATGCGCCCTTTTCACAGTACGTCCGGATTCAGTAGGTAAGTACCCCACCGCATTCTCGGGGGTCCGGGCGGAAGCCCGGGCCCCCTTTCCTTTTCTCTGGTCCAGCTCTGGCTCATTCCGCCCGCAGTGCAATATAGAATGGGGGAATGTCGATGCAGGCAGTAGTGTGTTCGCAGACATCGAAGGTTTTCTATGAGCGAAAGGCAGCAACGGGTGGGCAGAAGGGTCGCTCGCTCTGGGGCCTCAACGGTATCCGGGCAAAGAAGACGCCCGTCTGGGCAGTGAGGGACGTCACCTTCGCCGTCTCCCAGGGAGAGATCTTCGGAATCCTCGGGACCAATGGATCCGGCAAGTCCACCCTGATCCGGCTCATCGCAACCCTACTGCTACCAGACCGGGGCAAACTGTCCGTCTACGGGCATGACGTGGTCACGGACCCCATGTCCGTGCGCAGGCTCATCAACCGGGTCTCTGTGGACGCCGCCTTCTTCAAGAAGCTATCGGCGTGGGAGAACCTAAGCTACGCTTCTCGGCTGTACGGGATTGGTCCCAGGGCCGGTTACGAAAGGGCAAGGGATATCTTGAAATCCTTCGGCTTCAATGAAGACTACCTCGCTCGCCCGGTTGAGAACCTGTCGCGGGGAATGCAGCAGAAAGTTTCGATTGCCCGCGCGCTACTGACCTCTCCCATGCTCATGCTCCTGGATGAACCGACGACAGGCCTCGACCCCAAGTCAAAAGCCGAGGTCCAAGACTTCATCCGGGAAGTGCATCGGGACAGTAGGCCCACCATCCTTCTGACGAGCCATGACATGAAGGAAGTGGAAACCCTTTGTGACCGGGTAGCAATCATGAATGAGGGCCGCATTGTGGCCCTGGACACCGTGGAGGAACTCAAGAGGGCGCATACTCGCACCTGTGACGGCGCCTCACTGGAAGACGTGTTCTTCGCCGTCACAGGCGAGGATTGGGAGGAGGCAATGTCCGATGAATGAAGAGAAGGCAGCTGAATCCTATCGTCCCCCTCATGGGAGCACCAGCATGGAGTTCGGTGCCGCCTGGGGAATCCTGGTGCGCAACTTTAACCTGATTCGCCGGTACCTGAGCTGGGAAATTGTCTTTCTCTTTTACACCCTGATCAACACCCTGACCATCGGTCTGATTGGCGTTGACCAGGCAGCCAACAGCCTCGGAACCTCATCCGATGAGGTCATCCTGTACCTGGTAGCAGGAGCGCTCCTGTGGGGCTTCTTGTCGGTATTGTTCAACGAGGTGAGCCAGTCCGTGTCGTGGGAGCGTTGGGAAGGCACCATCGAGTACACCTTCATGGCCCCGGTTCGGAGAATCAGTTACCTTGGGGGCGTCTGTCTCTTTGCCATGGCCTACGGACTTGTCCGCACCGTGGTAATCATGGTCGCTGCCAGTATGTTCTTCAGCCTGGAACTGGCCGGGGCGAACCTTGGAGGCGCTCTGCTCGTACTCACGGCAGCCAGCTTCTCCTTCATAGGTCTCGGCCTCATGGCGGCGGTGCTGCCCCTCATGTCACCTGAACGTGGAAGCCAGGCAACTCACATCGTCCAGGGGATGATTCTGCTCGTCTCAGGGGTCTACTACAGCATCGATGCACTGCCGGGCTGGCTGCGCCCTCTATCGACCGTGTCGCCCGCCACCTATACCCTGCGGGCAGCCCGCGAGGCACTGTTGATGGGCGCTCCCTTTGCGGAACTCAAAGGAGACATAGGAATCCTGCTGCTATTCGGCCTCTTGCTGGTCCCTCTGGGGCTCTATGTGTTCTCGCTAGGTGAGCGGTACGCGATGCGCACAGGCAAACTCAAGCGAAGTGGATGAATGATGAAGCAAGACATCAACAGGGTTCTCACGACGAGCCGTCTGCCACTGGATGCCGTGTCGGCGGCTCAGCTCCCAATACAGTCGATAACTTTCGGTCTCGCGCAGGCCAGGTCAACCCAGGGCCGTCTGTCCTGTTCAAGACGATGACACATCGAACAGGTCAAAAACATCGTCTCTCCCCGCTTGCCCTGCGAGACGACCGGTGAAATCGAGCAGCAGGGTGCTGGCCCTCACGATCTCTCGAAGTTCATAACAGCTGTGATCCACGGCCAGAACGACGCAGTCATAATCGGAAGATGCAGCCCCATCGACAGGGACGCGTTCGAAGGTCTGCCCCGCAAAAGACAGCCGATGAACAAACGGATCATGGAAGTCGACCCTGATGCCCCGTCGCTTCAGAATCTTGATCACGGAAACTGCCGGTGACTGACGAACATCATTGACGTCTTTTTTGTACGTAACACCCATGAAGAGAATTTTTGCCCGCCGTGGATCTATCCATCTTCGGTGCAAGGCCTGTTCTATGCGATCCGCCGCATACTCTGGCATGGAAGCATTGATCTGACGGGACATTTCAGCAAGGCCGGCCACGTGGCCGGTGCTGCGAGCCCAGGTTGAGTAATAGACACTATCGACGGGAATGCAATGCCCTCCCACGCCAGGTCCCGGATAGAAGGGCTGAAATCCATGTCCTTTCGTAGAAGCTGCGGAAATGACCTCCCAGATATCGACGCCATTGGCGCCACAGATTCGGGCCATCTCATTGATCAGAGCAATGTTGACATCTCGATAAGTGTTCTCCAGCAGTTTCGCCATCTCTGCAATGATCGGCGCACTGGTTTCAACCGTGGAGATCTCCAAGCTGGAATAGAAGAGCCTGGCCAGGCGACAACATTCATCTGTGACGCCCGATACCAGCTTCGGAACATGCTCAAGACTCAACTGGGCATTCCCCGCATCGACTCGCTCCGGTGAATAGGCCAGAAAGAAACCCTCACCCACAGGGGGGCCCGTCTCGTGCAACCTCGGTAGAATCTCTCGCTCTGTCATCTGTGGACCAACGGTACTTTCAATGACAATCAGTTGATGTTCCCGCATCTGTTTGCTCATGGCATTCAGCACATCGAATAGATGAGAGTAATCGGGCTGTCCGCTTTCTGTCAACGGGGTCGGAGTGCAGACCAGGACGACATCACACGTAGTGCATTCTCCAAGGTCCGGTGAAAGGATGTTGCCTGGCTCCTTCACAAAAGCCCGGACGTCTGAATCGGCGACATTGACGACATAAGACTCGCCCCTGCGCAACTGTTCGATCTTCTCCTCATTGCTCTCAATGCCGGTCACTGTAAAACCTCTGCGGTTACACAGCAAAGCCAAAGGCAGCCCAACGTACCCGAGTCCCACAACTCCGATGCGAGCTGTCCTTGAAGTGAGTTTCTCCTGTAGCATGTACACCTTCCTTCCAATCGAACCAAGTTCAAGTTCCTTCCACATAATAGTTCTGATTATCGGCGCATGTGCATCAACGGTTGCAGGCCAATCACTGGCTTCATGGGGGACTCATACTATGGAGAAAAACGAAGAGGGGGAGCGCCACTGCGTTATCTAATCACGGGAGGAGCCGGATTCATTGGAACACACCTCACGAAGCGCCTGCTGAACGCCGGGGATGACGTCATCATCCTTGATGATTTTTCTGCTGGTGAAGCCAGCCATCTGTCGATGCTACCTGCCCGGATCATCAAGGGCAGCGTGCTTAGCGCAGAACTGGTCTCTGAAATCACCACGGATTGCGATGCAATCATTCATCTGGCCGCCGTTGTCGGCGTCAGACAGGCAATGAACCGGACCCTGGAGACTCTCACGGTAAGTTTCCGGGGAACAGAGAACGTGCTGCAGGCAGCCACAGACACCGGCACAGAGATCTTCATCGCGTCATCGTCGGCCGTCTATGGCAAAATAAAGGATGTTCCAGTGACTGAAGAAGCCGACTGCCTCCTGGGGAGCAGCGACAAGCCCAGCTGGACCTATTCTGCTGGGAAACTGGTTGAAGAACACCTGGCCACAGCCTATCACCGCGAGTTCGGAACTGAAGTCAAGATCGGTCGCTTCTTCAACGTCATCGGTCCACATCAGCGCAGTGCCCACGGCATGGTCGTGCCCACCTTCATCAATAGGGCCCTCAGGGGGGAGCCCCTGATCGTATACGGCACAGGACACCAGACTCGCACGTTTGCCTACATCGAAGATGCTCTCGACGGACTTGAGCTGATACTCAGCAAAGGCAAGACTGGAACCTCATATAACATCGGTGGGACAGAAGAGGTGACCATTCAGGCCCTGGCAGATCGGATCATCCATCTCACCGGTTCCTCGTCTCCCATACGCACCGTTCAATACACCGAGGCCTTCGATGAGCAGTTCGAGGAAACA
The DNA here is from genome assembly GCA_003566675.1 of Clostridia bacterium. GTDB lineage: Bacteria > Bacillota > Sulfobacillia > SLMV01 > SLMV01 > PWUC01. Next base: position 23,644 of record PXCI01000349.1, read on the forward strand.
CTCCGCAGGATGCCCGACATAAGTCGGTTGAGGTCTCTGGGATATGAGCCCCAGTTCTCTCTGGATCAAGCCCTGGCAGGGATTATCTGCCACTTCCGCACGTGGGGGGAGTCATGAGATGCTCTATTTCGTGACGGAGCCTGAAACCGAGAACAACTACTTCGGTACGTACCATGCGGCCCTGCGCTCTGAGTTCAACAAGCGCAGCATACCGTACCGGGAGATTGCCCTGGTAGGCTCACCCTACACCCTAGCGCGGATCCTTAGCACGGTCAGATCTCGCCCCCATGACACCTGGCTTATGTCCTACGCTCACAACCCCAAGATCGAATACATCGCCCAGAAACCCGGCAGGAAGTTTGCGCACGCCCACGGCCTGGAGGCCTCTCTGTTCGAACCGGCCACTCTCGAAGGATACGCACTCAACGAGGCCAGGGCCTTCGCACACTATGATGCCGTTTTCGTAAATACAAACTGGGCCAGAGATCTCGTCATGGTCCGATACCCGGACCTGAACACGGAAGTCGTTGTCAGTGGATTCCCCTTTGATCCCAGGGCACTGGAAGATTTCCTGCATGTGCCAAAGACAGAAGACCTCATCGTCTTAAACCAGCGCTTTGCCCTGGATAAGCTGCATGTTCTGGAGGTCTATCTCGCAGAAAAGTTCATTTCGGAGGGATATCAAGTGATTCACCTGCTCCCGAGAAAATCCTTTGATCACATCCAGGGTGAACGCGAATCTCGAGTGCTGTTTCGTCAGGGGAAACTGCGCGGTCTGAAGTTCGTTATCAACGACACAAAGGCCGAGTACTACGAAAACTTGGCCCGCGCCCAGATCCTGATCACCACCCCAGTTGCGGACACTCTTTCGGTGGGAACCCTGGAAGCCGCAGCGCTGGGAGTGATCCCTATCGCCCCCGACTGGGGGCCCTTCCCCGAGTACCTGCGGCCCGACAACCTGTACCCGCCCTACAATGTTGCAAAGATCATGGAACGCGTTGCCAGGCCCCCGGGCTGCCGGGTTGACTGGCAGCAGTTCATGCCAGAGAAAGTGGTCGACACCTACCTTGAAACCATGGGGGTATCGTGATGCTCTATTTCATGGGCTATAACGATTCTACAGGTAATTGGACGGGAAATTTCACCGAGGCCGTCAAGAATGGCCTGCGAAGACGACAGGTAGAATTTCAAGAGCTGCCTCCCTTCGATTGGCAGAGCACCAACACGCCAATCAATTACTACCTGAACATTGACAGCTGTCCCGACGATGTATGGTTTATCGGATGGGCCCAGAGCCCGATCATTGAGCTCATACACGACAAACCTGGCATGAAGATCGGCATGGTCGTAGGTTTGACCGCCATGCCCTTTGAGCCGGCTGTCCTCTGGGAAGCGGAGCACGGGCTCCAGGAAGCGAAACGGCTTAGCCTGTACGACAAGATCTTCGCAAACTCCCACTGGTGCAGCGAATGCATCTGCAATGCCTACCCCCACCTGGCAGACCGAGTCGCCGTCACCGGTTTCCCCATCGACTATTCCGTTTACGCAGGCTTCCGCGATGTGCCGAAGGATCCGAAGCTGGTGGTCTTCAACCAGCGTTTTGCCCTGGAGAAGCTGCACATCATTGAGCTCCAGGTGGCTCAACGTCTCGTTAGGGCGGGATGGACTGTGCAGCACCTTTCCGGGATCACCAAGCCCGTACTGGCGGGGATGAGTAGGTCCATGCGTCCGCTTCTTGATGTGGCCGACCGCATAGGGCTTGAGTTCAAGTACAACGCCACCAAGGAGCAATACCACGACAACCTGGCACGGGCATCTGTCGTGATTACCACATCCATTGCTGACATGCTCCCGTCGTCATTGATCGAAGCCATATATATGGGAGCAAGACCCGTCGCCCCCAACTCCCTGTGTTTTCCCGAGTTCGTTCATAAAGACAACCTTTATCCCCCCTATGATATCGACGAAATTGTGACCGCGGTGAACGAAGGGCCTGTAAGAGAGCACCCGATTCATCGCTATGACAAGGACGTTGTAATTGGGCGTTTTCTTGACGAGATGGAGAAGTAAAAAGCGAGTGTTCCGGGAGGGCGTTCGATGCTATATTTTGTGACCTATCCCGATTGGGACGGCCACTGGCACAAATACTACAATCGCTCCGTCTGCCTGGAGCTGGATAAGCATCAAATTGAGTATACTCGAATAACCACCGACTACGCCTCGGACACGATCCAGGCAACCTTGATGAATATCCAGAAGATAGACAGTTCAGATGATGATACGTGGCTCTTCTCTATAGCCCAAAATCCGGTCATCGAATTGGTCGAGCGACGACCCGGGAAGAAGTTCGGACACATACATGGATTGAACTGTTTCCCCTTCGAACCGGCAACACTCCAGGGCGTCGATCTTAAGGAGTCCGAGCGATTGGGATACTACGACGGACTGTTTCTGAGTTCGGACTGGTCTTATGAAAATGCCTGCAGGTGCTATCCTGAACATGAAAACCGATTCACCCGAACCGGATTCCCCGTTGATTTCGATGTCTATCGTTCGTACAGGCATCTACCGAAACAGAAGAACCTCGTTGTGTTCAACCAGCGCCTCTCCTGTGAGAGATTACCCCTGATCGAGATCCAACTGGCGACGCAGCTTATCGCCCTGGGCTGCGAAGTGTGGCATCTATACGCCCCCCTCAACGGGAAAATCACAGGTGGCTGCCCCTGGGTGAACCGACTACGCCAGATCGGCGAAAGTAGCGGAATCCGATTCGTGGCATGTCCATCAAAGGACATCTACCATCGACACCTGGCCCGGGCCCACGCCGTGGTGACCACATCCATATGCGACAACCTACCGGTGGCGCTCATCGAGGCGATTTACCTGGGAGCCGTCCCCGTGGCCCCCAATGCAATGTGCTTCCCGGAATTCGTTCACCACGATAACCTGTACACACCATACAGCCTCAACGAAATGGTCGAACGGGTCACCAGTCCACCCTTGCGCCCTCATGCCATAGCGCAATACGATAGGGAAACGGTACTGGAGAAGTACCTCCAGATCATGCAGATTTAGGGCATCAATTCTCCGCCGATCATAACTCGCAACACTCGACAGACCCATCATAGATCAGCGTGTTATGCCGCAGAAACCCAACAGCGAAGCACTGGAATTCTACCCAGCCTTCTGGTATCATTACGGAAATTGACATCTGCGATGAAGGGCAACAGGTGGGGGATCCGTCACACCAGCGACCCGGGGCGGTGCGAGCCGGGGGACGAACCTCACTCTTCCCAGCCCCGAGCTCCCGGCGAAGAGTCGGGCGGTTCGCTCCCGATATAGAGTTCGTGAGAGTCGGCGATCCGTTCAGGCTCGCCGGAACGAAGGTGGTAACGCGGCACTCCCCGTCCTTCTAGCGGGGAGTTTCTTTATTACTGAAAGGAGTATGTGATGGGCAAAAAAAACTCGTATGTGGAGCATCTGACCCCCAGAAGCGAGAACTTCTCCCGCTGGTATACCGATGTGGTACGCCAGGCTCAGCTAGCTGACTACGCACCCGTGCGCGGGTGTATCGTAATCCGTCCCTACGGCTACGCGATTTGGGAGGCGATCCAATCTGAGTTGGATCGGCGGTTCAAAGCGACAGGCGTTGAGAACGCCTACTTCCCCCTGTTAATTCCAGAGAGCATCTTCGCCAAGGAAGCCGAACACATAGAGGGTTTTGCGCCCGAGGTCCCCTGGGTCACCGAAGCCGGTGGAGAAAAACTTGCTGAGCGCCTGGGCATCCGGCCCAGCTCCGAGACCATCATCGGCACCATGTTCGCCCGATGGATCCAGTCCTACCGGGATCTGCCCCAGCTGATCAACCAGTGGTGCAGCGTGATGCGCTGGGAAAAAGCCACCTACCCCTTCCTGCGCACGTCTGAGTTTCTCTGGCAGGAGGGTCACACCTGTCACAGAAATGAAAAAGAAGCCCGGATCAGGGCCGAGATGATGATCGAGGTCTACCGCGAATTTATCGAGGACGTACTGGCCATACCCGTGGCGGTGGGAGAAAAATCAGAGAGCGAGAAGTTCGCCGGCGCCGTGGACACCTACACCGTCGAGGCCCTGATGGCAGACGGCCGCGCCCTCCAGGCCGGGACCTCTCACTACCTCGGAGATGGCTTCGCAGGGGTTCTGGGCATCGACTTCCTGGACGAGGACGGACATCTTAAGAGTGTACACCAGACTTCGTGGGGAGTGTCCCACCGCCTGATCGGTGGACTGATCATGGTACATGGCGATGACCGTGGCCTGGTGCTGCCGCCCGCTGTTGCACCGTGGCAGGTCGTAATCGTACCCATATATCGTGACGAGACGCGCGCGAGGGTCCTTGAGAGCGCCTCCGCCCTCCAGGATGAGCTGGGTGACTTCCGCATTCACCTCGACGATCGGGAGGCCTACACCCCGGGCTGGAAGTTCAACGAGTGGGAGATGCGAGGCGTACCGGTGCGTCTTGAAATCGGACCCAGAGACCTGGACAATGACCAGGTCATGGTCGTGCGCAGAGATACCGGAGACAAGGAGCCGGTCACCCGAGCAAAACTGGAGACAAAACTCCAAGAGTTAATGGAGGAGATCCAGGATAACCTGCACCGGCGGGCCCTGGAATTCAAGAAAGAGAACACACACACTGTCAGCAGCCTGGAGGAAATGAAGGAGATCATGACCGGTACCCGGGGTTTTGCCATCGCGGGCTGGTGTGGAGACCCCGAATGCGAAACTGCCGTGAAGGAGCAGACCGGCGCCACCATTCGATGCCTTCCCTTCAAAGAATATACCTACGGCACTGGAGGGTGCCTCGGCTGCAGCAAAGAAGATGCACCTAGAGTGATCTTCGCCCGAGCCTACTGATCGGCGAAACCATGAGCCGTCTTGGAATGTGACAGCTGCTCCGGATGTGACGCTCCTCACAGTTACGGGCTTCGCTCCCCAGAGCAGTTTCATCTTTGCCTGCAAAAACCCAGAAGCCCGTCCT
>PXCI01000003.1 GCA_003566675.1 Clostridia bacterium
GAACTGGTTGCCGGGGGGTATCCCGTGATCCCGGGCCATCAGATCGTGGGGACTGTCGACGCGGTTGGACCCGACGTGGATGAAGATCTCGTCGGCACCCGGAGGGGGGGCTACTGGCTTCATCATGCCTGCGGGCAGTGCACGTGGTGTGACCAAAATCTTGAGAATTTGTGCGAGGCATCGGTGTTCACCGGCCTCGATGCTCCAGGGGGGTTTGCCGAGAAGGTGATCGTCAACGTCGATTACTCGGTTCCCATTCCAGGGGGCCTCGAATCCTTCGCTGCGGCCCCGCTGTTGTGCGCGGGCATCATCGGGTATCGATCCCTGCGCCTGAGTGACCTGGGACAGGGCGAGCGCCTGGCCCTCTTCGGCTTTGGGGCCTCGGCCCACATCGTGATCCAGGTCGCCCAGTTCTGGGGCTGTGACGTGGTCGTCTACACCCGGAGCCCCGACCACCAACAGATGGCGCAGGACATGGGGGCGATATGGGTAGGTGAGGCAGGAAAGGAATCGGGTCCTCCGTGCGACCGGGCGATCACCTTTGCACCGGTAGGCAACATCGCGATTGAGGCCCTGAGGGCTGTTCGACCGGGGGGCACCGTGGCATTGAACGCGGTGACGATGAGCGACATCCCCTCTTTTCCCTACGATCTCATCTACGGCGAACGCACCCTTCGCAGCGTGGCCAACGTGACCAGGCAGGATGCGGAGGCGTTCATGAAACTGGCGGGAGAGATTCCCGTTCGAACCTCGGTTCAGCCCTTTGCATTTTCTCGGCTGAATGAGGCACTGCTCGCCCTGAAAAACTCGGAGATCGATGGGGCTGCGGTGCTGGACATGGGAGATTTCCAATAAACGAAAGCAAACGCAGGTAGGTGTTTGCGGTGTCATTTTTTCGGTGATGGACCGGGACGACGGATGAGAAGGTCGGGATCCGGTGACATGCTAGTGAAATGGGGAAAACATGATCGACTTAAAGGATCTCAAATTTGAGAACATGGCAGGCCTGGTGGAAAGAGCCGCTTCGGCCCCACCGGTTACGGTTGCGGTGGCCGGGGCAGGTGATCGTCTTGTCCTCGAGAGTGTGGCAACCTTGGCGCGGGAAGGCCTGCTGAAGGCACTGCTGTTTGGAGATCGGGCCGAGATCACCCCGATGCTCGATGAGGTCGGGATGCCCGCGGCCTGCTGCGAGGTCCGGCACCAGCCGGATGTCTCGGGTGCCGCCCTGGCGGCGGCGGTCGCAGCGGGAGCAGGAGAGGCCCAACTGCTGATGAAGGGATTTGTTCCCACCCGCATCTTTCTCCGGGCCGTTCTGGTTGACACCGCTGGGCTGCTGACCGGTAGGCTCTTGAGTCACCTGGCTCTATATGATGTCCCGGGCTATGATCGCCTCCTGGGAATGACCGACGGGGGGATTAACATTGCGCCGGATTTTACTGATCGGGTTGAGATTGTGCGCAATGCCTGCGAGGCGGGAGAGAGAATCTGGCCTGAGTCACCGAGAGTTGCCCTGGTAGCGGCCGTTGAGAAAGTGCAGTCCAACATGCCCGTCACCATGGAGTGGGCTGCGATCTCCCAGATGGCTCGTCGGGGCGAATTCGGCGATGTGGTTGTGGACGGTCCGCTCGGGTTGGACAACGCCCTGAGTCCGGAGGCCATGCGTTTCAAGGGCATACAGAGCCCGGTGGGCGGACGTGCAGATATCCTTGTTGTGCCGGATCTGCAAGCTGGGAACCTGGTGGGCAAGGCCATGACCTATCTTGCAGGAGCTCCCATGGCGGGACTGGTGCTCGGGGCAAGGGTCCCGGTGATCCTGAACTCTCGGGCGGACCAGGTGAAGGCCCGTGTGGCTTCCCTGCTCGCAGCCCGCCCAATGTTGGATTTTAGCGGATAGAGGTGTCCAGATGGATGCATATGTGTCAGATGTGATCCGGATGGTCAATGATGTAGCTCCGGAGGATTATGCGGAGGAGTGGGACCGCGTCGGGCTGCAAATCGGAGATCCCGAGGGGACCGTCCGTCACCTGGGCGTTGCGCTGGGCGTCACATCAGCAGTTCTGGATCAGGCAATGAGGACGGGAGTGGACATGCTCCTGACCCACCACCCACTGATTTTTCAGCCCCTGGGCAGTGTCCGCTCCGATGACATCAGGGGGCGATGGTTGATGGACCTGGTGAAGGCGGACATGGTCCTGTATTGTGCTCACACCAATCTTGATTGCGTCAATCTGGGACCCAGTGGGGTCCTGTCAGAGAAATTGGGCCTGCAGGATTCGGTCCCCCTTGTGCCCAGGAAAGATCTGTTGAAGATTACCGTGTTCGTTCCGAGCAGTGCGTTGCAGGATGTGCGGTTGAGCCTGGGGCGGGCTGGAGCGGGACAGATGGGAAAGTACCGTCACTGCAGCTTTGCGACGGAGGGTGAGGGGACGTTCACTCCCGGCCCGGGAAGCCACCCTTTCCTTGGAGTGCCCGGCCAATGGACACGGGTCAAGGAGGCCCGGGTGGAGGCGATCTTGCCGCGCCACCTGTTGAGTCGGGTTTTGGCTGCGGTGCGCAAAAGCCACCCCTACGAGGAACCCGCCATCGATGTGTGGCCCCTGGTCCTTGATAATCGGTCGGTCGGGATGGGTCGCATCGGTGACTTGAGTCGACCCAGGACCTTTGAGGGTATGCTTGGCAGTGTCTCTGATCTTTGCGAATCCCAGTTTCTTCGGGTGGCGGGTCGAGTGGACGAGATCATGCGTGTCGCCGTCTGCGGAGGTTCCGGGGCGGACCTGTGGAAGACGGCCCTCCACCAGGGAGCGGACCTTTTCCTGACGGGCGACGTTTCTTACCATGTTGCAGAGGATGCCGCAGCGGCCGGGCTGGTGATGGTCGACCCCGGCCATGTTGCCACCGAGGAGGTGTGCATTCCGGTTGTTGCAGATTATCTGAGGGGGTGCATGGAACAGGAGTCCCTGGAGTGCGAGGTTTCGGTTCTGGGACCGGTGCAGGACCCGTGGGACCGGGTCCTTTAGACATCCGGGAGATCCTCTGCTATAATGTCTGAGGTGAGTGAACTGGGCAGCTGCGCACAGAGCAGACCGACGCCTCAATGAAATAGGATAAGGATGTAGGTTGAAATTGATGAAAAATTGGCGGTCGGTTGAATCTGTGTGAGGAAAGTCCGAACTCCAAAGGGCAGGGTGCCGGATAACGTCCGGTGAGGGTGACCTCCAGGCTAGTGCCACAGAAATTATACCGCCCACTTCGGTGGGTAAGGTTGAAATGGTGGTGTAAGAGACCACCGGCGGTCGGGTAACCGGCCGGCCAGGTAAACCCCACCCGGAGCAAGGCCAAATAGGAGAGGAATGACACGGCCCGTCGACCTCTCGGGTTGGCTGCTAGAGGTGCCAGGCGACTGGCACCCCAGATAAATGGCTGTCTTGAACAGAATTCGGCTTACAGGTTCACTCACCATCCCTACCTACACCCATTCCTCCGGAACTAAAGGGACGAAAACTCGTCAAATGAGTTGACACGACCGAAACGTCATTGGGAAGGAGAGGGATTCATACATGAAATATCACACCGTTTTTCTCGCCGGACTGGTGCTACTCCTGGGATTCAGCTCGGGTTGCAGGTCTATCGTTGGCGATCCGTTATCATCGGAAACAGATATTGACTTCTCCCTACCCGAGGATCTTCCGGATGCGGTGGCCAGGGAAGTTGAACGGATCGTAGATACGCGGGAACCGATGGTGAGCAGGATCGATCATGAGGGCGAAATTTACGTCGCCGTGGCGAGGGGTGAGGTTGCTCACCCGGGCCATGGAGTGGCGATCGACCGGATCACCTGTCTGGACGAGGATGGGGAAATGACGGTCACGGTAGAGGCCAGATACACCGCGCCCGAGGCTGGGATGCATTACCCGCAGGTCATCGCCTACCCGGTAGTCGTGGGATCCTTTAGTGTGGACGATCTGCCGCGATCCGAGATCGACGATGTCCGGGTTGTGTTCTTGGTTGACGAATCGGTGGCCGAGTCCCCTGTGGAGGATACGGAGATCCAGACCCACAACATCGTGCTGTATTTTGCCACGGAGGATGGATGGCTGGAGCGGGATATTCGCTCCATTCGGGCCGAGGAGCTGACCCTCGATATCGTGGCCGCGGAGATCGCAATCGGTCCCGAGGTTGCTTATCTGCAGCCCATCTTGCCGGAGGGCACCAGTTTGAGAGTGACCCGGGATGAGGACGATCCCTCCCTGGCCATCGTCGATTTTACCGAGGAAATCCGCGGTGTGCAGGGAAGTTTGGACGAGATGATCGCCCTGTACGGCGTGGTCAACACCCTGGTCGAGAATGATCTCGGCATTTCCCGGGTGATGGTACTCGTCAGCGGCAAGTCCATTGACAGTCTCGGCCATGTCGATCTCACCGATTCCCTTACGTACGATGAATCTGTGGTCAGAGAGAGCAAATAACGGTTGATATTCAACTGCACAAGCAAAGTGCACTGCGCCCGGTGTGTTATCTGGGCGCAGTGCCTGCTTCTAAGGGACCTACATGCTAAAATAGAGGCACCGACGGAGTGAGGTGGAGGCGCAATGCTTGGGTTCATTCGTAGGCTTCTCGATCAGAATGCAAAGAAGCTGAAAAAAGTCGAGGCAATCGTCGGCCAGGTCAACGGGCTGGAGCCGGAGATCTCCGCCCTGAGCGACGAGGAACTCGTTTCGGAGACCGCGACCTTTCGCGAGCAGTTGGAGCGGGGTGCCACTGCCGATGATATCCTTCCCCGGGCCTTTGCTGTGGTCCGCGAGGTTGCCCGAAGGCTTCTGGGCGAGCGGGCTTATGATGTCCAGGTGACGGGGGCCGTGGTCCTTCATCGGGGGGGCGTAGCGGAGATGAAGACCGGTGAGGGCAAGACGCTGGCCGCGACCATGCCGGTGTATCTGAATGCCCTGTCCGGCCAGGGGGTTCACGTGGTGACGGTGAACGATTACCTGGCTCGTCGAGACAGTGAATGGATGGGGCAGGTCTATCGATTTCTCGGACTCGAGGTCGGCACCATCGTGCCAGGCCTGAACTATGAGCAGCGACGCGAGGCATACGGTTGTGATATCACCTACGGGACCAATAACGAGTTTGGATTCGATTATCTTCGGGACAACATGGCGGTATCTCCAAAACAGCTGGTGCAGCGAGAGCTCCACTATGCCATCGTCGACGAGGTGGACAGTGTCCTCATCGATGAGGCACGGACGCCCCTGATCATTTCAGGGGTGCCCAGAAAGAGCGCCGGAACCTACATGAAGCTCGCACGCATCGCCCGGCGTCTCAAACCCGAGGAGCACTACACCGTCGATGAGAAGGCGGGGACGGTCCTGCCGACGGATGAGGGCATCGCCCAGGTGGAGGAGAGCCTGGGAATTGAGAATCTCTTCGATCCTGAGAACATTGAGTACAGCCATTCCCTCAACCAGGCCCTCAAGGCCAAGGAGTTGAGAAAGCGGGACCGGGACTACGTGATCCAGGATGGCCAGGTGGTGATCATTGACCAGTTCACCGGCAGGATGATGGCGGGTCGCCGGTATGGCGACGGCCTGCACCAGGCCATAGAGGCCCGGGAGGGCGTTGAGATCCGGGAAGAGACCCAGACCCTTGCCACCATCACCTTGCAGAACTACTACCGCATGTACGACAAGTTGGCGGGGATGACGGGAACTGCGGCCACGGAGGCCGATGAGCTTCACGAAATATACGGCCTGGATGTGGTGGTCATCCCGACCAACAGGCCGATGGTCCGGGAAGACCTTCCCGATGCCGTGTATCGTTCGACGGAGGCCAAGATGCAGGCCGTCGTCGAGGATATTGCGACACGGTATGGGCACGAGCAACCGATCCTGGTGGGGACTTCCTCGGTGGAGAGTTCGGAGGAAGTGAGCGACCTCCTGACGAGGCGGGGGATCCCCCACGAGGTGCTCAATGCCAAGCATCATGAGCGCGAGGCTGATATTGTCAGTGGTGCCGGAGAGAAGGGACGGGTCACCATTGCCACCAACATGGCGGGTCGGGGAACGGACATTGTCCTGGGCTCCGGGGTGACGGATCTGGGCGGGCTTCACGTTCTGGGCACGGAACGGCATGAGAGCCGCCGGGTTGACAACCAGCTTCGCGGGCGCTCGGGACGCCAGGGAGATCCCGGCTCGTCCCAGTTTTACGTCGCCATGGAGGATGACCTGATGCGTCTCTTTGGCGGGGAGACCATGGAGTCCATGATGAAAAGACTGGGGTTGGCCGACGAGGAGCGTCTCGAACACCCCATGCTCAGCAGGGCCATTGAAAACGCCCAGCGGCGGGTCGAATCAAGGAACTTCGACATGCGGAAGCGCCTGCTCGAGTACGACGACGTGCTCAATGAACAGCGCAGTATCATCTATGAACAGAGAAACCGGGTGCTCCGGGAGGCGGATCTCCGGGAAGACATCCTGCAGATGATGGATGATGCCGTGCAGCGCCGCGTCGAGACCTACGCGGCCGAGGGCCGTTACCCGGAACTGTGGAACCTCAAGGGACTCGTAGAGGACCTGGAGATCAACCTGTTTCCCTCGGGCAGGGTGAAGGTTGAGGACTTGCTGGAGAGCGCAGAGGAGGGCGGGCGAGAGGGGATCGTCCGTCATTGCAGTCGGCTCGGCCGGGCCGTGTACAAGGCGAAGGCGGAGCGCATCGGAACAAAGAGGATGGCGGAGATGGAGCGAATTCTCCTTCTTCGCGTGGTGGATGCGAAGTGGATGGACTACCTGGCAGCGGTGGATGAACTTCGGCATGGGATTGGGCTGCGGGCCTACGGCCAGAGAGATCCGCTGACCGAATACCGGAGAGAAACGCACCACATGTTTGCCGAACTGATCCAGTCGATCAAGGAGGACACGGTTAAATACCTGTTCAAAATGCAGGTGAGCGAGGGGGATTCGCCCGGCATTATACGTCGGTCCGTCGCTGCGGACGACGTGGTCGCGGCGGCCGGTCATCTTCCCCAGCGATCCCCGAGGGAGATCCAGGGGGCGACGGGCGAGGCTGAGACACAGGCCACACCGTTCCGTCGAAACAAGCCGAAGGTGGGTCGCAATGACCCGTGTCCCTGTGGAAGCGGAAAGAAATACAAACACTGTTGTGATCGCGCCTAGTTGGGCCGAAAGGAGTGACATCGTGCGGGAGGAAATCGGTGTTGACGTCAGACGACTGAGGGATGAACTTGAACAGGTTAGGGGGTCTCTTTGACGTCGAATCGCGGCGGGAAGAGATCGAAGCCTTTGATGAGGAGATGAGCAAGCCGGGTTTCTGGGATAACCCGGCCCGGGCGCAGCAGATTGTCCGGCGTAGAAATGCCCTCGAGGGGCCGCTGAAGCAGTATGAGGAGTTCCAGGGACGACTGGAGGATGTTGATCTTCTTTATGAACTGGCCGAGGAGGATGGGGACGAGGCTGCCTTTGAGGATGTGTGCTCCGAGATCAAGAGCCTTGAGAAGGTCATAGGGGAGCTTCGCCTGTCTCTGGTCTTGTCCGGTGAGTACGACGGCGGAGATGCCATCGTGAGCATCCATCCCGGTGCAGGGGGGCTGGACGCCCAGGAATGGGCGGAGATGCTCATGCGTATGTATACCCGCTGGGCCGAGAGATCCCGACTGAAGGTCGAGACCCTGGACCTCCTGGCGGGAGACGAGGCGGGGCTAAAAAGTGTGACCCTTTCAATGAAGGGGGAGAACGCCTACGGGTTCCTGAAGGTTGAGCGAGGGGTTCATCGGCTCGTCCGGATTTCTCCCTTTGACTCCTCCGGTCGGCGGCATACCTCCTTCGCCGCGGTAGAGGTCCTGCCGGACCTGCCCGACGACGCCGACGTTGATATTGATGAGGATGATCTGCGGGTCGACACCTACCGGGCGAGCGGCGCGGGGGGACAGCATGTTAACAAGACCGATTCGGCCGTGCGCATCACCCACGAGCCC
>PXCI01000134.1 GCA_003566675.1 Clostridia bacterium
GAGGAAATTTCGGTGGAGCCCGATCCGGTGAGGCTCAACGTGTACAGCCTGACCCTCCACCAGATTTCCTCGGCCCTCGCAAGGGAGAACCTGAGCTTGCCCGGCGGACACCTCGTGGAGGCCGGCGAGCGGCTGACCCTACGCACCATCGGGGAGTTTGTCACCCTCGACGACATTCGCTCGGTACACATCTTCACCCCGATGGGATCTGCGGTTTCCCTGGGGGACATCGCCCGGGTCCGTGTGACCGAAAGAGAGACAGAGACAAGGACCCGCCTCAATGCCGAGCCAGCCGTCACCCTGTCTGTGCAGGAGCAGTCTGGGGCGGATACTGTCCAGGTGGCAAGGACGGTACACCGGGTGGTGGAGCAGCTCCGCACGGAACTGCCCGAGGACGTGCAGATCACCATGGTCCGCGATCAGTCCGATTTCATCAACCGCTCCATCGCGACGGTCAGCCAGAATGTATTGTTTGGGGGGCTTTTGGCCATAGGGGTCCTCTATCTGTTTCTCACCGATCTCAGAACCGTGACGGTGATTGGACTGGCCATACCCATATCGGTAGTGTCGACCTTTGCTTTCATGTACTTCTCCGGCCTCACCCTCAATCTCGTGTCGCTGGGGGGGTTGGCCCTCGGTGTGGGCATGTTGGTGGACAATGCCATTGTGATTTTGGAGAACATATTCCGCCACCGGGAGGCCGGGGCATCTCCGGAGGAGGCTGCGATTCAGGGTACGGGCGAGGTTGCTGCAGCGGTCACGGCCTCCACGGCCACCACGGTCGTGGTGTTCTTGCCGGTTGTGTTCATCGAAGGGATGGCCGCACAGATCTTTCGTCAGCTGGCGATGACCATTTCCTTCTCTCTTGCCAGTTCGCTCCTGGTATCCTTGACCTTTGTTCCCATGGCAGCCAGCATTTTCTTGCGCCGCGACCCGGATAGAAGTGGCAGAGTATCACGATACAGCGCGGCCCTGCAAAGCCGCCTGCAGCAGCGCTACAATGGTCTTTTGCGGGGAGGTATGAGACGGAGATTCCTGATCCTAGCCCTGGCCGTCCTTCTTTTCGCAGGTGCTGCTCTCATGGCAATGGCAATGCCCCGCCTGTTCCTGCCGGACATGGATCAGCGACAGATCGACATCGAAGTCTCCCTGCCCCGCGGCGCCGTGTTGGATCGGACCGATCGGGTGATGCAAGAGGTGGAGGAGATCCTCATGGCCCGCGAGGATGTGGAGTTTATCTTTGTCAGCGCAGGACGCCAGAGCGGTGGCATGGGCTTTAAGGGGGGCACTATCGATGGGGGTAACGGCCTGGTGCAGCTGATCCCGCGGGGGCGCGATGTACCCTCCACGCATGAGGTAATGGCTGATCTCCGGCGGGAGTTTGCCCGGATCCCTGGAGCTGACTTCCGGCTTTCGCTGTCGTCCAGCATTGCCGGCGAGGATCAGCTCATGGGAGCTCCCGTTGCCGTATCAGTCCTGGGAGACGACCTGGATCTCGTTGTGAGCTTGGCTGACCAGATCAGGGAACGCGTGCAGGAGGTGCCGGGGACGATCGATGTGCGTACCACCTGGGAGGAGGGTGTTCCTGAGGTCCGGTTGAACATCAACCGACACGTGGCATCGCAGTTCGGGCTGACCGTTGCGGATGTGGCGATGACGGTGAGGGCGGCCGTTGAAGGTGATGTGGCCACGAGATACCGCATGGGTGACAGGGATATTGATGTGCGAGTGATCCTGCCAGAGATGTATCGTCTTGATCTATCATCGGTACAGCAGATGTCCCTTCTGACACCTGCTGGGGGGCAGGTATCGTTGTCACAGCTGGCCCAGATAGAGAGGAAACCGGGCCCGACCACGATTTCTAGAAGGGACCAGGTTCGTACCGTGGAGGTCCAGGCCCAACTCGATGGTCGGGACCTGGACTCTGTCATGGAGGACATCAGGGTCGCGCTGGATGATCTTCGTCTGCCTCCAGGATATGCGCTGCAGTACGGGGGAGAGACCAAGGAAATGCTTGATGCCTTTGGGGCCCTGGGCCAGGCCTTCATCATAGGCTGCATCCTGGTGTACATGGTCCTTGCCGCCCAGTTCGAGTCCTTTCTGCAGCCTCTGATCGTGATGGTGACCATACCCCTGGCAATGATTGGGGTGGTCGGTGCCCTGCAGGCGTGGAATCTTGCCCTGTCGGTACCCGCCATCGTGGGGGTAATCGGGATGGCGGGAATTGTGGTCAACAACAGCATTGTGATGATTACCTACATGAACCAGCTTCGCGCAGAGGGCATGGCTCCAATGGAAGCGATCATCGAGGGGGCTACGGTCCGCCTGAGGCCCGTGTTGATGACGTCCGTCACGACAATCCTCGGCCTCCTACCGATGGCGATGGAGAGGGGCGAGGGCGCGGAGCTGCAGAATGCGATGGCGGCCTCGGTCCTTGGAGGCCTGCTAGCTTCTACGGCTTTGACACTTTTTGTGGTGCCCGCACTATACAGCTTGCTTCAGCGTACCGGAGAGGAGACCGGTTATGAAAAGGCTTAAGATGGTGACGATTGTGATGACCATGACCCTGGTACTGCTTGCTGTTTCTGTTCACGGCAGAGGGGATACCGGGGGACTGACCCTGGAGGAGGCGATTGCCAGGGTCCGGACGCATTCTCCGATCCTGGAACTCGCAAGAGTCCAGCAGGACAAGGCAGCGTTGGAGGCCGACCAGGCCGCAGAGGCTGCCGAAAATATTCCCGAGGATGACGTCGACAACTACACCATGGCAATGGTTAAGTACCTCTATCCCTACCAGGCCGAGGTGTCGAGCGAACTGGCCAGGCAGAAGACCGCGGCCACGAGGGAGGATCTTGAACTCCAGGTTGAAGTCGTCTACCGCAGCCTGCAGATGGCTAGGCGGATGGCGAGGGTGACCGAGGCGGGCATGCGGGTCGCTCGCGAGGGATTGCAGGTCGCCCGGGATATGCATGGGGCTGGCATGATCACCTGGGCCGAGGTCCTGGCTGCCGAACGCGACGTCGAACAGATCCGTAGCATGTGGGTATCCAGTGGAGTGGGGGCTGAGAGGGCTGCTCTCACCCTGTCCATGTTGCTGGACTTGGACGCCGACGACAATCTGGAGTTGTCAGGGGTTGAGCCCCGGTTTTTGCCCCCTGGGGGCATCGACCTGGATCGGCAAGTGAGAAGCGCCCTCCGGAATAGATACGAGATCGCTGAGGTGAATGCCATGGTGGACATCACGCGCTACAGGCTCGACCTGGTCCGGGAGTATCCAACGGGTCTGTCTTTCAGTTGGCCGGATTTGCCCTTCGACCTCCCCTTCGATCCACCGGACAACGGCGAGGTGGACGATGAATACGCTCTGCCCATTGCTGAACTGGAATACCGCGAGGCGGTCCTGATACGGGGGCTTCGCCGGAGTGAGATCGAACAGCAGGTTCGGAGCCTGTATCTTGGGATGCGCGAGGCTGAACAAGGGGTGCGGGAAGCGGAGATTGGGCTCCGTGCCGCGGAAGAGGCCTGGAGGGTGGCTGTGCTGAAGTTCAACGCGGAGAAGATCTCCAGGTTGGACCTGCTTCGAGTGAACCTTGAGAAAATCCAGGGTGAGGCCAGTCATGTCAACGCTTTATACGAGTATGAACTCGCCGTTGCGCGGTTCAACCATGCCTGTGGGAAGGGTTCATCCGCAGGACTGGACGGAGGGAGCTGAGATGCGACCCGCCGATCAGAAACTACAGCGGATCGTCGATGCGGCTATCACGGTGTTTTCCGAGGTCGGTTTCAGCAGTGCGACTATTCAGGATGTGGCCACAGAGGCCGGGGTGGGCAAGGGAACCATCTATCTGTACTTCTCCAGCAAGGAGGATCTTCTGGAGACAATGCTGCTCTCTGTGTTGGAGGAATATGTCTCCAAGCTGAGAGAGGCTGTGTCCGAACCCGGAGACAGCCGCACCCGGTTGAAGCGGCTCTTTGCCTGTGTCCTTGACGAGGCGGACAACAACAGAGAGAAGATCAACCTCTTACTGTATGGTTCGATCGAGATAGGGGAGGCGTTCAAGAGAAAGATCCTGGACATAAAGGGCGATATCATGCACATGATCGCTTCCCTGCTGGAGGATGGGATTGCAGCGGGGGAAATCGGGCCGGTGAACGTGCAGATGATGACGCACCTGATCTCCGGTGGACTGGATTCCCTTGCTGCAGCGAGGATCTGGGAGTACGAGGAGCTGGTGGCGACGTCTCAAGGGAAGGACTGGCCCGGAGAGCTGGCCCAGCTGGCCGTGGACTGCCTGTGGTCGGGCATGGGGGGGTGTACCGGAGATACCGACCAGGCTTGAAGGCAGGGCTGCGCAGTTTTGTGGGCCGCCTCGTCCAGGGAACAGGTTGATGGGAGGGCCCTGCTGCAAAACGCAGCCCGTCGACGGATCTCACATCTGGGAATCTTCGCCCGCCGCATTTACCAGGACCGCCCGCACCGGCGAGCCTTCCCCGTCGGCGATCTTCAGGGGCAGGGCAATGAGGTGGTAGACGCCGGTCTGGATGCTGTCCAGGTTGAGCCCTTCCAGGAGGACCATGCCCCGTTCCAGGGACGCCCGGTGCGCAGGATAGTCCGTGGAGTCGATGGGGTCAACGGAAGGCGCATCGGTGCCAACAAGGGAGACCTCCTGTTCCCACAGCCAGTGCATGGCTTGAGGGGCGAAGGAGACGAAGTCGGTGCGGAACGGGCGTCCGGGGACATAGCCTGTACACACTAGCACCCGGGATGGCAGAGACGGCGATATAGTGTACAGTTGCCCGCTTGCCAATTCAAGAGTGTCCGGTTCAACGAGGTCATCTTCTTCCAGGTATGAGCGCAGATCCAGGACCACGCACGGGCCAATCGTGACCTCAGGATCTACTTCGTCAATGGTGATGCCATCTCGGGCAAAGTGAGCGGGTGCATCCATGTGGGTCCCGAAATGCGAACTCAGGGTCATCCGGGACACGTTGGCCGGATCTGCGGCGTCCATCCGCAGGCTCCAGTCTTGCTGAAACTCGATGTCTCCCGGCCACGGGGCGATATCCTTGGATATTGGATGGGTGATGTCATATATAGTCCTCTTCATGTTGTGATCTCCTCCCTTATCTTGACCGCTGCTCATGGATGGAGTGTAGCGTTTCTGGGCTTGTGTGGGAATGCGGATGCGGTTTTTCTCGGGGGTGCGATGACCGATCGGCGGGGCAGTGCATCGATGAGGGAGCCGGACTCTCCCTCATCGGGACCATGAGATCGTTTGAGTGTGTCACGGCTGAGAGGGCGAGTATCGGAAGCCTGATTGGGTCCGATGCCTTCGAGCCGTCTCTTGCCTATTGCAGACACAGGTATGTCTTTTCAGGCGAGACAATCATACCTGGATCCTTCGTCGGATCGGGGAACTCCTGGCCCCCGACCTCATATGTTCATCCAGTTCCAGCGACCGCTTTCCTCAACGTCAAACCATTCACCCGTATTGGTCAGGTAGGCGTGGACGTTTCTCAGGGCCTCCAGATGCTGCCATTCCTCCTCGAGAATTTTCTCCAAGAAGGCGGTTTCTTGGGGAGGAGGGCCCCCATCGAGGATCTCCCTGTACAGAGCCAGGGCCTCCTTCTCGAGCTTCATGGCCAGCACCAGGCCCTTTACATTGTCGCTGTCCGGGGGATCTGTTTGCCTCTGCAGTCGTTCAAAGGCCTCTCGCATACGTCCCTCTATGGGTTTCCGACTGCCAACGGAAAGTGCATCCGATGACCCTTCTTCATCGCTCAGCGACTTATGTAGCTTTTGGATCCACTTTGCGTGGTGTTGCTCATCAATGGCCAGGTTCGCAAACAGGGTGCGGGCCAGGCTGTGGGTGGATTCTTCCGCGAGTTTCTCGTAGAGTTGCTGCCCCTTCTCTTCGAAGGCAATGGCCTTCCTTACGAGCTCATCCATGAATGTACCTCCTCGTATCATATGTTAGTCGCTCACACGGTCGATAAAGCAGTTGGTCATTACCTGCAGTTTTCAGGGTATCCTTGGGACAAGGAACCTGGAGCAACGGTTTCAGGGGGGTTCTAGCTACCTCCTGTTGCCCATGACGTGACTTTGCGAATAAGAATGTTGCCCTGCTCTGACGTGAACCTCTGAATCGTATGCTGTTCCGCCACCGGGACTCCCTGGCTCAGCACCAGGGGCTGCATCCGGCCCGGTTGGAGAGTTCTCTGCGAGGCTGTTGATCCGTCAGACAACCAGGGATACCCTGAGACATCTTTGCGTTTGCTCACACCCTCTTAGAGTAGCCATTCTCTAATCAGTCCGATTATCCTGCCCAGACCCATCGCCCCAGAGATTGCAGTGCGGACTAAGACAGGATTATGGTTTGCACCGGGGTTGTTTATATGCGTTTGGCGTGGCTCAGCATGACTTCCTCCTCGTGGGTCCATTTCGCGGTGCAACACAATATAGAGGACTTACAATATCCGTGAAGAAATCGGGGATGTCTTCATCAACCGTTAGATTCCCCTTGATGCAGCCACGATGAAGTACCGATCCTTGACAATGGATATAGGGCTGAAAGGTATACTGGTTTCTCTTCAGTCGGCCTGATTGTGCAATCCCCGATGATCGGCCCGGGAGTCAGGGGCCGAAGGGCAAAGCGAACCCTTGACCCCGGGTTGATCATGCCGCACCTCATTTCGCGGTTGCTTTTGATATTTCTCTGAGGACATGTTTGACCCAGAGCCGATCAGCATGTGGGCCCTTTGGGGCAGGTATGCTACTCTCAGCCATTGTTCAACATCCTCTTCTGAGAACCGCTGTTTGCTTGAGATTCTTGGCATGGGCTTTTGGTCAACAACGCCGTCCATTGTGTCGCGATCCATGGCTCGTCCCGGCACATATTGCTTTTACTCATCATTGGCATCTGCAGCTAGTAGATGCACCATGTTGTCTGCGCGCCTAGTACTACTTAGTTAAGTTAGCAGGAAAAAGAGATCGATTGGTCGAACTACGGAAGTATGAAAGAGCAAGAGTTGATTAAAAGCAGATGGCGCCTGGAGGCTTTCTTGAGACCGTTGTTGCCGATATTGGGGCGCGCTGAGAGGCGTCAATGGGGCCGGATGTATCTGCAGGGAATCTTGCTGGAAGGGGGCAGGAAGACAGTTTCTGGTATCGCACGGCGTTTACAGGGTGATGCGCAATCACTGCTGCAGTTTGTGAATCAGAGCCCCTGGGATTGGCAACAAGTGAGACGCCAGTTGGCATTGCAGATGATGGAGTACGTGCCTCCAGTGTGTGGATGGGTGGTGGATGACACCGGCTTTCCGAAGAAGGGTGACCACTCTGTGGGAGTAGCTCGGCAGCACTCTGGAACGTTGGGAAAGATCGGGAACTGCCAGATCGGCGTCAGTCTGAACTATGCAACCGAGGATGCTTGCTTTCCCCTTGATTTTCAGTTGTATTTGCCGAAGAAATGGGCTGAAGATGAAGAGCGGCGTACCCGGGCAGGTGTTCCTGAGGACCGCAAGTTTCACACCAAATGGCAACTTGCTATTGAGATGATTGACCGGGCCCTTCAATGGGGAGTTCAGCCAGGAATCGTTGTTGCGGATGCGGGATACGGTGTGGCCACGGGGTTTCGGAAGGCCCTCCGCTCACGGGAGCTCACCTACGTGATGGGTATCGCTTCAGAGACAGGTTTCTGGCTGCAGGAGGTTAAGCCGAACATACCCCAGCATAAGGTTCGGGGAAGGCCCCGGACTCGGGACTATAACCTGCCTGAACCGCTGAGTGCAACGACCATTGCTCACGAACTGCCTGACGATGCCTGGCAGGAAGTAACGTGGCGACAGGGTTCCAGGGGACCCCTCACAAGCCGGTTTGCTGCAGTCAGAGCCCAGCCATCGCACGGCCATGCGCATGGGGAAGTCACTGAACCGCTGGGTTGGCTGTTGATCCAATGGCCCAA
>PXCI01000020.1 GCA_003566675.1 Clostridia bacterium
CGAAAGCCGTAGGTATTCGATGACCCTGCCCCCGGGAGCAACAAGCTGTCCTGTCACATCAGCGAGCCTCCGCTCTCTTTGCACAGTCCACAACCTCTCCCCGGATCAGTTCAACAGCGTGATCCAGCACCCCGACAACAACCTCCAGGCACTCGATCACCGCGGTGGGACTACCGGGAAGATTGATGATCAGAGTTTCTTTCCGCACCCCCGCCTCTCCCCGGGACAGCATCGACCGATCCGTTTTCTCCATACTTCGGGCCCTTATCGCCTCGGCAATCCCCGGAACTCGGCGATCCACCACGTCCAGTGTGGCCTCGGGTGTCAGATCTTGTGGACTGAGCCCAGTGCCGCCACTTGTGATCACCACATCAACACGCTCCTCGTCAGCCAGACAGCAGAGTTGGGAGGCGATCCTCTCCCGATCATCGGGCACCATGTGAAAGGAAACAACCGCTCCAACCTGCTCAAGAATATCTCCGGCGGCGGGACCACTTCTATCTTCACGCTCTCCCCTATATCCGCGATCACTGACCGTAACAACCGCCGCACGCAAAGGCCTCCCGGCCATCTCAGCCTTCTCTTCGGTATTCACCGCTTTTACCTCCGCTCTTTGTCATCAGCTTCACATCATCCACCACCATGGTCCGGTCCAGGGCCTTGCACATGTCATAGACGGTCAGAGCCGCGATGCTCACCGCTGTCAGTGCCTCCATCTCGACCCCGGTCTCCCCCTTGCAAACCACCCGTGAACGGATCTGTATGGCCCCGCCATCCTCGTCCGGTGTAAGATCCACACCGACCGCTGTCAGGTTCACATTGTGACAGAGGGGTATGAGATCGGAAGTCGCCTTGGCGGCCATGATTCCCGCAATTCGCGCCACGCCCAGGACATCTCCCTTGCCCACCGATCCCTCCATGACCAAACTGAGTACCCGGGGCGACATCCGGATTCGCCCCGCAGCTTCGGCAACGCGGACCGTCCCCTCTTTTCCCGTAACGTCCACCATGTGGGCCGCCCCGGAGGCGTCGAAGTGAGTGAACGCCTCGCCTTTCATCGATCGCCACCTCCTCATCAGGTTTGAAGCACCGTCTCTTCCCCCGTGTTGCTGCAATCATATCCACCCAGTTCCACGACCCTCCTGCGGAAATCGGGGCCCAATATGATGTCCAGGAGCAGCTCGACAGATCCCAGGTTGCGATGCTGCCCGGGAATCACCAGGTGATACTCCTCGCGGGTCACCGGCACAAAATCAACATCCAGCGCCACTGCCGCGGCCCGGATCCCCATGCTCACATCGGCCGTCCCCGAAGCCACGGCCTGGGCTGCTGCAGTATGGGCAAACACTTCCCGCTCATACCCGGCAATCTCTGTAGCATCTATCCCGAGTCGGGCCAATTCGTAGTCCAGCAAGACCCGGGTCCCTGCGCCTCGCTGCCGGTTCATGAAGTTCACCTCTCGGCGGACCAGATCCCCGACATCCTCTATACCCAGGGGGTTCCCCCGCCGCACCATGAGCCCCTGTTCTCTTTGCATCAGGTGGACCAGATGGACCTCTCTTTGGGGCAAATATCGCTTAACATAAGTGATGTTGTATGTCCCAGACTCGGGATCAAGCAGGTGAGAGCCAGCCATATGGGCCTCACCCCGGCGAAGGGCAACCAACCCTCCCAGGCTCCCCACCCGGCTGGTGACAAGGCGGTGGGGAGGATCTTCCAGGGCCAGAAGATCCTTCAGGACATCGAGGGTCATATCGCTGCTGCCTGCGAGAACAAGCGAGCGTTCAAGGACCGCCGCGGGACGCAGGAGATCAACCTCTATCTCGCTGCCTCCCTCACAGCCCTCATTTCCCCTGGGTATTACCATCAGGCCGTCCGCCTCGGAAAGGCTTTTTATGTTCCCGGCTCCCCTCGACGTTGGGGCGGCCACCCACCCCTCGCCCACCCGCGCCAGGTGTACGCGGAGGTATTCCTCCCGGCCGGCCGCCGATGCCACCCTGCGCGAAAGCCTGGCCTGAACCCGCGCCTTGCGGGGCGGTTCCCGGCGCAGCATGCGATGGACAAGGGGGACAGCAAAGAGTTCACAGGCCACGGCAGCCGAAACGGGATACCCCGGGATGCCAATCACCGGCCTATCTCCGACCAAACCCAGAACTGCCGGTCCCCCCGGCCTGATGGCAACACCGTGGACCACGACTTGTCCCAGTTCACGGGTCACCCGGGCGGTGTGATCTCGACGGCCGGCCGACGAACCGGCAATCACCAGGACCATGTCGGCCTCTGTGAGGACCGTCTCGATCCGTCCTCGCAATACCTTCGGGTCATCGGGAGTTATGGGCCCCACCTGCACCTCTGCCCCGGCTTCCTCCAGCAGGCCCCGCAGAAGCGTCGAGTTGAACTCCGGTATGTCCCCGGGACGCATTTCCTCGCGGTCTGCCGGCACCAGCTCATCGCCGGTGGGTATGATCACCACCCGGGGCGCTGCCCAGGTCACCACCGACGTCACCCCGGCAGCCAGAAGTGCTCCCTGGTCAGCAGGGGACAACGCCGTACCAGCCGGTAGCACCAATTCACCCCTCACCACATCCTCGCCCACGGGACGAACATGCTGCCAGGGGGCAGCTGGCGAGGTGATCTCCACCGCCCCCGAGGGCAGCTCGTGGGTGTCCTCAACCATGATGACAGAGTCAAAACCATCGGGGACGGGGTTGCCCGTATCCACCCAGACAAAATCCTGTCCTCGCTGCAGGACCAGGGGAGCCGTCTCCCTGGCCGTCACCGTATCCCGGGAGCGAACAGCGATTCCATCCATGGCACACCCGGAATAATGCGGGTTGGATCTCCTTGCCCAGGCCGCCAGGGCCAGCACCCTACCTCGTCCATCGGCAACGGCCACGGTCTCATGGGGAAGCTCTCGCGGCCCTCCAGATTCAGCCCACGCCGCCATGTAGCGAACCTGTGCTTCTTCCCGCGGCACGGACTCGAGGTAAACCCTATCCCGACCCCTACCCCCGCTAATTGTCAAGAAGGATCACCTCGACTCTCTGTCCCGCATCCATGCCCCGCCGGGCATCGGTCAACTCGACCAGGCCATCGGCCAGGGCCAGGGTAGAGAGGAGGCCTGATTTCCCCAGGATAGGTTCTGCCAAAATCCTCTGCCCCTCGGTCTTCAGACGAACGCGAACATACTCGGTACGCCCACTGGGCCCGGCCAGCGACCGCACAAGGATCGCTCCAACAACAGGTCGGGGAAGCACCCGCCCCCTGCCCTGCAGCCTGTGCACCAGGTCCCTCAGCAGCACCGTATAGACAACCTGGGCAGACACCGGATGACCGGGGAGACCGAACACGGCCCCGGACCCGACCGATTTCCCCGCGATAGTGGGCTTGCCAGGGCTCATCGCCACACCGTGGAACAGGACTCCCGGCGGCCCGAGGGAGTCGATAACTTTCCCGGTGACATCCCGCAATCCCACGGAACTTCCCCCGGAGATCAACGCGAGGTCTGCGGCACCCAGGCCTTCCCTTGTTGCCGCCGTGATCGCTTCCGCCGAATCGGGGAGAATCCCCGCGTACTGGACCTCAACTCCGTCACCAGACAGTGAGGCGGTCAGGGTGGGCCCATTCATATCCGCAATCTGCCCGGGAAGGGGGATCTCACCCGGAGGAACAACCTCGTCACCACTGGAAAACACCACGGCCCGCAGCCGGGACCAGACCGGGACCTCGGAAAATCCCATGGCCGACAACACGCCAACGTGGGACGGTCTGAGATAAGTGCCAGAGGTGAAGACGATCTGGCCGCGGGCCACATCCTCATCCGCCCCGATCACGTTCTCTTCCTGGGTGACGGGACGCACCACTTCCAGCTCGTCACTCAGGGGAGAATCCGTGTACTCGAACATCACCACGGCATCAGCCCCTTCCGGCAGCATGCCACCGGTTGCAACCCCAGCAGCCTCACCCGCGCTGAGCGACAGGTTCGGCACCTCTCCCATCGCCACGGAACCCACCCGTTTCAGATAAGCCGGCAGGCCTTCACTGGCACCTGCGGTGTCACCGGCGCGGACGGCATAGCCGTCCACGGTGGAGCGGCGAAACCCCGGGACGTCACGGGGAGCAGACACATCCTGCGCCAACACACGCCCGCCCGCCTTCAGCAAGGGAACGCCCTCCACCTCCAGGGAAGGTGCCGCCCCGGGGAAATGCGCCTCCAAGAGGCTCCGGGCCTCATCAAGCGACTTCAGTTCTCCGAACAGATCCTTACTCATCCGACTGCGTCTCCCTCCAGAAATGCGCGTTGTTTACCGGTACTCGACTTACAGAAGAACTCCTCAACCGGTTCCGTGCTCTGTAGTCTGCCGCCGTCAAAAAAACTGATCCTGTCTGCAATACGTCTCGCCTGGGCCAGGTTGTGTGTCACCATCACCACCGCGACGTTCCATTCGGAGCAGGCCTGCACCAGGGCTGTCTCCAGGGTGCGTATGTTCACCGGGTCCAGGTTGGCAGTGGGTTCATCGAGAATCACAACCCCGGGTTCAAGAACCAGGGCCCGACCCAGTGCCACCCGCTGCGCCTCTCCGGCCGAAAGAGAACCCACCTGCCAGTGCAGGGCGTCCTGGAGCCCGAGTATGCCAGCAACCTGAGTTATCCTCGCTTCCCGTGAAGGCCAATCCGTTCGCCGGAGACGAAGACCGTACTCCAGGTTGCAACGGACCGTTCCCCGGAACAGGTGGGGCTCGTGGAAAACCATCACCATCCCGGCGAGATCACATGCCGTCCTCCCCCTCCGCCGTCGTCGAATTCCCCGATACAGGGGATCTCCCCGGTACCAGACCTGCCCCTCATCGGGAATGGTGAGCCCGGCCAAAATGCGGAGAAAGGTGGTCTTCCCAGCCCCGCTGGGTCCCACGACTGCGCTTATCATGCCACCGGTGAACCCGATATCTGCTACCGAACAGGCCAGGGTTCCCCGGTAACTGTGACGGATCGATTCGGCCTTCAGTAAGGGCGCCATAGTCACACCTCCCAATCCCCACTTGTAACACTAATCAGGCCGTTCAGGACAAAAGACAGCACCAGCAATATCAGCCCCAGTCCCAGGGCCCGATCGAAGTTTCCCCGCTGGGTCTCCAGTACAATGGCCGTTGTCATCACCCTGGTGCGACCGGCGATATTCCCCCCCACCATCATCACTGCACCCACTTCCGCCAGGACGCGACCGAGGCCGGCCGCGGCCGCCACTGCCAGGGCCGGCCGCACTTCCCGCAATACGGTAAGCATCTCAACATGGGAGGGAGCCCCCAGGGTTCGAGCAGCATCTCGGATGCCCGTCGGCACCTGCTTCACCGCAGCGCAGGTGAGCCCGGTGATCACCGGCAGAGCAAGGAGGGTCTGGGCGAGCACCATGGCTCCCGGAGTGAACAGCATCTTCCATGCCCCGAGGGGGCCCTGGGCCGAGAGCACCAGGTACACGACCAGTCCAGCCAGAACCGGGGGAAGTCCCATGAAAACACTGATCAACAGCATCATCAGCTTCCTGCCCCACCCCCCGGGGCTCAGGGCGAGCAGTGTCCCCAGAGGAATCCCCAGGACGGCTGCAATGCCCACCGCAACACTCGACACTCCCAGGGACAAGCCAACCGTCCCCCAGAGTTCCGGGCTTCCCTCGACGAGGAGGATGAATCCCTCTCGCAGGCCCTCCCACAGTATCTGCAAGTCGATAACCTCCAGCTAGTCCATCGCATTCGGCTCAAACAAGGGTCGTTCAAAACCATTCAATCCAAAGCGGCGGATGATCTCCTGTCCCTGTTCACCGGTGATCCACTCCATGAAAGCCAGAGCCCCGGCGTGGTTGATCCGGGGATGTCGCCCCGGGTTTACCGCGATAACGCTGTACTGGTTGTGAAGAAGGGGATCACCGTCGATGAGAACTTCGAGGGTAAGCTCCTTCTCCATCACTGCCAGGGTGGCGGTGTCCGTCAGGGTGTAGCCGCCCCTTTCGGACGCAATCCGCAGGGCAGAGGCCATCCCCTGCCCAACCTCCAAGTACCAGCTGCCCGAGGGTACATCCCCCAGGGCATGTCCCCAGAGTGCCCTCTCCACAAGGTGAGTGCCAGAATCATCTCCGCGAGACACAAAGATACTCTCCGTCCCCGCAACCCGACTGAGAGCAGAAACGGCACCCCCTGCATCAGCCACCCCCGCCGGATCATAAGCCGGTCCGACGATTGCGAAGCTGTTCCACATGACGCGACTGCGCTCAACACCCCAGCCGGCGGATATGAACGCCTCCTCGAGGTCACCCCCGTGGACGAAAACCGCATCCACATCCCCGTTCTGCCCCAGCTTCAGAGCCTGTCCCGTTCCCACCGCTACCCATTCAAGATAGTACGGTGAACTGGCCTCAAAGGCCTCGGCCAGAGCATCCAACAGGCCGGTGTGGTCCACACTGGTGGTCACCGCCAGAAGCACGGTCTGTCTCTCGCCGGTGCTGGTGCAACTCACCGCTGCGGACATCACGAGGATGAGAAGCAGTCCCAGCCCCAGAAGCCTCAAGAACAGCCCGCCCACTGGCATCCAGTGTCTTCTGTTGCCAGATCAACCGGTAGCCCATGCCATCGCAGCGATACCGCGAGATCCGGGGCATCAGGATGCAGGAGATGGCGGTGCGTCGGCAGCCAGGAAACTGATTCCTTCAAGGTGGTCCGGTCATTCACGCTGTTACCTCCCCAAAACACAAAAACCATCTCGAAAGGAGATGGCTCAAGAACCAGGCGGTCTCCTTTCCAAGCACGGGAGGCCGTCGGGTTTCCCCTCCGACCCTATCGGTCACCCCCCCTTAACCTGAGGTCGTAGGGGTGGAGACTCGGAGAACGTCAGATGTAGGATCATGTCTCATTATCGCGTTTCTGCCTCGCTCACACAAGGCAAAACATTATCCAGCACACAGGATAATGGATACCGCCGTAGAAATACTTAGCAACCTATGAGTTACCGAAAGGAGGACTTCAATCTTGGATTTTCTCCCCAGAGAAGTCTTCGAGGACAGACACGAGCAGATCAAGAGGTATCTTGAGGAGGAGAATTACGAGGCCTTCGTCGTTTTGACTCCCGACAATTTCTACTATCTATCGGGCTTCTTCCTCGATGTCGCCCCATGGGAACGTCCCGTTGCGCTGGTCATCCCCCGGTCTGCACAGCCCTTCATGGTGATGAACGAGCTATCCACCCACCATGTGCGGATGGCGAAGGAGCGCGGAACCCTGGCCATCGACGACGCCTACTTCTGGCGCGAGCATCCCTCCTCAACGGACCGCACCTACACCCGGCTGCAATGGACGGATTTGCTGGGCTATGAGCTGAAGCAGAGGGGCATCGATCGTGGGATCCTGGCCTGCGATGCCGGTCATTCCCCGCTTGCACGTCTGAAGGAAACGCTACCGAAGATCGATTTCGCAGTAGAAGGCAAACTGCTTGAAGACATGAGAACGATCAAGAATGATCTGGAACTGAGCTTCATCCGGGAGGGCGCCAAGCTGAGCGATTTCGGACAGGATGTGTTCCAGGGGCTGGTCAAGCCCGGCCTCCTGATGACCGAAGTCGATTCGAGAACCCTCACGGAGATGGTGATCAAGGGAGCCACGATGTTCCCCGGAGGCAGGGTAGAGAACAGGGTGTTCAGCCTGACCGGTCCCGCCTCGGCCTCACCCCACGGAACGGGAGGCGGCACCGACACCATCGTTGAGGCAGGCCACGGCATTGTGAATATCATCATCGTTCGGCTGAATGGTTATGTCATCGAGAATGAAAGAACGTGGATCGTCGGTGAACCTACCGAGCTCCAGGCCGCCGCCTTCAATGCCGCAGAGAAGGCAACTATAGCGTCCACCCAGCAGATGGTTGCTGGCAACCCGGTATCATCAATCGATGCTGCCGCCCAGGCAGAGATCGAGGCC
>PXCI01000168.1 GCA_003566675.1 Clostridia bacterium
ATGAGGGCTACTGCATACCGGGGCGCTGGGGCCTGCAGCTCAATGCCGAAGAGCTGAAGCGAAGAATCAGCCTGGCTCCCCAGAGAGCACAACTCCTGTCAATTTACGAACTCCTCTCGCCGATCCGCCCTGCAGAATGTGAGACCCTTCCGGTGAGGGAAGCGGCAGAAGGGGCGGAGAGTGTAGGGCTGATGATCAATGTGGCTTGGGGTGAGGAGCATGTGCCCCAGGTTCTATCCGTCTTGCAACAGGGGAACGCACGAGCTACGTTCTTTGTCATGGGATTCTGGGCTGCAGACCATCCGGAGGAAACCCGGGCCATTGCACAAATGGGTCACGAAATTGCCGCCCACGGTTACCATGACGTGCATCCACAGGATCTGTCTCCGGGCGCATTGCGCGAGGACCTGGAGCTGTCAATAGCCACCCTGACCCAGCTCACCGGCATAAGACCCGTCCTCTATACGCCCCACTACGGTGAAGTGAGCGACATCATCATCCGTACTGCTGGGGATCTCGGTCTGACCACACTTCTTTGGACCACGGATACCGTTGACTGGAAGAACCCATCACCAGAGCAGATGCTCGACCGCGTATTGCCTGACACCAAAGAGGGTGCCTTCATCCTGATGCACCCGACCGAAAATACCGCCGTCTTTCTGACCAAATACCTGGCCCGATTGAAGAGCATGGGACTTCAGGCCCGCAGCTGCAGTGAGGCCCTGAGCCGGGTACCCGCCCCGACTGTCCGTCTGGATGAAGTGTTTCAGCAGTTGCAAAGGCACCCTGATTGATCATGTGAAGGGAGGTCGATTCCTTTGGAGTCTATACCCAGTGAATTTTTCGACATCAACAACCTGAACACAGTGGCCGGCGCAGCCCTTGCTGTGTATTTAATCGTGAGATTCACCAAGCCCATTTTCAGAAAGCACCTACCCGCCTGGACCATTCGAGTATACACTCTGTTTCTATCCTGGGCAGTCCTGGCCTTTGCTCGCATCGCCTGCACAGGACTTGAACCCCGAACCCTCGGGCTGACGATCCTGGATGGATTCGTCGTTGCTTTCACAGCCATGGGTCTTCACGAGAACATCAACGACCCCCGAGCACTGAAGGTACATGCCAAAGACAAGAGAAGGTGAGGCAGGGTCCGACACAGAGACCCTCTCAACACGGACACCGCCGTGGCAAAGGGGTGCAATCGCTCCAGGCAAAGGGGATGCAGTTGCTCTTCATGCCGGGCCATGCCGCAGCGACGGTTCAGCCGAGGCAAGGCCAGCTGCATCTCCCCACAGGTAGCAATCACCTGACACGGTACACCGTTTCCTGCCTGTAATCCATGATCACCTGCACATAGCCGCGGAGCATATCGTTCACTTCCGGATCTCCCGTATCGACAAGGAACGGCTTGCGATCCAAAGAGAGGATCTTTCCCTTGGTAGCCAGCACCCAGAGATTCTTCACCCCAACTGTCCTGAGCACCTCGGCACTGATCTGCTGGTTACCTCGCCCGAAGATGTACCCCTGACCTCCGATCGGAGTGACCAGGATGTGAGCGCATTCATTCTGAACGACCTCCAGAAGTTGGGCCTCGTTGGCATCTGCAATCACGAGCCTTCCATCGCGGATTACGTCAACGCCCAACAGCGAATTCTGCAGCTCCAGATGGTCCATGACGGCCCTCGTCGTTGTGCCCGGGCCCACCAAGTAGTGGACTCCTTCCCCCATCATCTCAACCACATACGCTGCCATCCCAACCAGGGCGGCTCCCTCGTCCGTGGAGCTCCCCGATTTCAGATCCTGCATCAGCGGGCTCTGGGGAACCATGAGATGACCGTATAGCGTTGCAGAGACTCGCCCCGCCCTGAAGGCCTCCTCGTCAATGTCCATCACCTCAGCCTCCCTCACGGTGCGAACTTCTCCTCGCAGAAACCCAAGAGCCAGATCTCCTGCGGCCCAAGGATCCGTGGCGAAGACAGCAGAATGCATCTTCACACCCGCCGGCACACCAATCACGGGCACGGCATCACCGACGGCGTTGTATATGTCTCTGGCCGTCCCATCGCCACCGGCAAAAAGGAGAAGGTCCACTCCCCTCCGCACCATCTCCTCTGCCGCGGCGACCGTATCCGCAGATGTCGTCTCATCACCCACCACCATATCCAAGGCTTCGGCCTGAAAGCCGACCGCCCGGACCTCCCGCTCGCCCATGTCCCCGGGTGGGGCAATGATCGTTATCTGCTCACGCGCTTCCGTCAATCTGCCCAGTGCCTGGAGAACCCTTTGAGGTGCGATCGGTTGTGCTCCCAGCTCCCTCGCCCTCAGAAGGGCTTCGCGACCGTCCGTCCCTTTGAGCCCCACTTTCCCGCCCATGCCGGCTACCGGATTCACGATCACTCCCACAACGCAGGTCATTGGGTTCCGCTTCCCATCCCTTCATCCCGGTCTCCAGAGGTTTCCAAACCCTGACTCCGAAGAACTTCCTCTATCCCGGGGGGCTCCCAGCCCTCTGGCTTTAAAATCTTGCCGTCTGCTCGCACCTTACCTCCCACCTTGGTCATGTTCGCCCGGTGCACCTCCTCAAATACGGGGCGAACATCAATTCCAAAAGCAATCGCCGTCCCGTAGGTGACGTAGAGAAGATCCGCCAGGGCATCGGCAACATCTACTACATTCTGCCCACTAATAGACCGCTCCAACTCATCGAGTTCTTCCCTGATCAACCTGATTCTCAGGGCAACGGCATCTTCACCGGGCAAACTTGGATTCTCCCCAACCCGGGCATTGAACGTCTCATGGAATTCCAAAACCGCCTCATAAGGATCAAAACTGCCAGACAACCGAATCCCTCCTCCATGGATCAACAGACTGCTCGCTGCAAGACTACTATTTCTGTGTGCGGCTGCCGCATCCCTGCGAAGAGAAACCGATGGACCATCACCTCCGATTTTTCTGCCATGAAAAGTGCAACAAGGGTTTTGGGGTTCAGGCCAAGAAACTATACCTAAGAGTGAAGAAATGCCAGCAGTGCGAGAGTGGGTATCCGAAAACTCGGGCAAAGATGTGACCGGGATAAGACAGGCGCCCACGATGGATAACCTGAAACATCCTGTCTGGCATCTGTCATAGGGAGGGAGAGGAGCTAATCAATGACCGATCCACGAGAGGGATACAAACGATACCTCTGGGCGCCATTTACCCAGATGGGAGACATCGACGAAGAGGTTGAGCCTCTGGTCATCGTGTCCGGGGAGGGTGCCCGGGTCACAGACAGCCAGGGGAAAGAGTATATCGACGGACACGCCGCCCTCTGGCTGGCGAATGTTGGCTTCGGCCGACAGGAAATCGTCGAGGCGGCCTACGAACAGCTCAAACGTCTGAGTTACTTCCCGTCCTTTGCGGGCATGTCCAACGACGTAGCTGTGACCCTTGCTGAGCGCATGGTAGATATGATGGAACCGGAGGGAATGAGCAGGGTTTTCTTCTCCTCGGGCGGCTCGGAGGCAGTTGAAACAGCACTGAAGATGGCGAGACAGTACTGGCGCTTGAAGGGGGAAGGCCGTAAGTTCAAGTTCATCTCTCGGAAGAAGTCCTATCACGGGGTAACAATGGGAGCCCTCGGGGCCACGGGTCTCGTCGGCAATCGGCGTCTCTTTGAGCCAATGGTGCCCGGATTCCGGCACATTGAAGCTCCTCACTGTTATCACTGCCCCTATGGCCTGGAGCGAGACACCTGCAACCTGGTCTGCGCAAACGAGCTGGAGCGCACAATCGAGTTCGAGGGTCCCGATACGGTGGCTGCCTTCATCGGCGAGCCGGTCATGGGTGCTGGCGGTGTCATCGTACCTCCCGACGGCTACTGGCAGGAGATTGAGCGCATATGCAGAAAATACGACGTCCTACTCATCGCAGATGAGGTTATAACCGGCTTTGGGCGAACCGGCGAGATGTTTGGCTGTCGTCACTGGGGCGTCAAACCTGACATCATGGTCCTGGCTAAAGCGCTGACATCCGGCTACCTTCCCCTCGGAGCAACCCTGACTGGAGAAGAGATCTTCAAGGTCTGCCTGGGTAAGCACGGTGAGGGCAAGGAGTTCCGCCACGGAAATACCTACTCCGGTCACCCGGCAGCATGCGCAGCGGCCATGGTCAATATCGACATCGTTGAAAGGGAAGGCCTTGTTGCCCAATCCAGGGATAACGGCGAATACCTTCTGGAACGGCTGCGCGAGTTAGAAGCCCTTCCGATGGTCGGCAACGTCGACGGCCTCGGTCTGATGGCCCGGGTGGAGCTGGTGCAGGAGGACGGCAACCCCTTCCCGCCCGCTGATATGGTCGGTCTTGGAGTCGCCCGTCAGCTCATGCGCAAAGGGATCATACTCCGTGCGCTGGGCGATGTCATCAGTTTCTCCCCGCCCCTGGTAATAGACCGAGATGAAATTGATGCGATGGTGGATCCACTGGGAGAGATCCTCAGGGACATGTAGATGAACCGGGGCGGCTGACCCTTCTGCCGCCCCGCTACTGCACTCCACATAGGCAAACTAGATGGGCTTCTACTCCAATATGGCCTCGCACTTGCCGACAAGATCCACTCAGAAAGTTGACATGCAGGATAGGATTCGATACACTACCCTTACTCGGGCGCGTAGCTCAGTGGCAAGAGCGCGTGACTCACATTCACGAGGTCGTAGGTTCAATCCCTACCGCGCCCACACCTAACGAAGCCCCATTCTTATTAGCAGAACGGGGCTTCTCTCTTGCATGTCAGTTACAGCGGATCACCCCGTCTGCAAACACTCAGCAAGCAAAGCATACTTACACCTGCACCCTGCTAGTCTAGGAAATCAAAGCCCTCTAAGAGCTTAGAGCTACGTGTCGTACGTTGCGTCACTGACCCCAATGTTTGTCGCAAGAGATCAGGTAACCTGTAGGTCTCTCCTCAATGCAGTCGAGATGATAGCCAGGGCCGACCATTGCTTCTGAGCCATCCGGATCTCCCTCCCAAATCGGTTCTAACCCGGGTGGCCCTCACTCGAAAACTGCTGGATGAAGCACGCCACTACCCTCACCCTTGGCCCCTAGGCAGGCGGTTCCTTTGTGCCCTCAGAAAGAATGTCGAGAAGATCGCTGTAGGCCCAGATCCGGCCGCGCTGCCGACCCGTTATATCTGAGATGATACCTTCATGAGCAAGGACGTTGACTAGGGTATTCGCTGTTGGGCTTGCGACATCTAGTTGCTCAGCAACTTCTCGCGCTTCGAAAACAGGCTTCGCTAGCATAAACTGATGAAGAGCAACCATGTTTGATGAGTTGCGCAGGGCCTGCATTCTTGCCCTGTCCGTCTTCTCGAGGTTGATGAGAGCGTCTGCCGTGTTTGTTGCCTGTTGAGAAACCTCCTCAACTCCGGCCAAAAAGAACTTCAGCCAACCCTCCCAATCTCCTTCCCTACGGATCCTCGTGAGAGAATCGTAGTAAGCCTGACGATGCTTCTTAAAATAATAGCTCATGTACAGAAGAGGCTTGGTCAGTATGCCTCTCTCACGCAAGAAGAAAGTGATCAGGAGACGTCCAATCCTACCATTGCCGTCCCAGAAGGGATGAATTGTCTCAAACTGAGCATGGATGAGGGCACACATTAGCAAAGGATGCTCTTCACCCTGATGATAGTAAGATTCGAGATCGTAAAGGGCGTTGCGCATCTCCTGTATGGGCGGCGGTACAAACACGGCTTTGGATATATCCTGAGCATGGTCAGGAGACGCCAAGAAATTCTGTCCCGTCCTGAACTCACCAGGGCTTCGCTGGCCACCCCGAACGTCGTCCAATAGGATTTCATGAATCTCGCGTAACAAACGCAGTGAGAACGGAATCTCCATTACACGTTGAAGCCCGTACTGTAGGGCCTCAATATAGTTGAATATTTCTCGCATCTCGTAACGGACCAGTGCTCTATTACGCCTCTCCGATGCAAGCAGGTCGACAAAAGTTGCCTCCGTGCCCTCAATCTGCGAGCTAAGCAAAGCCTCCTTTTTCGTATACATCATTATGAAGTATTCAGGATTAGGGATGACCTTGGCGATGCCCTCCAGCACGCCTAGAGATGCGCTGGCGTCGGCCATCAAATCTACCAAGCCCTTGCTTAGGTCGATCGGCGGATCGGGTGGAAGGGGTTTTGGGATAAAAGCATTGTGACTTCCCATGGATGCAAAATACCCAGCTCTTGTACTCATGTGCCATTACCTCCCATCTTAGCGATTAAATTCTTTACTTAGTCAGCCCTTAATTCAAATCGATGGCTCTATTTTAACTTAAATTGTCATAATAGTCCAATCTGATTTGCCCCACAGTGACGGGCCCCCTTGGCGAAAGAGTGGACACTGGATGGGTCGGTCCATGTGTAGAACCATAGCCTCAACGACCATACATGGGACTGATCGAGGCGTGATCGAGATATACTCTCAGGCACAGGCACGATTCCTGAGTTCGTTTGAAAGCGGTTGGATTGTGACCGCCGTCTCTGCACCCTATTATATCTGTGAATACCGCTTCTCCAGGCAGGTTCTCCATCAGGCAAGGGAGGTTGATTATTACGGGCGATTCGATCACCAGTTCTGATCGCACCCGACCACCGATTCTAACATGAATCGACCACCGACCGAGCGACATGCCGGATCGGCACTTGAACAATATTGCTATGCGGGTTTGGCGAAGGATAAACCGGATCAACGACACCAGGAATGCACCCACCTGGCGATGAACCTGGATCAAGGCTACGCACACAAGACCGTTGACGACGAAATATCGTATGCAGTCACAGGTTCAGCAGGCTGCCGGCTGCCGGCAGCAACCGTCATTATTCAAGGATCCTCCGAAGACCGTCTTCAAAACGCCGATCATCATCTGCCGTCCGCTTTCGGGGCCCACGGGTACGACCTCCCGTTCGTCGGTGCCTGGCCTTCATTTCCCGAATTTCCAGCATGGTGTCAATGGTCTCGGGTCGGTATTGCCTTCCAGAGGGACTCAGGCAGCTAGCCTCCTTACCCAGTACCATGGCTGCAAGGCCCCAGTCCTGGGTGACGACCACGTCACCCTCCCTGGATAGGTTGACGATTCGCAGGTCAGACGCCTGGGGCGCATCTCCCACGGTGACGTGGCAGTCAGAGCTGATCAGGTGATTATGACTGGCTACGGTGATCACTGCAGCTTGCTTCTCGCGAGCCACTGCCTCACATATCCTGAGTACCCTTCGTGGACAGGCATCCGCATCCACGATGATCCGCGTGGATGCGATCTCGGATTCATCATGCACAGTATCGCCCCCCTCTACGTCGTGCAACGCTTTCGCTCAGCCGTTAGGCTGTCGATTATGCGGCCAATTCCGTTTGCACATGCATCTCCCACACTATAGCATGTATTCGGGGTACTGACCTCTTCGCTAGGTGCTCTTTGTGGGGTCACGAGTTAAATACAAGTCACCTTCACAAGATACGATCAAGCCCGTACCCCGGTCATGATGCTTCTGAGGCTGCGTCGAAATCCCTCTCGGCGCGCCACATATGCAGCGCGCAATGGACGAGGCATGATGACACGTTGTTGTTGTTCATCAATCCCATCTGGGTAATGAAGGAGTACGAAAATGGTAGCTTTTACGGAATTGGATTTGAGTCAGCAGGTTATGCACGCGATCAATCACATGGG
The DNA here is from genome assembly GCA_003566675.1 of Clostridia bacterium. Lineage (GTDB taxonomy): Bacteria > Bacillota > Sulfobacillia > SLMV01 > SLMV01 > PWUC01. Next base: position 7,702 of record PXCI01000168.1, read on the forward strand.
TTTTGAGGAAACCACCCCCATTCAGACGGAGACGATACCTCTGGCCATGGAGGGTCTGGATGTGATTGGACAGGCGCACACAGGGACCGGTAAGACCGCCGCTTTTGGGATTCCGATGGTAGAGAGAATCGACATGAGGCAGGGTCACGTTCAGGGCATCGTGGTCACACCAACGCGCGAACTGGCGATTCAGGTTGCCGAAGAATTGAATAAGATCGGGCAGTTCAGTGGAATCC
>PXCI01000002.1 GCA_003566675.1 Clostridia bacterium
AGCCGACCCTGGACGCAGAGACTGCCGAAGGTCTCCATCTCGCCCAGCCAGCCGACCAGCCGCCAGTTCTTGATGACCGCTGATCCTCCCACGACCGTCTCCGTCTCGGCTGGTCGCACCCGGGTCAGGACGGCGTTTCCCGTGTCGTAGAGTTCCATCATGGCCTCGGCAAGGGTCTTGAATTGGACCCTGCCCGTCGTTGCGACCAGTGCCACCAACCTGTGCAGATAGATCCCCAGGAGATCTTCAATTTCCGGGGCCACTTCTATGACGTCCAGGGCTTCACCCTGGGCGATGAGCAGTATGAGTCGACTGTTGTTGACATCCTGGTGCCGGTGGAAGTAGTCCAGTAGGTCTCGCAGGCCTCTGCGGGCAGCTTCCTCGCCGATGACCAGCACCTGGGCCTGGCCGTAGAAGGGGGTTCTCCAGATCCGGGTATCGTACTTGGCGGTGATCTCTGCCGGGCTTGTGCCGGTGCTGGTCAGGACCCAGGCGGATTTGTCATGCTCCTCGGCGCCAGCGCCCCCCGCCTCTCCGGCGACCAATAGCCTATGCAGAACGGGGACCTCCACGCTCATGCGGTACCGGGGTCCCTCTGCGGCTCCCATGAGCTCCTCACCATTCTCCTCCTCGTCCTCCTCGTCCTCTGCCAGATCGACTCCTATCGCCATGACCATGGCACGCTCATCCACATCCTTCATATCCCAGCAACCAGGGAGGACCAGGAGACATAAGCTCATGATGGTGCAGCAGACAGCCCTAGGTCTCATCGGGTGCATCCCCCTTGACCTCTGCGTGGGGGCGGTGGGTCAGGCGTTCGGTGTCACGGGTTCGCATGTGGAGGGGCCGACGTTTCATTGCCGTCCAGGGGAACCGCACCAGAGTGTCCTTCAAGTCGCGCACTCGCAGGGGGCTGTAGGGGGAGAGCATGCTCACGCCGAAGCTCTTCAGACAGGCCAGGTGGGTCAGGATTGCCAGCATACCAACCGCGACACCGAAGAGTCCCATCATGGCACTCAGCAACATAAGCAGGAAACGCAGATGTCGGACGGCGATGCTCAGGCTGTACGTGGGGACCGAGAAGGTGGCAATGGCGGTCAGGGCGACGACGATGATCATGGCGTGACTGACAATGCCGGCGCTGACTGCGGCTTCTCCTATGATCAAACCGCCCACGATGGCGATGGCCTGCCCCAGGGGACCGGGCAATCGCACGCTCGCCTCACGCAACAGTTCCAGGGCCAGTTCAAGCAAGAAGGCCTCGGTGACCACGGGAAAGGGGATGACCGACCGGCTGGCAGCGATGCTCAGGGCCAGGTCGGTGGGCAGCATCTGGGGATGGTAGGCCACCAGCGCGATGAAGAAGGCCGGGAGGACCACTGCGATCAACACGCCGATCGCCCGGATCAGTCTCATGAAGGTTGCCGACATCCAGGATACGTAGTAGTCTTCGGACGATGTCAACAGGCTGTTGAGGGTGATCGGCGCTACGAGGGCGAAGGGAGAGTTGTCGCTGATGATGGCGAACTGACCGTCAAGGAGTCCCGCGACGACCTGGTCGGGTCGTTCCGTCTCTTCAACCGAGCTGAACACAGACCACCAGGCATCGGTGATGAGCTGCTCTATGTAGCTGCTGTCGGTGATGGAATCCATATCGATGGATTCCAGCCTCTTCCTGGCCTCGGCAAGGACATCGGGATCAATGATGTCGTCGATGTAAAGAAGGGCTACATCAGTTCGGCTTCTTCGGCCCAATCTCTGGATCTCCACCTTCAGATTTGGATCCCTCAGGCGACGTCTGACCAGGTTGATGTTGATCCTGGCCGACTCCCCGAAGGCATCGTAGGAGCCCCGCACGACAGCCTGGCTCACGGGCTGCTCCACGGCGCGGTGTTCCCAGCCCGTGGCATCGATGGTCAGGGCTGTCTTGCTTCCGTCGACGAACAGAAGGGTGATCCCCGCTAGGACCGAGGAAAGGGCCTCCTCCCATGTGGTGACCTCCTCGATCTCTCCCGCGGTGAGCATGCGTTTGACCGAGCTTAGCAGGTCTTTGTGTTTCCATTCCTTGCCCTCGGTGATCTGCCGGACCTCCATCATGGAGGGCTTCAGGATCTGCCCGAAGAGGATGCTTGTGTCGGCCATGCCCTCGATGTAGATGAGGGCTGCGGGGATCCCATTGTCAGCGCCCATGGAGAACTCGCGGATCACTACATCATCGGCTTTCATCAGAGCTTGCTTCAGCCTTTTTAGATTGGCAGAGAGATTGGCAGACAGGTCTTCACTGCCCGACTTTGACAGGATGTTGCGGACAATGGGAAGATTCTCGGCCTTTTTCTTGAAGAATGCACCGAATATGTTCTTCAACCGCTGCACCTCGAGGTGATGGTAGTATGATCAATTCACACCTAGTATTCGATCCGGAAGGGGTCTTTATTCGCCAAACAGGGGGGAGTGGTTACTGACGCCTGGCGGAGAGATAAAGCGACATGGCGAGAGCTACCACGGGGCCACCCACCAACAGCGATCCGAGGGCGAAAAGGAAGAGGGGACTGTCCATGTGGCTGAAGGGAAAGGGCCCGGTGATGGTCCAGTCGTAGAGATCGGGAGACATGCGTAGGGCCAGGAAGAAGCCGAGGGGCCAGGGGATGAAGCCTGCAGTCAGGCCGAGGAGAAAGCACTTGCGGCGGTTCGGTCCCGCCTCCAGGAGGAGGGTGTACTGGCCGAAGACCCGGACGGCCGCCAGGGCCACGGTCATGATGACAGCTGCCGCACCGATCAGGGCTATGAAGGTCCACTGCATGGTCAGGCTCCACCCTTCTGTTTGCGCTTCACGGGGCCGCCCTCGTTGAGCCAACCCAGGATACCGTCCTGCAGGCTGAAAGCCCTTTTGTGACCGGCCTGTCGGAGGAGGTAGGCGGCCCGGGCACTTCGGATTCCCAGCTGGCAGTACAGGATCACCGGAGCCTTCGGGTCTATGGGCAGGTCAATTCCGTCGCTCACCATGTCCTCCAGGTCCTCCAGGGGCAGGGAGTGGCTTCCCGGTATGTGCATCGCTCGTCGTTCCACTTCATCTCTGACGTCGAGGATCTGCCATTTCTGCCTCTGTAGACGATCCTGGGCCTCGCTGGCGCCTATTTCCCAGCAGTCACGCTCCCGTAGGAAAGACTGCGGCAGCTCGCTGTCAACGGAGGGCATGGGGACGCCGCAGAATTGCTCGTAGTCGATGAGCTCCGTGATGGTGGGCTCATCTCCGCAGACGGGGCATTCGGGATTGCGACTCCATTCGAAGGTGGAGTATTCGACGTTGAGGGCATCGTAGATGAGCATCCGGCCTCTGAGGGTTTGGCCCGTTCCCAGGATGATCTTGATTGCCTCCGTTGCCTCGAGCGTTCCCAGGTGCCCGACCAGGGCTCCAATGATTCCCGCCTGGGCACAGCTGGGGACGCTGCCCGGCGGAGGTGGTTCCGGGAAGAGACATCGGTAGCAGCCGCCCCCTGGGAGAAAGGTGAGCGCCTGCCCGTGCCATTGAAGCACTGCAGCGTCGACCAGGGGTTTTCCCAACATGACACAGGCGTCGTTGAGCAGGTAGCGGGTGGGGAAATTATCGCAGCCGTTGACCAGCAGGTCGTAGGCGGATAGTAGTTCCAGGACGTTGTCTGCCGTGAGAAAGGTCGCGTGCACATTGACGTCGACATCGGGGTTCATCTCCTGGAGACGGTCCCGGGCCGAGTCTGTCTTGGGGCGACCGATGTCGGAGGTGTTGTGCAGGATCTGGCGGTGGAGATTTGACAGGTCGACCCGGTCTCCATCTATGATCCCCAGCGTCCCGATCCCTGCCGCTGCCAGGTAGATCGCTGCCGGTGAGCCCAGCCCCCCGGCACCTACCACCAGGACCCTGGCCCTTGAGAGCTTTTGCTGGCCCTCCAATGCCACTTCGTCCAGAAGGATTTGCCGCGAGTAACGATGGAGCTGCTCCCCGGTAAAATCGAAGCCCTCTTCCTGAGTATGCATGGGGTACCCCCTCTCCTAACCAGTTTAGCCGATGTTGCCTTTGCGAGAAAGCGGACTGTGGTATAATACATCTGGACGAGGGAGGGATTATGTGGCAATAGAGCGGATTTGTAGTCGAAAGGACATGGGCGGTGTGCTCAGGCGAGCCGGGGTCGCAGGCGGCCCCGTGTGGATCAAGGTCAACTGGACGTCAGCTGGACGGGGGATGTTCACCGAACCGGCTGTCCTGGAGGCGTTTCTGTCCGTACTGCCGCGCCCCGTCATGGTCGCGGAGAGCTACACGCCGGGTAGAATCGAGGGTCTGGTTGGCGATCTTCCCTCCGACGAGGACGGTTACATGGAGGCAATGCGGGCCGCAGACCGGCGTTTTCTCGAGGCTACCCACATGAACTCCGTCCTGGAGACGGCGGGTGTGGGCTATTTCAACCTGAGTGAGGCGGTCTGGTCCGGCGAGGTGGCACCTGCGGAGGTCGTGAGGGCTGTCGTTGAGGAACGCTTCGGCCCGGTCGTCTTTCCTGAGTTGTATGGCTTTGTGCCCAGGATCCTGTATGAGCGGCGGGGGGAACTGACCCTTCTCAACCTGGCGAGGATGAAGGTCCCGTCTGCGGATTCGGGTGACTGGAGCCTGGCCTTCAAGAACATGTTCGGCCTGATTCCCACTCCGGACAGGAGGGGATATCACCGACAGGACCTGGCGGCTGCCATCCTGGATGTGAACCGCATCTACCGCGCCCTGTTCCGCGTGGTTGACGTGGTCGAGGGGCTCAATTCTGTCGTCGTCTACGATGAGGACGGTCCGTACCGTGCGCCCTGGGGTCGCTATGATCTTCGTGAGGGTGAGAGGCTCCTGGCCTATGGGCCGCATCCCGTGGCCCTGGAACTTGAGATAGGGGCGCATTTCGGCAGGGATCTGTCGGGTCGGACCCTGATCAGCAGGGCACGAGAGGTCTTCGGGACGGGCGAGTAGGTGGAGGGTCCGGCACAATGGGGCGGCCCGTCATTGTGTCGGTGTGTGAACCGGAGGGATATGCAATGGGTGATCCAGGCAGGCTTCAGCCGCTTGAAGCAGCTGAGAGGTTTGTGGCCGAGCACTTTCCGGATTGTGATGGTGGCGTGCTTGGCGGGAGTGTGCTGAGAGGTGAAGCGACCGACACATCGGATCTCGACATCGTCATCTTTGATGATCGCCTCCCTTCAGCTTATCGAGAATCCATGGTTGAATTCGGCTGGCCGATCGAGGTTTTTGTCCATAACCTGACCTCGTACAGGGGCTTCTTTGAAAGCGATCGCCAAAGGGCAAGGCCTGCGCTTGCGAGAATGGTCTCAGAAGGCGTTGTCCTCAAAGATGCGGGAGCAGTCGAGGCGGTGAGGCAGGAGGCCCGGGATCTTCTCGATGATGGTCCGGAGCCATGGTCAGATGAGACCCTGCAGATGAGCCGTTACTACCTGACGGATGCCCTCGATGATTTTATTGGATGTGATGATCGGGCGGAGGGTATCTTCATCGCGGGTGCGCTGGCAGAAGCCGCTCATGAATTCGTCTTGAGGGCTAACGGCCAGTGGGTGGGCGCCTCCAAGTGGATCCTGCGTGCCTTGAAGCACTACGATGAGCGTTTCGCAGAGGAATATGCTGAGGCCTTTGACCGTTATTACAGGTGCGGCAACAAGGAGCCCGTCGTTGAACTGGTTGACCGTGTGCTGCAGCCCCATGGAGGACGGTTGTTCGATGGGTTCAAGCAACAGGCGAAGATGTGAGATGCCACGTTTCGGCAACTACCCCCGGGAGAAGGGATCAAGCCGCTGCCGGGCCCTTCCCAGGATTTCTCCCACCGCGGCACGGCATCGTTGTCGGGCCTGCTCCGACAGGTGGGGCAAACGTCCGTGCGGTTTTCGCCGACATCCAGCACTGTGGCGGTTCCCCCAGTGTCAATGAAGATGTCCAGGGCCAGGTCGATGTACCTGGGAATCCGGGCTCCGGTTTCGTCGGTGTCCAGAACGACTGGTGCCCTGCAGATGTCCCAGTACCATTCCCTGATCTCGAAGTCCCGGTCCATCAGCTGCAGCGCGTTGTACCAGCGGTCGGCGTAGACATACTCGAAGACGGGGTCGCCTTTTCCATAGAGAAGACCTCGTGATCTCCGGTTTCGGTCGACCGGGTGAGAATTTTGAGGGCTCTACGGGTGTGCTGGGGGACCGTTCCACCGTACGACAGGTGCAGATTATCGGAGAGCCGATAGGTATCCAGGTGGGCCTTTTCGCCGGGTGCCAGATTGACGGTGCGGTTTTCTCCGTCCATGGCCAACTTCCTGTCAAGAAGGTATCTCCACTTTCCTGCGTCAGTGTGAGATGAGGCCCCTGCAATAGGATAACGGATTCCAGGTGATTTCTGCCGTGGACTGGGGCAATGTCAGCCGATCCAGTATGGTGTCGATGAGGGTTTCAGTACGCAGGGGCCATAATAGCTCATACGAAGCTCATACGGCATCACTTCGGACGGTTGCAGCACGGGTGCCTGCGACCTGGGCTGCCGTCACCCTATACCTTGGCCCGCAGGATCCGGGTAGCGTTGAGCACTGCGAGCAGGGCAACGCCCACATCGGCGAATACTGCTCCCCATATGCTCGTCAGGCCGGCTGCCCCCAGGGCCAAGAAGGCCGCCTTGAATCCAAGAGCCATCACCACGTTCTGGGTGACGACCCGGCGGGTGATCCTGGCGATGGTAAGGGCCGTCGGGATTCGGTCCAGGCAATCGTCCATGATGACGATGTCAGCGGCCTCGATGGCGGCGTCGGATCCCAGCCCGCCCATGGCCACGCCCACGTCGGCCCGGGTTATGACTGGGGCATCATTGATTCCGTCTCCGGCGAAGAGCACCCGGGCTCCAGGGCGTTCTTCCTGCATCCTTTCGACCCTTTCCACCTTGTCAGCGGGGAGGAGTTCGGACCAGTGCCCCGCCAGCTCCAGTTCCCTTGCGGTATTGCGGGCAGCTTCAGCGATATCACCGGTCAACATGTAGCTGGAGATGCCCATCTTCTCTAGTGCCCGGATGGCCCTCGCGGCCGTGGGGCGGATTGCGTCGGCGATGTGCAGGGTCCCAAGCAGCTCTTTATCCCGGGCCACGTAAACGGTGGATCCTGAGGCGGGAGGGGGAGCGTGGGCTATTCCCTCTTGCTCCATGAGGCGCGCATTCCCTGCGTGAATGACCCCTTCTTCCAGGCGGGCCTCCACGCCGCGTCCCGGCTGCTCCCGGTAATGGCTCAGGGCCTCAGGAAGCGGGATGGAGCAGGTGGACTGCGTTTCGTCGTATTTTTTGCGTATGGCGGAAGCGATGGGGTGTGTTGAATGGGTTTCCGCCACCGCAGCGGCTGTCAGAACATCCTTCTCCGAGTATCCAGGTTCTGGCCGGATCTCGCGCACGGCGAAGATCCCGTCTGTCACCGTTCCGGTCTTGTCGAAGATGGCCACAGATACGAAGTTGAGGGCGTCCAGGAAGTTTGCCCCCTTAACCAGTATGCCGCGGCGGGCGGCCAGTCCGATTCCGGCAAAATATCCCATGGGTATGGAGATCACCAGGGCACAGGGACAGGATATGACCAGCAGGATCAGGGCCCGGTATCCCCAGACGGCAAAGGATGCGTCGGGTGAGACCAGCGGCGGCACAATCGCCAGGGCCAGGGCAGAGAAGACCACGGCCGGAGTGTAATAGCGGGCAAACCTGGTGAACCTTCCCTCAATCCATACACAGGTGAATTTATCTACAGAGATCACCCTCTTACCGGGGAGAATTACCGCTGGATATGGCATAAATATTACGGTTGCGGAACTATCAACTCGAGTAAGCATCTATTAACCTTCAGGTCCAGCAGTGGCGGTTTTGCCGATCTGCTAAACTTC
>PXCI01000259.1 GCA_003566675.1 Clostridia bacterium
ACCGTCCCGCAGGGAGGCTCCGATATCTGGACTCGCCGAGAGGAAGACGCCGGCGCGGCCCGCCTCGGCTCCGGAGCGAAAGACCCAGGTCGACCGGGCCGAGTTCGCCAGCCTGTCTCCCGGGTCGCAGGGAGGGGCTGACCATCGGATCGACATGCTTCTCGATGTCCCCCTGCAGGTCAGTGTTGAGCTGGGACGGACTGTCTGCCAGATCCGGGATATCCTGCAGCTGGGCACCGGTGCGGTGCTCGAGCTGGAGAAGCAGGCGGGGGATCCCGTTGATATCCTGGTCAACGGCAAACTGGTGGCCCGGGGTGAGGTCGTGGTGGTGGACGAGGACTTTGCCGTGCGCATCACGGAGATCGTCAGTCTCGAGGACCGCCTGAAGAACCTGGGTTAATCGCTGAGAGCCGGAAGGGGAGGAAGGATTCGTGGGATCCGCGTTGCAGGTGATTCTGGCCAGCATAGCCGTCGTTGCACTCGCTCTGTTGTGCCTCCGGCTCTTGCGCACCTTCATGCAGGGGAGCATGGGTGGCGGGAACCTGGAGGTCGTCGAGGCGATATCCGTGGGGAGAAAGGCACAGCTGGTCCTGGTCCGCATCGGTCAGAAATACACGGTGTTGGGCGTTACCGAGGCCGGTGTGGTGCGGGTCACTGAGATGGATGATGAGGTTTCTGAGGTCCTGTCAGGCAATGCCCTGGAGAGTTCCGGGGGATGGCTGAGCACGCTGAAAGGGTTCAGCGCCGACAGGGACTGAGAATGGGGTAGTGGGAGAGGCGAGATGGAAGTGCGTGGAATTATGCTTCATCGACGTCGTGGGAGCGTCGGTTGCGCGTATGCTGTGCTGGTCATACTGTCCGTTGTCCTCCTGGCCTCGCCGGCCGGGGCGCAGCCCACGATCAATACCGAAATAGATAGCGAGGACGGTCTCGGGACCCTGGGCACAGGAGTCCAGCTGCTGCTAGTTCTCACGGTTCTTGCCGTGGCGCCGGCGATCCTGCTCATGGTGACGTCGTTCACCCGGGTGGTCATCGTCCTTTCCTTTGTTCGAAATGCCCTTGCAACCCAACAGATGCCGCCCAACCAGGTGTTGATCGGGCTTGCCCTGTTCATCACCTTCTTCGTCATGTCCCCGGTATGGGGGCAGGTCTACACCGATGCGTGGGTGCCGCTACAGGAGGGCGACATCGCCATGGAGGTCGCCTATGAACGCGCCTCGGTGCCGGTCCGCGAATTCATGCTCCAATACACCCGGGAACGCGACCTGGAGCTGTTTTTAGGTTTTGCCGGGGAGGACCTGCCGGAATCTCCGGAGGATGTGGCCATGGTCTCCCTGGTCCCTGCCTTTGTCATAAGCGAGCTCAAGACGGCCTTTCAGATGGGGTTCATCGTCTTTTTGCCCTTCATTGTGATCGACATGGTGGTCGCAAGCACCCTGATGTCCATGGGGATGTTGATGCTGCCGCCGATGATGATCTCTTTGCCCTTTAAGATCTTGTTGTTTGTGATGGTGGACGGCTGGCACCTGGTGATGAAGTCCCTGCTCGAGGGACTGACGGGAGGATGATGAGAAAATGCCGCAGGAACTGATCATAGCGCTGGCGCGCAGGTCGCTGCTCACCGTGCTCATGGTGGCGGGGCCGATGCTGGGAGTTGGACTTCTGACCGGACTGGTGGTCAGTGTGTTCCAGGCGACGACGCAGATCAATGAGCAGACCATGAGTTTTGTTCCCAAGATCGTCGCTATCTTCATGGCAGCGATGCTCTTTGGGCCGTGGATGATCAACATGATGAGTGGATTCGCTACGGAGATGCTCGGAGGCATGTCAGACTTCATCCGTTGAGGGGGGTGGGGAGTTTGAACCTGGACCTGTACCTGGACCTGATATGGCAGGGGGAAACGGCGGTGACCCTTCTGCTGGTGTTTTTGCGGATGAGCGGGTTCTTCTTCCTGTTCCCCGTTTTCAGAAGGCCCTACTGCCCGACCCCCGTTGCCGTATTCCTGGCGATTATCTGTGCCCTGTTGATCGCTCCGACCCTGCCTGGGCACCCGGGGGGAGACCCCTGGTCGGAGATTGCCCTGGAAGGGATCCGGGAGATCACCGCGGGGGCGGCCCTCGGCTTTTTGGCCTTCTTGATCCTGGTCACCGGCCAGATGGCGGGACAGTTCCTGGATTTTCAGATGGGCTTTTTCACCGCCAGCGAGGTGGATCCGATGTTGGGGGTGCGGGTTCCCCTGGTGGGCAACTACCTCTACCTGCTCTCGATGGTCCTGTTTCTGAGCTTCGACGGCCATCATCATGTCTTGCGGGTCCTGCAGGAGAGTTTCACAGAGGTTCCCCTGGGCACCCCCCTTTCTTCGGCGGTATTGCCCCAGGTGTTCTCCTTCATGAGCTGGATGTTCCGGGCGGCCTTCCAGGTCAGTCTCCCGGTGCTGGCCTGTCTCTTTGTGACCTCGGTGGGCCTGGGCATCCTGGCGCGAACGATGCCCCAATTGAACCTCTTCGTGCTCGGGATCCCCATCCGGATCCTGGTGGGGATGACCATGTTGCTGGCGATGACAGGTGTTTATGCAAACTTTTTCCGGGACGGAAGCGGCGAGCGAATGCTGGACCTCTTCCGTCTCTTGAGAGTGTGGTGAACATGATCGATCTTCAGCTGTTTGCAGAGGACGGTGGGGAGGAAAGAAGCGAGCAACCGACCCCCCGCCGGCGCCGCAAGGCGAGGGAAAAGGGTGAGGTCTTTCAGAGCAAGGAGATGGTCTCCTGTGCACTGCTTCTGTTCTGCTTCATTGCCCTGTGGTATGCCTTTTCCGGGATGAGCGAACAGCTGCAGAGACTGGCCCTACAGAGCTTCGGCCCGAACCTGGGAGCAGACTGGAACACGCCGGATGTGACGTCCCTGATGTCGAGACTGACGCTGCAGTTCATGATGTTGATGCTTCCCCTCTTTGGCGTCACCCTCCTGGTGGCCGTAGGGGGAAGCGTGCTGCAGACGGGCCTCATTTTCACGCTTCAGCCCCTCAGTCCCAAGCTCAGCCGCATCAATCCCCTGGAGGGGATGAAGAAGGTGGTCTCCATGAGGGCCCTGGTGAACATGGTCAAATCCCTCTTGAAGGTCGGTGCTGTGGGCTATGTCGCCTACATCACCATATGGACGAGGATCGAGGATTTTCCCCTGTTTTTGCGACTGCCCCTTCCGGTGGCCCTGACCGAGACGGCCTCGCTGCTGCAGGTGCTCCTTCTACGTGCGGTCCTGGTCCTTGGGCTGGTCGGGGTGATCGACTATTTCTATGAGCGCAGTGAGCACGAGAAGAACCTGCGGATGACCCGGCAGGAGGTAAAGCAGGAAATGAAGGAGACGGAGGGAGATCCCCAGGTCGCAGGACGGAGAAGGAGTGTGCGACAGCAGGCGGCGAGGCAGCGCATGATCACCGCCGTGCCCGCTGCGGACGTGGTTGTGACCAACCCCACCCACTACGCTGTGGCGCTGAAATACGAGTTTGACGGGATGGATGCCCCCGTGGTCGTGGCCAGGGGGCGCGGGCTGCTGGCCCAGAGGATCCGGGAGGTTGCGGCCGAGCACGGGGTCACCGTCGAGGAGAGGCCCCCCCTGGCCCGGGCCCTGTATGAGATGAGTGAAGTGGGCGACTACATACCACCGGATCTTTACGAGGCGGTGGCGGAGGTGCTGGCCTACGTCTGGAAGCGCCGGGGAAGGCCCCAGGCACGAGAGGGGACAGGTAGATGATCAGGCGAAGTGGTGCAATGTCTAAGGTGATGAAATACAGCGATGTGGCGGTAGCCGTGTTGGTGCTGCTCGTCGTGGCCATGATGATTGTCCCCATGCCTGCGGGACTACTGGATCTCTTGTTGGTCTTCAACCTGACCTTTGCCATGGTGGTGATGCTGGTCAGCATGTACACGACGGAGCCCCTGGATTTCTCGATCTTCCCCAGCCTGCTCCTTCTGACCACCCTGATGAGGCTGGCCCTGAACGTGTCCTCCACCCGGTTGATTCTGCTGGAGACGTACGCCGGGGAGGTCATTAAACAGTTCGGCCAGTTCGTGGTCGGGGGCAACCCGGTGGTCGGGTTCGTCGTGTTCGTGATCCTGGTGGTCATCCAGTTCGTGGTCATCACCAAGGGCGCTGAGCGGGTGGCCGAGGTCGCGGCGAGGTTCACCCTCGACGCCATGCCGGGGAAACAGATGAGCATCGATGCCGATCTGAACGCGGGACTCATCGATGACGAGGGCGCCCGGAAGCGCAGGCGTGATATTGAACGAGAGGCTGACTTCTACGGCGCCATGGACGGCGCCAGCAAGTTTGTCAAAGGAGATGCCATTGCCGCCATCATCATCACCGTCATCAACATCATCGGAGGCCTGGTGGTGGGGGTTCTGCAGCTGGGTCTGCCCTTCGGCGAAGCCCTCATGAGCTACACGCTGCTGACGGTGGGAGACGGCCTGGTCAGCCAGCTGCCGGCCCTCCTGATCTCCGTGGCGACGGGTATCGTGGTGACCCGGGCCGCCTCGGAGGTGGATCTCGGCAACGACCTGGTGACCCAGCTGCTGCAGAAGCCGAGGGTTCTTTATATTGCCGCGGCGATGCTCATCGCGCTGGGAATTGTTCCGGGCCTGCCCACCTTCCCCTTCTTAGTACTGGCCGGTCTCGCAACGGTGGCCGGGAGAAATCTCGCCATAGTGCCGCCCGTTGAGGAGGAGCCCGAGATTGAGGCTTCCGGGGAAGAGGAGGCCCGTCCCCAGGGACCGGAGGAGATGGCGCGTATGCTCCAGGTCGATCCCGTGTCCGTCGAGCTGGGTTACGGCCTGCTCCCCCTCGCGGAGAAGGGGGAGGGCAATGATCTCATGGACCGGATCGGCCTTCTGCGGCGGCAGCTGGCCATGGAACTCGGGATGGTGCTGCCCCTGGTCCGCCTGCGGGACAACATGGCCCTGGACGCCAATGCCTACGCCGTGAAGCTGCGGGGGGTCGTGGTGGCGAGAGGGGAGCTGATGGCCGACAGGCACATGGCCATGGATCCCGGCGATGGAGCAGATGAGATACCGGGAATCGACACGGTGGAGCCCGCGTTCGGCCTGCCGGCCAAGTGGATTGCCGCCGCCGACCGGGACCGGGCGGAGATGGCCGGCTACACCGTGGTGGACCCGGCCTCGGTGCTGATGACGCACTTCGCCGAGGTCCTGAAGAGCCACGCTCACGAGCTGCTTTCGCGGCAGGAAACGAAGATCATCCTCGATGCGGTACGGGAGACCTCTCCGGCTGTGGTCGAGGAGCTCGTTCCGGATGTCATGAGCCTTGGAGATTTGCAGAAGGTGCTGCAGAACCTGCTGCGCGAGGGCGTACCGATCAGGGATTTGCTCACCATTTTTGAGACCCTGGCTGACTACGCCGCGGCCGTCCGGGACACGGACCGGCTGTCAGAGGTGGTCCGGCAGTCCCTGTACCGGACCATAAGTCAGCTGGTACCCACCCAGGAAGGCCGGTTGCGAGTGATCCTTTTGGATCCGGAAGTGGAACAGATCATCACCGGATCCCTTGAGCACACCGAGGGAGGCACCTTCGTGGCCCTCGACCCCGACCAGCAGTCGGCCATGATCCGGAATGCCCGGCAGGTGGCAGAGAAGGGACTGAAGAGCGGCATCGAACCGGTGGTGTTGTGTTCCCCCGCCGTCCGATTCTATTTCAAGCGGATTACCGAGCAGGCCATGCCGGAGATGATGGTGGTCTCCTTCCAGGAGATTGAACCCTCCATCGAGATCGAGGCCATTGGGAAGGTGGATATGGCATGAGAATTAAGAAGTTCAGGGGCAAGTCGGTGGACGGTCTGCTGCGGCTGATCAAAAGCGAGGTGGGCCCCGATGCGGAGCTGTTGGAGACGGGTTCGGTGAGGGAGCCGGGGATCCTGGGGTATTTCCGTCCCCGCCAGATCCAGATGACGGTGGCCATCGAGGACCACGGAGAAGATCTGCAGGGGCGTCCCCCTGTTGTGAGGGGAAAAGGCCCTGCAGCAAAGGAACGGGCCCCTGATGTGAAGGAGAGTCCCCCTGGACAGGACGTCCCGGCAGCCCTGGATGCCCTGCAAGAGGAGCGATCCGGACGCCTGGTGGGACGAGGGGTTCCCAGGGAACTGGCCCCGATCCTGGCGCGCAAGGCCGCAACGAAGAGCGCAGAAGACATCGCCTGGATGCGCACCATTCCCATCCGTCCTCCCCGGGAAGGGGACGGGCGGAGAGTCGTGGCCCTGGTTGGCCCGACGGGGGCCGGCAAGACCACGACCTGTGCGAAGCTGGCGGCGCGGATGGCCCTGGGAGAGGGGCTGCGGGTGGGGCTGATCACCCAGGATACTTATCGAATTGGGGCGGTGGAACAGTTGAGGAAGTACGCCCGCATCCTGGGGATGGACCTGGAGGTGGTGTTTGCCCCCGAGGAGATTGCCGGGGCGATGAGGAGACTGGGCGATTCCCAGGTGGTGCTGATTGACACGGCGGGGCACAATCCCCGGGACCTGGGATCGATGGAGCGGCTGGGGTCCTTCCTGGCGGCAGCTGGGACGGACGAGGTCCACCTGGTTCTCAGCGCGGGGACCGCCGTGGAGGATGCCCGGTCGATCCTGGCCCGCTACCGGAAGATCGCCTATAACCGGCTGCTTCTGACCAAGATTGACGAGACCGACAGGCCCGGCCGGGTGATCGTCTTCGCCGAGGAGGCGGGGGGGCCCCTGTCCTACGTCTGCACGGGGCAGGAGGTCCCCAACGACATCGGGCCTGCCTCCGAGGTTCTCTCCGGGGTCCTGCTGGAGGGGGTGGTGTGATGTTCCGCGACCAGGCATCGGCCCTGCGGCTCGGCGCAGAGGGTGCGCCCTCCCTATCTGCGGTTCGAGATCCCGATGGGGCAGCGACGCGAACCGTGGCCGTCAGCGGCGGAAAGGGAGGCGTGGGCAAGAGCAACATCTCGCTGAACCTGGCTGCCTACCTCGGTGAGTTGGGCCACGAGGTGATCCTGTTGGATACGGATTTTGGCCTTCCCAACCTGGATGTTCTCCTCGGCTGCATCCCGAACCAGAGCATCGGCGACGTGATGAGGGGCCGTTGCGCACCGGATGAGGCCCTGTCTCCGGTCATGCCCGGGGTCCGCCTTCTGGCGGGCGGGGAGCTGTGGTCCGAAGAGTACTCCCACCGTGAACAGGCAAGGGCCCTGTTGAGCGCCCTCTCGGTGCAGATGGCCGGAGCGGACTACATGATCATGGACACCCAGGCCGGCAGAGCCCCCGCAGTGATGGGGCTTCTCATGGCATCGGAAATGGCCGTGATGGTGACGACCCCGGAGCCCCCAGCTCTCATGGACTGCTACCGGACCATCAAGGGGCTGTGCCGGGGAGGATTCGAGGGCGAGGTGGGCGTGGTGGTGAACCGGGCGGCCGACCGGGAGGCAAAAAGGACCTTCGGCCAGTTGGAGCACATGGTAAGGTCCTTTCTTTTCCGGAGGATTCGCCTGTTGACCTGGATTCCCGATGATCCCGCCGTGGGCAGGGCGGTGCAACAACAGATCCCCCTGATCCGGGGCTTTCCCGACAGTCGCGCGTCGCAGGGGATCCGGCGCCTGGGCGAGGCCGTGACGGGCGAGCCCACAAGATCTCGGAACCCGGCACGGGCCTTTCTGAGGCGTCTTGCAAAGCACATGCCCGGTGTGGGAGCAGAGGAGGGTGGGTAGTCATGGAGGTTGGCCGGACCATTGGATTGGGTATCAACGACGGGATCCACCTCGCGCGGGTCATCGCCGGCGAGGAAGAGGAACACCGG
>PXCI01000195.1 GCA_003566675.1 Clostridia bacterium
GGCTACAGCGTGGCGAAGACGCCATCGTATACAGCCGCCGCCATTCCGTGGCTCCGAAGCGGGGGCGTCTATGCCCTCGCCTGCATACGAGGCGGAGGCGAATACGGTGAATCGTGGCACAGAGAGGGGATCCGTGACCGGCGGCAGGACGCCTACTACGATTTTTTTGCCGCCATGGAGTACCTGGTCGAAAAGGGATACACCGACGAGGAGCACCTGGGCATCACGGGTAGGAGCAACGGGGGACTGTTGACGGCGGCAGTGATCACCCAGCGTCCTGATCTTTTCAAGGCCGCGGCCTGTGGCGTTCCGCTGACGGACATGTTGAGGTACCATCGATTTCTCATCGCGTCTTCCTGGATCCCCGAATATGGAAGAGCCGACACCGATCCGGAAGCGTTCAAATGGCTTTCCGAGTACTCACCGTATCACAACGTCAAAGATGGTATCAGCTATCCCGGGATGTACATCTACGCTGCGTTCGGGGACAGTAGGGTCCATCCCCTGCACGCATGCAAGATGGCCGCCAGGCTTCAGACGGCTTCCTCTTCCGATGAACCCGTTCTTGTCCACATCGAAAGCGACGCGGGCCATGGGATCGGCAAGCCACTGGGTCAACTGTGCTACCAGGAATCCTGCATATGGTCCTTCTTCTTCTGGCGGTTGGGACTGGACCTGGCCGACTGAAGATTGAATGGATGTAGCGAATGAATACCCCCTCCCAGGGACGGCTCTGCGTCTGAAAAGAGCCGTCCCAGGTCTTGTTGGCGGCGTCTTGGATATTCAGGTGGGAACTCTGCAGCGTGCTGCAGGAGGCCCATCGGAGGGATGCTCAAATCGATGTCCAGGGGGTGCTGCCAGCACCCTCTCCAGGTCGCCGGGGAGACGCATACCATGCTGACCCGGGCGCGGTTGGGAGTGGTGGGGAGAGGCGCCGAAGACTGTCAACTCCAGGCGCCTCCCGGGCTCATCTATTCTGTCTTGCCCGTAATGCGAAAGCCCATGGTCCTGATGCTGGGGACCAGGTTCATATGGGCATACTCGGTGGCCAGGGCCAGGTCACAGCCGATATCTGCCGTATGCGAAAGCACGTCGATTGCACTTATGGCAAAGCGAAGGTTCGGCAGCATGGCAACGATGGAACCATCCTCGACCAGGAAGGTTCCGTCCCGGGTCATCCCCGTCAGCAGGGCCCGGGCCGGATCCAGGGGCCGGGTGTAGTGAAGCCTGGTAATCAGGATGCCCCGCTTCACCCGTGAGACCAGGTCCTGGCGAGATGCTGTGCCCGGTTCAAGGACCAGGTTGCGGGCGTAGGGGCCGTCGGTGAACCAGACCCCTTCCGGTTCCAGGCCGTGCCCGGTGGAGGTTGTTCCTGCCTGGGCCGCGGTGTCGAGGTCATAGACCGCTCCCTTCACCGTCCCGTCCTCGACCAGCTGGACGCGCCGGCGGGGAACGCCCTCGGCGTCGAAGGGTTCGCACATCTGGTCTGGCCTCAGCGGGTCGTCCCAGATGGTCATAAAGGGCGGGAAGAGCTGCTCCCCGATCCTGCCGCTGAAACAACTGCTGCCGTTCAGATGGGTGCCTCCCCCGAAGCCCAGGTAGCCCAGGTGGTAGAGGATCTCTGCCGCCGCGTCGGGTTCGAGGATCGCCTCGTACTCGCCCGGATCGATGTCCGTGAAGGTTTCAAAGCGCGCTGCTTTTCCCCAGGCCTGCTCGGCCATGCCTTCCGGGTCCAGTCCCTCGATGCTCCGTCCCACAAATCGGGCCAGGCCTGCGCCCCCGGAGGGTGCGATGGACGATACCTGGAAACGGCACGTGCTGCCGGCGAAGTAGGCGGCCAGTCCCTCCGAGTTGGCGACGGCGCGCTCCTGGGATCCGGTGACCATGTTCCCGAACAATCCCACGTCCGAGCGCCCCCCCGCACGTCGGGTTGCCCGGGCGATGATCTCTGCTCTGCCCTCGGGGGGCAATTCCGCGGTACTCGGGTCATAGGCCTCCACCTCCGGCATGGCTTCAACGGGAGAGGCCAGGGGTGGCAGTGTTTCCTGCGGGGTGCTGCTTTCTGCCAGGGTGCGGGCCCGCCTGGCCAGCCATGCCAGCGACGCATCGTTGAAGGTGTTTATGCTGGCTGCGCCCAGGTGCGATCCGTAGCTGCTTCGCAGGTACAGGGAGGGCTCCGTGTATTCGGTGCTCATCTCAATGGCGTTGTTGGAGTAGCGGGTGAGGCCCTCGTCCGTCCCGCGGAGCAGGGCAAAGGCGGTATCGGCGCCACCTTCAAGGGCCATCTGGACAGCACGGGCCGCCAGTTCTGTCGCTCTTTTCTCTCCAATGATCATGACCTGACACCCACTTTCAGGCCGCGGAACCGGGCGGGGGAGACCCCGTGTCCCACGTGAAGATTCTGCATGGGCGCTCCCTTGCCGCAGCCGGTCAGTCCCCAGACTCGCCAAGCCTCGGGTCCCGCCACGGCGTCACAGCTGCCCCACACCTGGGGGGTGATGCCCGTGTATCCGGGATTCTTCAACAGCCTGCCCAGCTCGCCGTCGATGATCTCCCAGCCGGCCTGGGCTCCGATGGCGAAATTGAGCCTGCGGTCGTCGATGCTCCAGGTTTTTTCGCCGTTGAACAGGTAGCCGCGACCGGTGTCGGCGATGAGGTCGTCCAGCGTTCCAGATCCAGGCTCGAGGTTTATGTTGGGCATTCTCACGATGGGCGGCCTGGCCCAGTTGTCACAGCGGGCGTTGCCCCCACTGGGTTGGTCCGGATTCGTGACATACTGGCGCGAGGTGAGGTATCCCCGGTGAACACCCTCATCCACGAGGACGACGCGCTGTGCCGGGGTCCCCTCGTCGTCCCACCCGAAGGTGCCGAGTCCTCCCGGAACCGTCGCGTCAGCTGCCAGGGTCACGGCTGGTGAACCGTACTGGCGGTTGCCCAGTCCATCG
Source organism: Clostridia bacterium (assembly GCA_003566675.1). GTDB lineage: Bacteria > Bacillota > Sulfobacillia > SLMV01 > SLMV01 > PWUC01. The sequence continues at coordinate 2,946 of PXCI01000195.1, forward strand.
AGGGTCAGGAAGCTGGTGCCTGCGACGTCTGCCTCGACACCCATCACCCTGTCCAGTTCACTGGGGTGGCCGCAGGACTCGTGGACCTGCAGGGCGAGAAGGGATCCGGTGAGGATGACGTCGAGATCCCCCGGGGGGCATTCCGGGGCGGTCAGCAAGGCCACGGCTTCATCCGCAATGCGGGACGCGTGTCCCGGTAGGTCCTGCTCCAGGATGAACTCCCATCCGGCCTGCTGGGCGTCGCCCATCAGGGAGGGGTAGGTGCGGATCTGGGCATCACCCTCTCCGACGGCAAGGGCGGTGATTCCAGCCCCGCTTTCGATGATGGACTGCCGGGTCGCAGATCCCTCGGTGTCTGCGTACCACTTGTCCACGTAGTAGAATTCGAGCCTGCCCTGGCGCGTCCGAATCTCGTTGCGACCGGCCATGATCTCGTCGGTCTCAAGCAGGAGCGCAATCTTCTCTTGGGGTGTGATGGTCGAAGGATCGATCTGTCGGGGCGAGACATAGGTTCCCGTCTCCGGGGCCCGCGGCCTGAGCTCCACGGGCGGCGACGGGGTCATCGATGCCGCCCTTGCCATGTCCAGGGCCTGCTGAATCAGTCCTGGGTCGTCAATGGGAAAGCCGGGTGCGGCGGCAAAGCCCCAGCGCCCCCCGGAGAGAACCCGCAGGCCCAGTCCCCGTCTCACATCCATATCCAGCCGACTGACGGCTGCATTTTTCGTCGCATAGACCTCCCGTCGGAGGATCATGAACCGAGCATCGGCGTAATCGGCTCCGCGGTTTCGGCAGTCTGTCATCAACTGCTGCAGCTGCTGTTGAACGTCCTCGGGAGGGTTCGCGGCGCCCTCCCAGAGGTTGAACGCTTCAATCATTGCTTCACCTCCATGGTGGGGAGCTTCACCTGCTCAACTCCCTTCAAGTTACGGACTTAATTGAAGACACCATCTCCCCGTCTTTATCTTGCCCGGAAGGTTCACAGGAGAATGATGGCCCTGGGCGAGGGGAGGGGATGAGGTCCCAGGCGGCGCCCTGCTTTTCAATTCGACCTGCCCCGGTTCATTTCCTGCAGCGACCCAGCCATCTGCCGGGGAATGGTTGGGCAGAGGAAGGAGGCGTTGACGCTGTGTTGATGATGGATCAGGAGCGGAGTCATTTCGGTTTCTAAGTGCATTTAAGGTGGGCCAGAGAGTTAACTGTCGTTTACTGGGTGCGAAGGCGGCCCTCTACGCATAACATGCCAGAGGGGCTACAGCCATGCCCAGTCAAGCCTGGGGACCGAGGGGGAATGTGGATGCAGAGACGTGTGGATTTCAGCCCTTTTTGGCGAGCTGAAGACTGGTGGAGCGTATGGTTGGCAGCGGTGATTATATTCTTCGCCCTGACGGGTGTAATGGGCCAGGCGCCGCGGGTGGGAAGATGGACACATTCCGTGGGCGCTGTCATGACGACAGAAACCGTGATCGGAATCCTGGGTCTCGGCCTGGGCTTCGCCGCTTTGACGGCAGTGGGCGTTGGGTTCACCGGAGGCCATGTCCGGTCCTACCTGAGGGGATTCATCGGTGTATTCGGGCTTTCTGTGATCGCATACATCCTGGGTAGCCAGGCGACCATGGCCCACTACGGCATCAACAACGTGATATGGGCCCTGGGACTGGGCCTCTTAGTGGCGAACATCCTCGGGCAGCCGGAGTGGATCAAGCCTGCCATGCAAAGTGGCCTATTTATCAAGATGGGGCTGGTGCTTCTCGGGGCCGAGATCCTGTTTCACCGGGTGCTCTCGCTGGGTGCCTACGGGCTCGGCGTTGCCTGGCTCGTCACGCCCCCGGTGTTGTACCTGATGTACCTGTTCGGTACACGGGTTCTCAAGATTTCCAGTACCCCCCTGGTGGCCACCGTCGCAGCCGCTACGTCCGTGTGCGGGGTCTCCGCGGCGATTGCCGCGGGGACAGCCACGAGGGCCACACGAGAAGAGATCAGCTATGCCATTTCCATGTCGCTGGTGTTCACGGTGATCATGATGGTCATCATGCCCGTCATCTGCGGGTGGATGGGTCTGAGTGAGGCGGTCAGCGGCGCCTGGATTGGCGGCACCGTGGACAGTACAGGGGCGGTGGTTGCTGCCGGGGCGCTGGTCGGGCCGGTGGCGATGGAGGTGGCAGCAGTCATCAAGATGATTCAGAATGTGCTTATTGGGATTGTTGCCTTTGTCCTGGCCATGATCTGGGTCTCTCGAGATGGCGTGTCTTCGGGGTCAACCCGTCCCAGGATGATGGAACTGTGGGACCGGTTCCCCAAGTTCATCCTCGGTTTTGTCGGGGCCTCGATGCTGTTTTCGCTGGTGTTCACGCCGGTGATGGGAGTGGAGGGGGTGGATCAGCTGGTCGGGGTCACCTCCGGTTTCAGGGGATGGCTGTTCTGCCTGGCGTTCACCTCCATCGGCCTTGAATCAAACCTGGGACAGATGAAGAAGTTGATGCGAAGCGGCAGTCCCGTGCTTCTGTATGTCGTGGGTCAGAGCCTGAACCTGGTGGTGACGCTGATCGCCGCATGGCTCATTTTCAGCGGCGTCCTCTTCGCTCCACCGATCTGAAGCTGTCCGGGACCGGGGAAGGAAGTCCCTCTCCGGTCCCTTCCTTTGGTTCCCTCACCGAACCAAATCCGGGTGAGGGACGCGGAAGTGAACGATGTACGAGTTCTCGTCATCGTCGGCAATCGTGAGAAAGCCCGGTTCAGGCGCCAGGTCAGAATATCCAATTCGCCCGGGGATCATCTGATCAGCCAGGTCGGGCAGGGCAACGATGGATGATTGTCCGAAGAATCCGAGGTCCAGTAGGTTCCCGGCGAGCATGGGATTGATCGCGTAAATGAAGGTCTGATCTTCCGCGACGGCTCTCCAGCTGCTCATCAGCCAGCCCTCCTGTTGATCGGGATCCCAGGGGCCGGGATTCGCGCTGGGTTGGATCAGGATCTGGGCTCCCCTGGCGCTGAGATGGTCCAGGACGTCGTCCCGGAACCCATCGAGACAGATCGCGATGCCCAGGGTTCCCAGGGGCGTGGGGATAACCTCCAACCGATCAAGGGGGGCAGGTTCGATGTCCAGTCCAGTGGGCCCCTCGAGCTCGATCAGGTACACTTTTCTCTGCACGCCAAGGACGTCGCCATCGGGTCCGAAGACCACGCTGGCGTTGTAGATGTCGCTGAAGTTCCTCGCCTCGCTTCGTGTGGGGGCACCAGGGACGTCCCGGGGTACGTAGCGCGCCATGACCCCATCGGTGAACCCGCCCGTGCCCGCCACCAGGTACACCCCGTATTCCCCCGCCATGTCGGAGAAGACTTCGAAGTAGGCCTGGGCCATGGAGTCCTGGTGGGCCAAAAAGAGAGCCCGGGGCCAGCTGACCCGCCGTCTGATCTTCTGGTAGCCCACGCGGAGCAGGTCGCCCTGGATCACGTTTTCAATGCCCTCGCCGAGGTGCTGCGCTTCAGATAGGATCTCCTTCTTGCCGAAGAGGACGGTGAGGAGGCCGATGTCCTCGGGGAAGACCACCAGCGTGTCCCGGCCGAGCTCAGTTTCAGCGGCTGCATGTTCCATGGATTCGCGGATGAGGCCGCGGAAGGCTTCCTCGCTGAAATAGGAGGCGGCATCAAACCGGACCTGGACGGCAACCAGGTTCACCGTATCAGGGGCCTGTGGTTCGAGCCCGGGGGCCACGACCGGCCGTGCAGAGTCCCTTACAAAGTCTATGCCTATGATTGTTATGACTGCTGCGAGTACGAACAACACGATAATAATAAGTAATCTTTTCTTGGCCAATTTAGCAGGTCCTTTCCGTGCTTTTCCGTGATTCTAGTCCGGCAGTTGCTCAAGGTAATTCCACTTAGAAGGACAGACTTCACATTTCCAGTGTATCTCATGTTGGACAAGCTGGGCGAGGGCCCGTAGCTCGCTGCTCGATGTGACCCACATTCCCTCGTCACGCTACCGGGATTGGATGGTCAAGTGTTGGTTCAGAAGATTCTCCTGGGCAGCACCATCTGGAGGTATGCGTTGTCCTGCAGGTCATACCTATGCCAGGAGATTTCGGCGCCGTGCAGGGTGAACACGAGGGATTCAACTTTCCCAGGGTCTACCGGGAAGAGTGTCAGCGTGCGGGTCACGGGCTCTCCCGGGCTCCAGTTCCCGGATCCTGTGAGGGGTCTGTAATGCTGTCCCGTCTCATCGGTTATGGGATCCACCAGGAGTTCAAAGGAGGCTCCGCTGGATACCGCGCGAGTCAGACTGTCACCCGGCAGGTGCGTGACAACCATCTGGGTCTCGTCAGAGCCGAGGTGTACTCCATCAATTCGGAGGTCACCCTCTTCCTCCGCTGATACGGTCAGGGGGGTGGATCCGAAGAGCTGGACGGGTATCGTTTCTGCAATATCGAGATCCTTCGCCAGCCTGGATCCAACAATGTAAACGAGAGGGCTGTCTCCGAGGTTGATGCCGGTATCTTTGTGGGAGAAGTACCCCTCTGCCCACCGGGTTCCGTCCTTGTAGACCCAGTCCAGGTCAGAGACGACCTGTGTCCTGAACCACGGGTCATGCTCCTCGATCGTGAAGCCGAGCTGAAGAGCCTGCAGCTGGTAGTCGGCGTGTTGTTGCTCGATCTGTCCCCTTATGCGAGTGGCTGTGCCGGTCAGGGTGAGGGTTTCGAGGTGAACGGTGACCGTCTCGCAGGGACTGGCCAGGGTCTGCTCCCCGGACAGGTTCAGGGCAGCCACCTCAATGGCAACGGGTCTGAAGGCGTATTCCCATAGGATCCCGCTGGCTGCCCCCCAGTGCAGGACCA
>PXCI01000074.1 GCA_003566675.1 Clostridia bacterium
AATTGCCCTGGGGTGCTGTTCGAACATCCAGTTGAGACGTAGACCACAACAGTGTCGTCTTTCCTCCACCGCCCCCAGAAGATTCCTCTGTCGTGTTAGCACATCCAACGACGACAAGGAGAAGGGCGATCGCAATGGCAATGGGCACCCGGCCTGTTCTCACCAGTGCACCTCCAAAATCAATCAGATGATCGGTCATCCCACGTGCTCATGATAGAACAATCTCACCGCTCCCACCACCAGGGAGGCTTAAATAGCGCGCATTGCAACCTATTTATATGCGCAAGGCACATCCGGGGTGGATGGGCATCTGGAAAATCCCAACACTCCGGGTTACAATTGTCCTGGCAGCACCAAAAAGATGGCAAATAGATGTGACAGGAGAGACCGAAATGAACATCGGTATTATCATCTATTCCCAAACGGGCCACACCCTCACCGTTGCCCAGGAAATACAGAAGAAGCTTGAAGCGGTCGGACATTCAGCGAAGATAGACCAGGTAACCATTGTGGGTGATGCAGGCCCGGGAGCCAGGGACGTTCAGTTTAGCAACGTTCCCGCAGTCGATGACTACGATGCGGTCATCTTTGGCTCTCCTGTGCAGGCCTTCTCCCTGGCGGCGCCAACGACCGCCTATCTGAACCAGATTCCCTCACTCCAGGACAAACGCGTCGCCTGTTTTGTCACCAAGCAGTTGCCCTTTCACTGGACCGGTGGAAACCGGGCGATCCGAACCATGAAGAAGATTTGCGACGCCAAGGGGGCATCCATCTGTGGAACCCAGATCGTCGTGTGGTCCAAATCGCGACGCGAAGAAAGCACTCGTCGATGCGTTGATAACCTGGTGAACCTGTTCCCTGCGTGATCTTGAAGCATCAAAATGCCCAGGTGAAGGGAGCGAGACGCTGTGGATCGGCCATTGGCAGTCATCCTGGCAATCGTGGCCGTGGTGATCGTTGCAGGTTACCTCGCTGCAGGTGGTCTTCAGTCCAACCTGGAACAGTTGGCTGTGTCAACGATTGCAAGTATTGATCTTTCCGAGATACAAGATGGCACGTACACCGGCACCTACACGGCCATTCCGATTTCGGCTGAGGTGCACGTCACGGTGCAGAACCACAGGCTGACTGCCGTTGAACTGGTCAAACACAGCCACGGCCGCGGAACAGCCGCTGAGGTGATTCTCGATGAGGTGCTCAGGCAGCAGACCCTCGGGGTGGATGCCATCTCCGGTGCGACCCACAGCAGCAAGGTCATACTGAAAGCCATCGAGGACGCCCTGACCAAGCAGTAGCGTCCCTGTCATTGCCCTGAGAGTCTGGCGATGCTCATCTCGATAACTCACCACCGGCGCCCCAGCAAGACCCGCTGGGTCGCGCTGAAAGCAGATGGCTCAGGCCAGGTCACGCAGCAACCTCTTAGCCCGGCTCCTCACGGCGGGGCTCCCCGTCACGACCAGGTCCTCCAGTGCATCGATGACCTGTGACCTGAACCTGGGATCCTCCCCGGCAAGATCAGCGAGGGCCTGGATGGCGTTTACCTGGACAATCCGACTCTCCCCATCTTCTGTCCAGGTCAGAAGCAGCGCTACGATATCCTCGAAATTCTCGCCTTCCAGGTCCAGGCGCGAAAGCAAAGCGCCACATGCCACCGGACTTCCTTCTGGGAGACCCGCGCGACGTCCTTGATGAGGGGTTCCCTGTAGGGTTGGAGATACTCGGGATACAGCCTGCAAACCTTCTCGATCACATCAGAGCACCGCATTCGGATGAGGAGATCTGCATGCGTCATCCCATAGAACACCTCGTCTGCCCGTCCGATGGACCGCCTGTCTCCCCCCAGCAGTTTATCCAGTACCGAATCCATCTTCATCCCTCCCGTCAGCATCCATCCTTCACATCCCGGAGCAGAGGAGCCCTGGCTTCGTCCTTTCGGATAACCGCCCTACGAAGGTGTCAGAATAGGAAGAGGAGGGATCTACATGAAAGATGACCAGGGAAAAAGACCCATTGAACGTGTAGGTACGGGAATGGTCGGTCCCCTTCACCGCGAGGTTGCCGATGCAGCGGTAAAACCCTCGCCGAGCGCCCGGAGAGTCACCGTGGAATTCCCGGCACCTGACCAGGCCGCCGAGGCGCACTCAGCCCTCTCCCAGGTGGGGTATGTGACCGCGACGGGAAGCCCGAACACCTTCGAACTGACGGTAGACCAGAATGGCATCGAAAGGGTCCGAAAGATCGCCGCCCGTCACCAGGGCCGGATTCACATGGGACACTAGCGGATCACTCGTCGTCCTTCATTCGCAGGTAGTCGGCGCGTCCCTGCGCCCAGCGCTGGTAATGACTGAACAGGAGGTAAAACAGACCGACCGCGAACGTGATACCCACGGCCGCCAGCCAGCCCGTACCAAGGCCCTCATCCCATCCCTCGCGAAACTCGGCGTTGCCCCAGATGAGACCGCAGATCACGACCACGCCCCCGGCAGCAGCGACACCCCAGTTCAGGCGGTGTTCCAGGCGAAGGTATCTCATCTTTTCATCCCAGGGAAGCTTCTCCCACTCCGTGGCCACACCGATCTGGCTCTGATCCCGATACTGATGGCTGTACACGGCAGAATCTCCCTCGTCGCCGTCGACCTCCGTCGTCATCAGTGTGTAGACATGTCGTTCCACCCGGACCTGGTAAAGTGCGACGAGAAGATAGACGAACAGGCCGATGAAAGCCCCGATCTGGGCGTGTGGAGCCAGGTCAAGCAAGTCCATGCCGGTCTCCCCCTCGAGAAGAGTCTAGTGAGACGCTCAGTTTACTGTATTCGCCCCTGATGCCCCCAACACCTGCTCAAAACCGTCTACTGTTCGCCCAGGGCTGGGCCGGGAAAGCGGAAATCTCCGCGCCGGAGGGTCAGCCTACGGTAGTCCATCTCCTCGGCCAGGGGGACTGCGTACTTCCTCGTCGTCCCCAGCAAATCCCTCAGCTCGGCCACGGTGAGTCGATCATTGGACTCAAACCACGTGCAAAGGGACCCCACCAGATCATCCCACAACGAGGCGTCCAGGTACTGATCGCCGATGCGAATCAGCTGCTCAGCCCCCACAAGATAGCGAAGGAGGGGAGCCAAAGCCTCCCTGGATGTCGATGCGGCTTCGGCCAGCTCATCCCCGTCCGGGGGTGAGAAACCCCGTTCAGCGGCAAGGCCCTCGATCTTTGCACACAGCACCCGCTCACGATCAGAAAGCTCCGGACGATGGCCGGGAGGTGAGATTAAACCCCTGCGGTAATCGATGGTTCCTTCTTCCCGCGCAGCCGTCAAAAGGCGAGAGAAATCCCGCGCTGGCGTACGGCGGAAACGTCGGCTTCGGAGTTCCTCGGACGCCAGTCCCCATTCCAGTGGGTTCTTCTGCACATGGTCGGCCGCTGCCTGGGCCACGTATCGCAGGAACTCTCCCCAATGGCGGGCCGGCAGGACGATGTCCCCGGGAATTCTCCGTATCCGCCCGTCCGCCTCCTCGGATTCGAGAAGGGTCGCCATCTGGTCGGCCTTTCTGCCCAGATCCACCTCCAGGTCCGCCAGGGTCGCCGGGAAGGAAGCCTCGCAGAGCTGTTCCAGGACCGATGGAAGGTCTGGGCCTGCTTCCCTGGCGCGAAGAAACCGCACCCCACGTCTCCCCTTACGGTACCGCTCCCCGCAAATGTCCAGGATCCTACCGCCTCCGATGGTCAGAATAGGCGAATACCTGCGAATGATGAACCGATCGCCGAAGGCGGCACACAGGGGGCTCTCCATTCGAAAGCGCACGAAACCCTCCTCGCCCGGCGGGATCACATTGCCCTCAAGGACCGTGACCCGGGCCATCACCTCGGCGGTCCCCACGTGGAGCCGGACCCGGTCGCCATCGGCCAACTCCGCGGCCCCGGGAAGGAGGCGCAGCCGGACGGCGAGACTCCTCTGCACCGCGAAGTAGCCGGGTTCGGTCAGCCAGTGTCCCCGGCTGAGGTCCTCCACGGCAAGTTGGGGAATGTTCACAGCCACCCGTTGCGAACGCTCCGCCCTGGCAACCTTCTCCCCGTGAACCTGCAACCCCCGCACCCGGACATCCAGCCCGTCCGGGAGAATCTGGGCCTGGTCACCGGTGACGATGCAGCCGCTGCTCAGGGTCCCCGTCACCACCGTTCCAAAGCCCGGCACGGTGAAGAAACGATCAATGGGCAACCGCATCGGCCCCTCAGGACCCGACACGTCGCCCTCCGTGACGCGTACAGCCACCCGCCCGAGCTCCTCTCTGAGCACGTCCATTCCCGATCCGCTCACCGCCGAGACCGGGACCACGGGTGCGTCCCCCAGGATTCGTCCCTCCAGTTCAAGACTCACATCCTCGAGGACCATCTGCAGCCATTCATCATCGACGAGATCCACCTTGGTCACGGCCACAACTCCATCGGTGACCCCGAGGACCTCCAGGATGTCGAGGTGCTCCCGGGTCTGGGGCATGAAGCCCTCATCGGCCGCCACCACCAGCAGCGCCGCATCCACCCCCGTCACCCCCGCCACCATGTTGCGAATGAACCGCTCGTGCCCCGGCACATCAATGATGGAGACGTCCACCTCGCCAAGGGACAACCGGGCAAAACCGAGATCGATCGAAATCCCGCGACGCTTCTCCTCCGGAAGGCGGTCGGTGTCCACCCCGGTCAGAGCCTGGACCAGGACCGTCTTACCGTGGTCGATGTGTCCCGCGGTGCCAATCACCACATCCCTCAGTGCGATTCCCTCCCCTCCAGATCCCCCAGGTAGTTCTCCACGGCCATGGCAGCCGTGGCTCCATCTCCGACCGCCGTGGCGATCTGCCGCTGGATGCGGTGCCGGACGTCGCCCACCCCAAATACGCCGGGGGCCCCTGTCCTCATGTGGTCATCCGTGACCAGGTATCCCTGTTCATCGACACCGACCTCGTCCGGGACGAAACCCGTTGCAGGCTGGTGACCCACATAGATGAAGACCCCGCCGACGGGCAGGTGCTGTTCTCTACCGGTGGCCACATTCCGCAACCTGAGTCCGCTGACCAGCTTATCACCCTCGATCTCCTCCACCACGGTGTTCCAGTGAACCTGCACCTTGTCGTGGGATAGCAGCCTGTCCTGCAGGACGCGGACCGCCCGGAGTTCCTTGCGCCGGTGAATCATGTGGACCCGGCTGGCGAAGCGGGTAAGGTGGAGGGCCTCCTGCACCGCCGCGTCACCGCCCCCCACACAGGCAATCTCCTGCTCACGGAAGAAGGCTCCATCACAGGTGGCACAGTAGGAGACACCGCGTCCCCGGAAACGATCCTCGCCCGGAACCCCCAGGGTGCGGGGAGCCGACCCGGTGGCCAGAATCAGGACCCTGCCCGCGTACTCCCCGGCAGCGCCCACCGCCACCTTCTGATCGCCAGCTAGCCTCAGCGACTCGATCTCATCCATGACCACTTTCGTTCCAAACTCCTCCGCGTGACGACGAAAGCGCTCCCCCAGTTCAGCGCCGCTAACATCAGGTAAGCCCGGGTAATTCTCCACCTCGTGGGTGGTGGCCATCAGGCCCCCGGGCATCTCCTTTTCCACGACCACCGTCTCGCGACCCGCCCGGCTCGTGTATATGGCGGTGGTGAGCCCGCCCGGCCCCCCCCCTACAATCACCACGTCGTACATACCAATGCCTCCTCGGAAAGACGTGTTTTCTCGTCCTGCGTACATGCTGCATCATTTAGACAATATGCCATTCGCAAGCCGAGGCACAAGAGAAAGGGGCCACCCTGACGCCCACAAGACGGGCCCGAACCCATTTCCAGGAGATTCCCCCTGCAAGGAGTATCCCTCTCCCCGGCCCACGATTATTGCCCGGGCACTAGCCCTGGGCAGATTGACACCCGGGTGCCATGATATCCCATCGGGTGTTTGCCGAAAGCGCAGGGAGGATGCCCCCCGACACAGGTCGAATAGGTGAGGTCAGCAAGAGGGAGGAGCTGACTGCAACAATGAAGAAAATCTACATCGCTGTGGATATGGAGGGCGCTGCAAGTATCTTCAGCGATCAGGAGACATCCCCGGGACACCACGCCTACGACGAGGCGCGCAAGCAGCTGCTGTCAGAGGTCAACGCAGCCGTGGAGGGAGCCTTCCGGGGAGGGGCCGACGAGGTATACGTCCACGACTATCACGGAGGCCTACACAACCTGAACGTCAATGACCTGGACGACCGGGCCGGGCAGGTTCGGGGTCACGGAATGCCCAACGTCCACCTGCCGGGCATTGAGGACCACTTCGACGGCCTACTCGTTGTCGGTGCCCACGGTCCAAAACACGACTCTGACACCAACACGTTGGCCCACGTCATCAACGGGGGCGTCTTCGATTTCATCGAAATCAACGGCATCAACGTCGGCGAGGCCATCATCGATGCATGGCTGGCGGGAATCTGGGACGTGCCCCTACTCTTCGTCACCGGAGAGACGGGGGCCGTGAGGGAGACCCAGAGGATCTACCCCGATGTGCCCCACGTGATCACCAAGCATGGGCTTCACTACCATGCAGCTATCAGCCGTCCCGTGAGCCAGGTGATCGAGGATATCCGCTGGGGCGTCGAGAGCGCCGTCAAGAAGGGCGGTAAGGTGCTGGTACCGTCCCAACCTGTGGAGGTCACTATTCGGTTCAACAAGTTGAAGCACGCCGGGGTCTGCGACCTCCTGCCGGAATGTTTCGACGAGCGACGGGGGAAAACCGTGCATTACACGACGGAAGACTTCTTCACCGCCTACCGCCGCATTCTCGCCGCCCTGCTCCTGGCCGGTTTCGCCGATTAGTTCTGCGGCACCGTAACGACATGGCGCGGGCTGTGCGGCCGATCCACGACAGAACGGAACAGGAAGGAATGGGATCCAATGCTGGACATCCTGATCACAGGCGGAAGAATCCTCGACGGATCGGGTAATCCCCCGTTCGCGGGGCACATCGGAATCGACAATGGAAGGATCGCACTCATCGGAAGGGGCGAGCCCCGAGCAGAGGCGCGAAAGACCCTGGACGTCCAGGGCCTGGTTGTCGCCCCGGGCTTCATCGACGTCCACACCCACTCGGACTACTCCATCCTGGCCCACAACGCAGGATGCAGCACCCTCTTCGCCGGGGTCACCACCGAGGCGACGGGGGTCTGCGGCTACGGGGTCTTTCCCGTCAACGCAAGCCGCAAGGCCGAGATTACCAACCGGATGGCAGGGATCTCCCAGGTCGATGCTGCCGAGATCGGCGAGGTCGACTGGACCGACCTGGACGGCTGGCTTAACAAGCTTGAAAAGCGAGGGATCGGCTACAACCTGGCCCACTTCTGCGGCCACGGAGCAATCCGGGCCCAGGTCATGGGTGATGAGGGCCAGGGCGGGGAGAGAGTCCACCCCACCCCCGGGGAAATGTGCGCCATGAAGGAAGCCCTGGCCTCCGCGATGCAGCAGGGGGCCTTCGGCCTGGCAACGGGCCTGATGTACGCCCCGGGACGCAATGCCACCACCCGGGAGGTGACCGAACTGGCCAGGGTTGCTGCCCAGTACGGCGGCTCCCACGCATCCCACATGCGCAGTGAGGGCGAGTTTCTGATCTGGGCTGCGGGGGAATTCATCGACATCGCCCGGGGCTCCGGGATCCGCGCGACCATCAACCACCACAAG
>PXCI01000303.1 GCA_003566675.1 Clostridia bacterium
ATGGGCCACGGTGTCGTTGGCCGGCGATACAAAGTAACTGGTGTAGCAAGTCGATGTAGAAATCAACGTTGGACTACCTTCGTTCCACAATTCAGCCAGATCGTTCGGCATCACCAGCCCCTGGAAAGTCCAGCTGGCCGGAGAGCCATGCCCGACAAAACCGGTAAAAGTTGCGCCAGCCTCGATGTCTCCGAACAACTGATGGCGCGCCGCGGTAACGTCGTCAGCCTCATCAATCAGAATCCGGTTCAAACCAGCAACATTCCAACCGGCACCGCTGAGCTGGCCCAGCATGCGGTCGACTTGACCGGCGAAGGAAGGTTGTCCTGGCTGCTCTGAATCGGCCACCCAAACGGCTCTCTGCAGGTCAGCAACCCCGGCCGACCAGTCCAGGGTCTTGGTCACGATGGACTCCAGATCTCCCAGACTGCGCACCGGCCAGCGCCCGATGGCCAGATCGGCAACGCCGTTGCCGTCCAGATCGGCCAGCAACCCATCCGCCGGGGTGTGCGGAATCCGCGACGTCGAGGCGTAAACTGTCGGGATAAAACTCAGGCTACCCTTGCCCAGGCGATCGTGGTAATCGTAGGAATCGCCGCCAACCAGCAGCACGTGGCTAAGCGCAAAGGCCTCCGAAGCTTGACGCAGGAAGGCCGTGATCGCCTGCGGCAAACCCATTCCACCGCCGAAATGCTGCTGGACGTCGGTCACGTCAACCACGCGCACCGACCAGCCCTCGCTGATGCGTTGCTGTACGAACTGGGTGAGTGGGTGGCTTTCAACCTCCGACAGCGGCATGAAGGCCGGATGCGCGATGACAAGGAAGTCAGCCGGTTCGTCGAGCAGGTCCAGATCATGCACAGCGCCCACAAATCCTGGCGTCAGCGTTGCATCTGACGTGGAAACCCAGTACTGAAGTCCCGCCTCGTCCAGCGTCTGGAAATTGGCGTAGAGGCCGCCATGAACTCGGCTGCGCAGTTCCATCAGCTGGATGCCATCCCACGCGAATACCGACGCACGCGAGCGCGGAGGCACGCCAGCTACCTGCACCCGCTCCCCTGCACCCGCTTCCTGAATCAGGACTCGCCCATTCACCATGCGGAACTCACGTGGATAGAACAATTCGACCGTGTCCACAAAAACCAGATCAACGGGTGCTTCGGTACCGCCCGGCAAGAAAACCCGGACGCTGTTTTCGCCCGGCTGAATCAGACTTGCGGGGATGTCGGCCTTGATGTGATGCGCCTGGGCGGCCTCGAACTTCACATCATGAACTTCGATGTCGTTAAAAAACACCTGGACATGGTGGGCAGGCGAAACTGGGAAGTTGACGCCACCAGCCACGACGACCTCCAGTCGACCGTCCAGGCCGACCTGGAATGTCTCGCCCACCGACACCTCGGTGACGTAGTTGCGCAGCCCTGCCCGATCCGAACGAAGACGGGCCGCATGCCACGGGTCTGGAAGAACATTGCCCATGTTGTAGCCGTTGTCCTCGTTGACCTTGAACGATCCCAGGTGATGCGACAGCGCAGGCCCTGCCATCACGCGCTGGACTACGGTCTGCCCGTCGACCGCCTTGGAGGGAGCAACAGAGACCCGGTATACGTAGTCTTCGACGTACAGGGCATCCGGATAACCCGGCTTCTCGCCCCAGAACTCGATGTAGGAACCTGGGCCGAACTGATCCAGCGCGGCGGCAGCGCTGGCGCGCGAGCCTCCGATAGCGCCCTTGGCGCGGACAAAGCGGGCCACCGGCTCGCCGGCGCGGGTCACGGCCAGATCATCGGGGTTCAACCCGACAAGATCCATCCCGGCAGCATACAGCTGCTCGTAGGTGATCCGATGCAGGCCGGGCCGACTGACGCTGAAGTCCGCGCCGACCACTCGTCCTTGCGCCGCGGTTGCCCGCGGACCCAGGGTTTCATGCAAAGCCATGGTCTCGTCGACCTCGGCCCGTACCCCGGTCCAGTCAATGGCAGCAGTGACGTTGGCGCGGCCGAATTCGCTCCCGACCCGGTACAGGCCGTAAATTTCTTCCCTGCCAAACACGTCAACCGCGGTAACGGCCAGCGACTGCATTTCCCGCGCTCGCGGATCGGTAATGACCGTTTGGTAGCGATGCGGGGTGACCGCGTCGGCAGCTTCCGACGGAATCATGTCGGAGGTGAGCAATTCCAGTTGATCGCCGTCGTAGCCCCAGATGTAGAAACCCAGGTTCTCGGTTTCCGAAACCGTACCCCAGGTGACCTCAAGGCCCTGACTGGTCCAGCGCGATTCGAATGCATGAATCGATACCGGAAGAGCGCCGGCGTTCACCAGGTGGTCCTCGACCTCACCATCGGCCAATAGGCCCAGCGGCGACGGATTGGTGCTCAGTATCGAATCTGTGGAGATTCTGAAACGCGCGTAGCTAGTGTCCCGGGTGAACTGGATCCTGGTCGCCTCGTCATATTCCCAGACCAGAACGAAAACACCCTCACAAAACGGAGGCGCGACACCATCGGTGAATTCAGTCCCAGGCGGAGAATCTGCGAATGTGCAGTCTTGACCTGAGGCTAGGCCCTGCATAGTTTCCATGCCGGCACTCCCAAGGTAGACGGTCTGCTGCGCTCGCTCGCAGCCCTCTACATTAGGATCCCCGGTAAGAACGATATTGCCGTTGGGGCCAGTGCAAGCGTTGTCGAATTTACCGTTCCCAGCAAAATCCACCCACGCGGTCAAGCGTGCCGGAAGCCCGGTAGGATTGGCGAAACGCACTGCTGCGCAATAGGCATTTGCGCCGACATTCGACAGGGTGGTCACGTCAATTCCAGCGCACGTCGTCTCACCCACTTGGTTCAATACGACGCCCTGTTCGTCGTTGACGCCGGCCTCGTCGTCGCCGTCCGCTCCGGGGCTTGGTTGTCCATCGGATTCGGCGTCGGTATCGTTATCACTGACACCAATGGTTCCAACTTCGAGAACAAATTCGGGCAGCCAGGGCCCGCCGATCTGATGACGCGGCCCATCAGACGCGAAAACCGTACCGTAGCTATCCGGAGCGTCACCGTAATCCAACAGGGTATCTTCACGAAAGAAGAAGCCACCGCCACCCAGCAGATCCAGCCCGCCTGCATCTTCAACTCCAGAAGCAGCGCTGGTGTCTCTGGGGATGTCGGTGAGCAAAATCAGGTCGTTGGTGCCAACGACGTCGGCACCGAAAAGGGACACACCAAAAAACTCGTCGCCAATGCCGATACCAAGATCAGCGAGACTGACAAAGGTTCCGCAGATGTCTTGGCCGCCCAGATCTTGATCAGGCCGATTCTCAATAAAGTGCCCTGTCTCCCCGTCAGCCGGATTGGAGTTCATGAACACAGCGGATGGGGTCGATTCGCCAGTTGAGCCCCAAAACGTCCCTAAACAGGTATTACTTGAGATGGTCTCCGTCGTTCGGCGCAGCGTACCCAGCTGGGTAACCAGACTGACGGCTGACCGCCCCGGGGTGATCAGCGTGCCTTCTAACGACAGGTTGTCGTAGGTGCGCAGCAACCGTGCAAAGCGCTGAAGATCCGCGTCGCTTGGATCAGTACTTGTGAGTATGTCATCATCAATATTGCGAATTTCCGTGATCGCGGCAGCAGCAATATTGTCGTTGCCGCCGCGCTCCATGATCAGGAAGCCAACGTTGTCCAGAATGGCGGTGGAATCTACTTCGTTGAACGCTTCGCCCTGTGCTGCGGTGATCACAATCGGATCCCGAACGATCAGATCCACACGACCGATGTTGTTTCGGGTTCGACCAGCCGTTTTGGAAAAAATGTTGTCCGAACCGCGGTTGATCGCGTAGTTGTTGACGATGCATTTGAAGCAGGTAACGCGTTCGGACTGGTAGCGGGCTATGGGACATGCTAGGGGAGATGGAACCTCGTCATTCATGTCAACCAAGCCGAATTCGGTGTAAGCATCCTCGCATGCTGTTGACGTGTCAGAACCTTGGTCGCGGTGACCTTCCGTGTACCCATGGTAAAAACTGTTCTTGTTCTTATTGCCCACGTCGACGCACGAGGTTCCGCTCGTATTGTCGCCGCCGTCGTCAGGAGTTGAGCAAAGATGAATTAACTCTGGGTCAGGTACTAAATTTTGATTCTCGTCTTCCACAAGACGACCATCGATCAGCCGAACTACAACAACCTCATCGAACGGCTCGCGAACCACGCCGTCCCGGATATTCCGGACCAGCGGAAGGAAGAACGGGCCGTCCTCGACCAGCTGAAACCTTGAGGTCTCTCTGATCTGCGATCTCTCACCGTCGTTGTTGACTGCGTATTCGACGCGAAAGACGGTATCCAAATCATAGTCATCGTCGACATCGGGAGGCTCAAAGTAACCGGGCAAATACTCAAATTGCGGCAACCCACCCGAAACCGTATCGCGCGCCGGACGATCGATGAACTCGAAAGCAAACGGCGCCGTCTGCCCCCACACCGGCACCGACAACACCAGCCCAACAACAATCAGCGACCAGGTGGTGACAAACCGTCGCAGGGAGTTGTTTGCAGCACTCCAGCGAGCGGCCTGTTTCCCTTCTTCGGAACGCAACGAATGCAAAGACGAATCTGAAGATGAAATCAGCACGGATATTCTCCCTTTGTGTCGGATGCCCGCTTTGTGTGTTGGACCAGCCAGTCCTGCAACATTTTTGCGAATGTGAGTACTATCACAGCGCAATTGTGTCGGATAGTAGCAAGTCGCCAATGCCCTGTAAAGGCATGAATTTCAGAGCCGGCCGGTAACCGCCGCCCGTCTCAGCGAGTTCCGCTCGCCGAGGCCTCGAAGCGATCGGCGAACAGCGGCTGCTCGACGCGGAAGCTGTCGATGCCGATCCAGTCGCCGTTGCTGCCTTCGGGTCCGGAGTTTTCGACGAAATAACGGAACGCCACGCGCCCGGTCGCGCCGGCGGGCAGGCCGCTCAGGCGCAGCGCGTAGCGGGTCCAGATCGAGGGGTAATTCTCGTCGTCATCGAGGTCCGGATTGATCGCCAACAGCAGCGTGCCGAAATCGCCCGTGGACAGGGCGGTCAAGCCGACGTCGAAGCTGTCGCCGGCGGTGCTCAAACGAACCTCGAGGCGGTCCGGAAAATCGTTGTCTTCGGTCGAGCGAGTCCAGAATTCGACGCGCGTGCCGTTGCGCAACTCGATTTCCGGGGTCAGCAACCAGTTGCTGATGGTGCCGGCCCCGCCGGCGTTGTTGAAGTTCGCGGCGATGTAGGAATCGGGCGGGCCGGCGTGGGCGGGGAATTCGCTGACCAGGCCCTGGCCCCAGTCGGTAAGGCCCAGCGGCTGGCTGTTGTTGATCTCCACCCAGCCCTGGGCGACCAGATCGTTGACGTTCTCGAACCCCTCGCTGAAGCCCTCGGCCAGCGCGCCACCGCCGCGCCCTTCGGGTTCGGAGGCCAGGGCGTGGCCGGCGCTCAGGCACAGGCACAGAAGAACGGGAATTGCTCGATGAAGTCGGTACATGCTGCGGTGATCTCGTTGTCGGTGGTTTCGCCCGCCGGGCACTGCCCGCGGGTTCGCGCGGGGTTACTGTAGCCGAGCCGTTTTCTCATCACAAGGACCAGGCATGGGCAGCCGGGGCCAAGCGTGACCCCGAATCCGCTCGCTCACAAGGCGCGAAGAAGCCTGGCCAGGAACGTCTGCACATCCTGCTGCGCATCCGCCTCGCTGACCTCGAAGCGCGCGACCAGGGCCTCGACCACGGCGGTCTCGTCGGCCGCGCCGTCGGCGGCGGCCTGGATGATGCCGAGCCCGGTCGCGTTGAGGGTGAACAGGCGCTCGCGCTCGACGTCCAGCACCACGCCGCTGCCGTCATCGAGGCGGCTGATGGTCAGCCGACCGCGGTCGAGATGCTGCCTGAGCTGCTGAAGATCGCTGGTCATGGGCCCTGGGTTCCCGTCCGCCGAGGCCCGCCGTGGCCCCAAGCCGCATACTATAACGGCACTGGACCTACCTTGCGAACCATGCCGATCTTCCGCTCCAAGCATTCCGGCCCCGGCCCATGCGGGTAAGCCCCGGCCCAACGGCCGACTCGACCAGCCTGCACGGGACTACGCTGCCGTTCGAGGTTCGACTGGACGGAATTGCCGCTGCGGAACTGCGCCAGATCCTGGCCGGGCGCAGCATCGCCGCCGGCTGGGCCGGGCGGGTGCGCCGCCTGACGGTGGCGGCGGTGGCGCCGGAAACGTCGAGTGCGGCCGAGACCTACCGTCACGTCTTTGTGGACGGCACCGCCATCCTGCGCAGCGGCTGTCGCGCCCGGGTCGAGGTGGGCGACGATAGCCAGGCACCGGAATACCTGCTGCCGCAATCGCTGAACCTGGCCCTGGCCCAGCAGTGGGCGCGGCTGGGGCTGATGGCCCTGCATGCCGCCGCGCTGCGGGTGGGCAAGCGGCACGTGCTGGTGCTGGGGCCGAAGGCCAGCGGAAAGTCCACGCTGTGCCTGGCCACCCTGGCCACCGGCGGCCAAGTGCTGTCGGATGACTGGCTGCTGCTGGGCCAGGATTCCCACGCGCGGGTCGTGTGCGAGCGCCTGCGCCGGTTCCTGATGGTGCGCGACTGCTGGGCCAGCGATCAGCTGCAGGTTCTGCGGCCCGACCTGGCCTTCCGGCGCAGCGGCGCGCGGCCCAAGCAGGTGCTGCCGGTGGAGACCGAAGGAGCGCATTTTCTGCCCAGCCTGGCGATCGACGAAATCTGGGTAATGGAACGGACCCGGGGCGCGCGCGGGGCGTACAGCCGGAAGTCGCCCGAAAACGCAACCCACGTGCTGGCCCACCTGATCAAGGCGGCCATGCCGCTGCTGTTCAGCGCCCGCTTCGCGCTGGAGCACCGGGCCCAGATGCGCACCGCCCAGGCGCTGCTCCAGGCCTGCCCGGCGTACCGTGTGCAGACCGGTACCGATCTGGTCGAGCAGCCGGTGGCCACGCTGGAGCGCCTGGCCGCCGGCTGAGTTCCGGGTCGGATCAGTCCTGAAACCGATCCCGAAACAACCGATCCACCACGGCCTTGCCGCGCCCGGCCAGGACCACCCAGAACCCGCCGCGGTGGCGGTAGGTGGTGCTGAGCGCCGGGTGGTCGGGGCTGGCGCTGTGCTGGCCGATGCTGCCGCGCAGCTGGAAGTCGCCGCCGCTGCTGAGCGCCTCACCGCCGCCGGCGCTGAGGGTGTGCCAGCGGATGTCGAAGCCGGCGCCGCGGGTTGGGCTGGCGGGCTCGGCGGTGCCGTCTGCAACGGCAGCTGCGGCCGCTGGCGCCAGGTCCCGCGCGCCTGTGCCCGGCGCGCTGGCGTTCGGGTCGGGTTCCCCGGCGCCCACCGGGCCCGCGCTCAAGCCCAGAACCAGGCCAAGGCTCAGTCCGGCGACCAGACCCGGGGCCTTTCTCCGGACGGGCCGGCTTGTCTGCCGCGCGCGCTTCACGGCTCTTGCGCGGCGGCCGGCAGCAGCGCACGCCGCAGCTCATCCAGCTCGGCGCGCAGCTCGGCGATGGCGGCGTCCTGGTCGGCGTTTTGCCGGCGCAGCGCGGTGTTTTCGGCCTGCAGGCGCTGGTTCAGAC
>PXCI01000036.1 GCA_003566675.1 Clostridia bacterium
GAGGAGATGGAGGAGGTTCGCGTCGAGGAGCTGTTCGAGGATGGGTCCGTGTGGCTGATCGGACTGCTCCGCTCTGCTGGCTTCTCTTCCAGCAACAGCGAGGCCCGGCGTCTCATTCAACAGGGGGCGGTCTCCATTGACGGGGACAGGATTACCGATCCCGCCGCCCATGTGAAGTTCCAGGATAACGCGGTCTTGAGAGTTGGCAAACGGAGGTTTGCCCGTCTTAGACGAGACTAACACGCAAGGGGTGCCCCCTCGCATAGAATAGCTCGACTGGGAGGAAGGGGGCACTTGGTTTCCCATGGGGCGAAGCAGGCGAAGAAGAAAGAGGATGATTCTCGTTGCCCTGGGGCTAGCGATCCTGATGCTGTGCCTGGCAGTCTACGCCGCTGACCGGACCCTGAGACCCGTCCTCATAGCGATTGCGCGCAATCGGGTTCAGGGGCTTGGCGTAACGATGCTCACGGAGGTGGTACTGGACCAGGCTGCGGAGACCTTTCACTACTCCGACCTGATCCACGTGGAGACCACCACCGACGGGTATGTTTCTTACATGATGCCGAATACCATGCGGATCTCCCGAATGGTCGCCCAGGTCGGTCACCAGGTCCAGGAGAGGATCAACGGTATGGACGATGAGCTCGTGGGCATCCCCCTGGGCCAGCTGAGCGGGGTTGCCATTTTGGCGGACCTGGGGCCCGAACTGCCGATACAGGTCCTTCCCGTCGGCTCGGCCCAGATCTCGGTGGAGGAGGACTTCGTGGGCGTCGGGATCAACCACGCGAAGCATACCATATTCCTGTCCGTGGGATGCAGTCTGATGATCGCCGTTCCCCTGATCGAGGAGGAAATTAAGGTGTCGGTCCGATTACCCATTGCCGAGGCACTGATCGTGGGTCCGGTTCCCGAGATGTATCTGTCCACCGGAGCCCTTCCCTTTCCCCATCGCTGAGGGACCGTTTCGCCTCCGCCGCAAATGCGATAAACTGTTTATAGTTGTCAGTCCATTTTCGGAGGTGGTTCTGTGAGCGATGGGGAGCGCTTCACCTGTGAACAGGAGAATCTCCTTGACAGCTGGACCGAACGAACGGTGCAGTGGATCCGGGAGCATGTGCAGGCTGCGGGCTGTGAGGGAACCGTGCTGGGCCTCAGTGGCGGTCTCGATTCAGCCGTGGCGGCGGCTTTGTGTGCACGGGCGACTCCCGGTCAGGTTCTGGGGGTCATCCTGCCCTGTCAGTCCCCGGCCGAGGATGTGGAGGATGCAGAATTGACCGCCGACGCCCTGGCAGTGCAGCGGATCGAGATTCCTCTGGATGGACCTTTTGCGAGCCTGGTCTCGTTGCTCCCGCAAGATGGAACGAGCGGGACGATGGCCCTGGCCAATGTGAAACCGAGGCTTCGCATGATTGTCTTGTACTACATGGCAAGTCTGAGAAACAGCCTCGTGGTGGGCACGGGCAACCGGGATGAGATCCATCTTGGCTATTTCACCAAGCATGGAGACGGTGGAGCAGACCTGTTTCCCCTCGCACACCTGGTGAAGGCCCAGGTGGTTCGAGTGGCCGAGTACCTGGGGGTGCCCCAGAAGATCATCGCGCGGCCTCCCTCGGCGGGGTTGTGGCCGGGACAGACGGACGAGGAGGAGCTCGGCCTCCGTTACGATGACATTGACCGATACCTGCTGGAGGGGACGGCTGAGCCCGGGGTGGCCGAGAGAATTCAGAGCATGCACCGGCGGACAGCCCACAAGCGCAGTACGCCCCCCACACCCCCCTTCCGTCTTGCCGATGATGCCGTATAGACGGATGCTCTCAAGACCTGCAGAATTGCTCAGAAGCAGGAGGTGATATCGTGGCAGGACATTCACAGTGGGCCAACAGGAAACACCGGAAGGCCCGTCAGGATGCCAAGAAGGGCAAGATCTACTCAAAGATGGCGAGAAAAATTGCCGTGGCTGCACGGAGTGGTGGGGGAGACCCGGACACCAACACGGAGTTAAGTACCGTCATCGACGAGGCCCGCTCCATGGGTGTGCCCAACGACAACATTGAGCGAGCCATCAAGCGAGGGACCGGGGAGATGGAGGGTGTCCGCCTGGAGGAGTTCCAGTACGAGGGCTATGCTCCGGGTGGAGTGGCACTGTTGCTGGAGATTGTCTCCGACAACCGCAACCGCACAGCCAGTGAGCTGCGCCACCTGTTTTCCAAGCATGGAGGGAACCTGGGTGAGTCGGGGTGCGTGGCCTGGATGTTCACTCGCAGGGGGCGAATTTCGATCGAGGGCGAGGATCTGGACGAGGACGAACTCTTCTTAGCCGCGGCGGAGGGTGGAGCCGAGGATCTCAACGACCTCAATGGAGGATTTGAAGTCATCACCCCATCATCTGATGTTTTCCGTGTCCGGGAGGCCCTGGCTGAAACCGGCTACACCGTGAAGAGCACGGGTTTCACTTATCTGACCGATAACTACATTCGTATCGAGGGCAGGGAGGCCGAGAAGTTGATCAAGTTCCTGGACGCCCTCGAGGATCATGATGATATCCAGGAGGTATTTGGCAATTTTGATATCAGCGAGGAGGACCTGGAGAAGTACGTGAACTAGTGTCTCTTCCGTCAGCCAGGCTCTTCCCGCCGACGGGAGGTATTCTTTGCTTATCTTGGGATTGGATCCCGGCATCGCCACGACCGGTTACGGCCTTGTTTCCCAGGTGAATTACCAGCTGCGCGCAGAGGGGTATGGGGTGGTTCGCACGGCCTCGTCCGAGGGAGTCGCCGAACGCCTGGTCCACATACACCGCGAGATATCTTCGTTGATCAGACAGCACCGTCCCGATGCTGTGGCCGTGGAAAAACTCTTCTTCAATAAGAACGTGCGGACGGCCATGTCCGTTGGACAGGCCCGGGGTGTCATCCTCCTGGCGGGGGCCCAGGGGGACCTGCCCCTCCTGGAGTATACGCCGTCGGCGGTGAAGATGGCTGTGACGGGTCACGGAAGCGCGCCCAAGAGACAGGTGCAGGTCATGGTCCAGTCTGTTCTTGGGATGCCGAAGATGCCCTCGCCCGATGACGCGGCCGATGCCCTCGCTGTGGCGATCTGCGGCCTGCGTCACTGGGAGTGGGACCGTAGGGTGGAGGGGAAAACGTGATCGGCAAGTTGCGGGGTCACATAGAACTGATCATGGAGGACCGGGTGATCATTGATGTCGGTGGCGTGGGATACCTGGTTCATCTCGCGGGCCGGGCCGTGGAGAGCCTCGGTGTGGGCCAAGACGAGGTCAGCCTGGACATCCACACCCACGTCAGGGAGGATTCCCTGGAGCTTTATGGGTTCACCCACCGAAAGAACCTGGAGGTCTTTGAGATGCTCCTGGCCGTCTCGGGAATCGGTCCACGACTGGCCCTCGCTGTCCTGAACACCCTGGAGGCGGAGGATTTTGTCGGTGCCGTTGAAGCCGGAGATGTTGCGGTTTTGACACA
The DNA here is from genome assembly GCA_003566675.1 of Clostridia bacterium. Taxonomy (GTDB): domain Bacteria; phylum Bacillota; class Sulfobacillia; order SLMV01; family SLMV01; genus PWUC01. Next base: position 3,480 of record PXCI01000036.1, read on the forward strand.
GGTTTCAGGAGTGGGGCGGAAGACGGCTGAGCGGTTGGTGTTGGAACTGCAGGATCGAGTCGGGCGTATCGACCTGGTGCCTGCGAGCCGTCGGGGAGGCCACGATGCGGAGGCAGAGGAGGCAGTTGCTGCCCTCGAGGCCCTGGGCTATCCGCGGGCTCGTGCGGTGCGGGCCGTGCGGCTGGCGCTGCAGGGGCGGGACCCTGTTGACATGGGGGCGCAGGACCTGGTGCGCAGGGGCCTGGGCATTCTCAGTGATGAGGGGGGGACATCGTGAAGGGTTCTCAGGGAGATCTTCTTTCTCCTCAGCCCAGGGACGATGAGTCGCCTGAGATCGGGATCCGACCCCTGAGCCTGGGCGAATTTGTCGGCCAGAGCCGGGTCAAGGAACGCATGGAAATCTACATCAGGGCGGCCCTGGAGCGCGGCGAACCCCTTGACCACGTGCTCCTTTATGGACCCCCGGGATTGGGCAAGACCACCCTGGCCCACATCATTGCGGCTGAATTGGGGGTCGGGATCCGGGTCACCTCCGGCCCTGCGATCGAGCGTCCGGGAGACCTCGCTGCCATTTTGACCAACCTCGCTCCGTCGGATGTTCTCTTCATCGATGAGATCCATCGGCTGCACCGCACCGTCGAAGAAATACTGTATCCAGCTATGGAGGATTTTGCTCTGGACATAATAATCGGCAAGGGGCCCTCGGCCCGCTCCCTGCGCCTGGACCTGCAGCCTTTCACCCTCGTTGGTGCCACCACGAGGATTGGGCTTCTGACTTCGCCGCTGCGGGATCGGTTCGGGGTGGTGATGAGGTTGGAGTATTATTGTCCCGAGGACCTGGCCCGGATCGTGATGCGGACGGCTGGCATCGTCGGGGTCTCCATGGACGTCGAGGCCGCTGGCGAGCTGGCTCGTAGGTCCCGGGGAACACCCCGGGTGGCCAACCGCCTCCTGCGTCGTCTCAGGGATTATGCCCAGGTCAGGGCCGACGGCGTGATCACTGCCGATGTGGCGGCAGATGGCCTGGCCATGCTCGAGGTCGATGGAATGGGACTGGATAAAAACGACCATCGACTCTTGAGGGCCATCATCGTGAACTACGCCGGGGGGCCGGTGGGGCTCGACACCCTGGCGGCGGCCATCAGCGAGGAGACGCAGACCGTTGAGGATGTGTACGAGCCGTACCTGATACAGATTGGTCTGCTGCAGAGGACCCCGCGGGGGAGGATCGTCACCCCGGCAGCCTATGACCATCTCAAACTGCCCCCTCCGCCCGAGGATGATTCGCAGTTGAACCTGTTCAGGGAGGATGACTGACGTGATGGATTCAGAGACCCCCGGCCGCCTCATCATGGTCCTGGGGCTGTCCATCTTTGTAGTGGGAGGGCTGTTGTGGCTGGTGGCAAGGCTGGGGATTTCTCCACGCCTTCCGGGGGACATTGTCATCCGGCGTCCCAATCTGACGATCTACTTCCCCCTGGCCACCGGCCTGGTTCTGAGCTTGTTTTTGACCCTGATATTGAACCTGATCTTGCGTCGCTGAAGAGGTGAAAGCCGAGAGAATGAAAGAGGACCTGTCGCTGGATTTGTTTGACTACTACCTTCCCCGTTCCGACATCGCCCAGACTCCCTCCGAGCGCCGCGATGCGTCCCGGCTGCTGGTCTTGGACCGGAAAAGACGTGCGGGTGATCCCCGGGGAATGACGCACTGCCTTTTCCGGGACCTTGCCGGATTTCTTCGTCCGGGGGATTGCCTGGTTCTCAACCGGACCCGGGTCATCCCAGCCCGGCTGCAGGGTCTGAAATTGCCCACAGGCGGAGCGGCGGAGATCTTCCTGGTCGATCCCCTGGGTGCAGGAGAGTGGGTGGCGCTGCTGCGCCCAGCGCGCAGGCTGCGTCCGGGCACCCAGATCGAGATGCATCCCGCCGAGGTCATGGCGAAGGTTCTTCCCCTCGAGCCCCAGGAGAGAATTGCAGCGCTTCCAGCCCGGGGACTTCGGGCCCGGGTTCTGGAGGACCTGGGGGAGGGTCGGTTCCGGATCGGCCTGGACGGACCACCGGAGACCGATCGGCTTGAGGCCCTGGGCTTGGTTCCCCTGCCTCCTTACATAACGAGGCCCCTGGAGGATCCGTCGCGATACCAGACCGTCTACGCAGAGGAGCCGGGTTCCGTGGCTGCTCCCACGGCGGGGCTGCACTTCACCCCGGAACTGTTTCGCGTCCTCGAGGCGTCGGGCGTGCAGACCGCTTTGTTGACCCTGCACATCGGGCTCGGAACGTTCCAGCCCGTGCGGGAACGGGACATCCGCGAGCACAACATGCACCGGGAATACGTAGAGGTTCCCCAGGACGTGGTCGATGCCGTCGCCCGGGCCCGGGCGGCCAGGGGACGGGTGATCGCCGTCGGCACGACGGCCGTACGTGCCCTGGAAGGCGCAGCGGCTGGCGGGGACCTGGAGGCCTTTGCGGGCCAGACCGACCTGTTCATCTATCCCGGTTACCGGTTCAGGGTTGTGGATGCTTTGATCACGAACTTCCATCTGCCCCGCAGCACCCTGCTGATGCTGGTATCGGCTCTTGCTGGGCGCGAGAGGATCATGGCAGCGTACCGGGAGGCCCGTCGCAGAGGCTATCGATTCTACTCCTTCGGAGACGCCATGTTCATCCTGTGAGATCGGAAGGTGAGGCCGTTGATTTATACCACCCAGCACACATCAGGCGACAGCAGTGCCCGGACCGGCCGCTTCGTCACCCCCCACGGACCCGTTGAGACCCCGGTCTTCATGCCCGTGGGTACCATGGCCACGGTCAAGGCGATGACCCCGGAGAATCTCCGGGAGGTCGGGACCCAGATCCTTCTGAGCAACACGTATCATCTCTACCAGCGTCCCGGGGATGAGCTCATCAGGCGGGCCGGCGGACTCCACTCCTTCATGAACTGGAGGGGGCCGCTGCTCACCGACAGTGGGGGTTTCCAGGTCTTCAGCCTCTCGGCCCGGTGCACCATCGACGACGATGGCGTGACTTTCAGATCCCACATTGATGGCTCTGAGCACCGTTTCACCCCGGAGCGGGTCATGGAGATTCAGCGGAACCTGGGAGCAGATATTGTCATGCCCCTGGACCACTGTCCTGCGCTCCCCGCCGACCGGGAGACCCTGGAGGCGTCCCTCCGGCGCACGACGGTCTGGGCAGAGCGCTGCCGTTCGGCTGGAACCGGCGGGGGACAGGCCCTGTTTGGAATCGTCCAGGGGGGGACCGACGTAGAATTGAGACGTCGCCACCTGGGGGAGATCGCGTCGTTGGATTTCGATGGCTACGCCCTGGGGGGATTGAGCGTCGGGGAGCCCAAGGAGGACCTGTATCGCGTCATCGAGGCGACGGCCGGGAAGATGCCGGCGGACCGACCCCGGTACATCATGGGGGTGGGAAGTCCCGATATCATTATCGAGGCGGTGCGGCACGGGATTGACATGTTCGACAGCGTCTATCCGACGCGCATGGCAAGGCATGGGACGGTTCTGACGGCCCGGGGAACCCGGACGATCCGAAACGCCGAGTACGCAGAGGATCAGCGCCCCCTGGATCCTGGGTGTGACTGCTACAGCTGCCGCAACTACACCCGCGGATACATCCGTCACCTGATCAAGGCCGATGAGATCCTCGCGTACCATCTCACCACCTACCACAACCTACACTTCATGGGGGAGTTGATGGCGCAGCTTCGCCGGGCCGCAGAACAGGATGCCTTCATGCAGTACCGGAGACAGTTCTGGAGGCAGTTCTACGGCTGTGAACCGCCGGATTGATGCCGTTCGGATGCGTTGCCCCCTGGCAGCGGCTGCCCATGTCCTAATGCGTCTGGTGCTTCCCCGTCATCAACCTGGTTAGCCGACGAAGCAGCCGACGTGCTGCCGCACCCCGGTCAGTCGTTTGCGGTCATTGGGCTTGTGGCGGCGGATTAGCGTCTAGCCAGGGAGTGAGTCGAAATCACC
>PXCI01000345.1 GCA_003566675.1 Clostridia bacterium
GCAGCACCCGCCACAACCTCACTGAGATGGTGAGCCCGCGTCAGGTACAGCGGCATAAAGGCGACGAGCGTGTACAGGAGGAAATAAAGAACGATAGCGTGCAGGAAGGTCTCCCGCACCCGGGCAATCGTGAAGGCCCCTGCCAGCGATCGGATATGTCTGCCGACGAGCCGGCCGAGCCCACCCGATGCAGGGGTGACTGTCGGGGCCGTCTCCCCTATGAAGAGATAAAACAGGACCGCAAGGAACAGCGAGAAGCCGTATCCGTAGTACGGATAGCTCCAATGACGCGCGGCAAGGAGCCCGCCGACGAGGGGTATGACCATGGCACTGGCTGAGATGGTACCGCTGAGAATCCCCAGGGTCTTAAGGCGGGCCTGCCGGTCATCAAACCAGTCCCGGATGATCGTCATGGCCACGGGTATCAATCCCGCGATCCCCACCCCCTGGATCAACCGCAGGATCAGCAGCGCGGTGAACGTCGGAGAATAAGCGCATAGAATTCCGGCAGTGCCGTCAATGACCAGGCAGGTGATGCCCACCCTGCGGCGCCCAAGTCTGTCGAGCAAAAGACCTATGAGGGGAAGGGAGATCGCAGCCGAGAGCGTGTAGGCACTGAGCACCAGGCCGACGGCCTCCTCGGAGACACCAAAGGCTTCGATAAGAGACGGAAGGCCGGGGGCCACCAGGGCCCCTCCCATGACCCCGAAACTCCCCATGGCAAGCAGCACGAGAAGCCCCCAGGTCCTGGTCGTTCTCCGGTTTCTCCCGCCCTCAGAAAGCATAGGACACCCCGAAACACAAAATCCTGGACCGCATCTGCTGCGCCATCTGCAGAAACCTGACTCGGGCATACTCACTATGCAGCAACATCCCGGCCGCCGCCACCAGGATAATCATACACAACATCGACGATGCGCCATCCCCAGGATCCCTGGCTCGACAGCCCCCAAAGCACCCCCGACACGTCGAGTCAACGAGAACCAATATGCTCAGTCGTCCAAACCCAACAATGCTCTCACAAAATCCTCCGCCCGGAAGGGCTGCAGATCCTCCACGCCTTCTCCCAGCCCGACGTATTTCACCCTGATCCCGGTCTGGTCCTCGATGGCAATGGTGATCCCTCCCCGGGCCGTTCCGTCCAGCTTGGTGAGAACCACCCCGGTCAGGGGCACGGCCTCACCGAAGAGCTCTACCTGGCGAAGCGCATTCTGCCCCGTGGTCGCGTCGACGACGAGCAGGCTCTCATGGGGCGCACCGGGCACCTCCCGGGCTACCACCCGGCACATCTTCTCCAGCTCGTGCATCAGGTTCTTCCGGGTGTGCAGCCGCCCCGCCGTGTCAATCATCACCACATCGCAACCCCTGGACCGTGCCGCGTTGATCGTATCAAAGGCCACCGCGGCCGGGTCCCCGCCCGACGCATGGCGGATCACATCCACCCCGACCCTCTGGCCCCACAGCTCCAGCTGCTCGATCCCCGCCGCACGAAAAGTATCTCCCGCGCCCAGGATCGGCCTGTGGCCCTCGCGCTTCAGCTGCCAGGCGATCTTGGCCGCAGAAGTGGTTTTGCCCACCCCGTTGACCCCCACCAGGAGCATCACCGATGGATCGCCGTCCAGCTGTAGCCCGCGATCCCCGGCACCGGCCTCATCGGTCTGCTCCAGGATCACATCCTGCAGGGCCCCGAGAACCTTCTCCCTGCCCAGGAGATTGTCCCGCTTGATCACCTCGCGCAGCCCGAACAGAAGACGATCCGTCGTCTCTACGCCCACGTCGGCCCCGACCAGGATGGCCTCCAGGTCGTCAAACATATCGTCATCCACCACGGAGAAGTCGATGAAGGAATCAAAACCCTCCGAGATCCGGTCCCGGGTGCGCTTCAGACCGTCCCTCATCTTTGTCCACAGACCCTTTTTGCTCATCCTGCGCCTCCCTGTCCGCCTTCAACCCCTGCATCCTCCAGCCGCACCGAGACCAGCTCCGACACCCCCGGCTCCGACATGGTCACCCCGTGCAGGGTATCGGCAATCTCCATGGTCTTCTTCTGGTGCGTCACGATCAAGTACTGTACATCATTCTTCTGCCGCTTCAGGTAGCGAACGAAACGCACGGTGTTCGCATCGTCCAGGGCCGCATCGATCTCATCGAAGACGCACATCGGCGATGGGCGCATCTTCTGCAGCGCAAACAGAAAGGCAATTCCCGCCAGCGCCCTCTCCCCACCCGAGAGAAGACTCAGGCGCGCAAGGCGCTTGCCGGGAGGCTGGGCGCGAATCTCGACCTCCGCCTCCCGGGGATCCGATCCCCGGGTCAGGATCTCCGCATGGCCCCCCTGGAACAGGTCAGCAAAGGTTCGGTTGAAGGTGGCCGATGTCTTTCTCAGGGTCGCCGAATACCGGTCATCGACCTGGGCATCGATCTCCCCGGAGAGATGCCGCATCGCCCCCAGGGATTCCACGATATCGCGCCTCTGCTGCTGCATTTCCTCAAGCTGTCGTTTCTCGCGTCGGAAGTCCTCCAGGGCCAGGGGGTTCACCGGTTCCAGGTCGCGACGTCTGCCCTCCAGGTCGGAGAGCCGCCTACGGCTCCTGGCCAGTTCGGCTTCGGACATCTCCTCGCCCTCCAACCCAACCTCCCCCGGCTGCATCCCCATCTCCTCCGCCCGGCGGCAGGCGCTGTCAAACTCCGTCTGCGCCCTCACCCCCACCAGTTTCATACCGTTCAAAGCCTTCTCCACCTGTCCCCGGCGCCTCTGCAAATTGGACAGCTCCCGGCGCGCCTCGTTCAGCTCCGAGGAGGCCTTCACGCGGCGCTCCCCCGCCTCGTCCAGGCGGCGGGCTGTTCGCTGCAGGGCCCCGTCGAACCCGCGAACCCGCTGATCCAGGGCTGCCCGGTCCGTCTCCGAGATCCCTATCTTCTCCCGGCATTCCTCGATGGTCTCGATCCACCGCTTCTTCTGCCGATCAAGGTGATCCCGTTCCCGCGCACGCTGCTCGGTCCTTTGCTTCGCGCCCGACAGCCGCTCCCTGAGAGCAATCTCCTCGTACCGGTGCTTCTCGACCTCGCTCTGCAGCCGGTGCACCTCGCTCCTCCTCTTCACACCGATCGCAGCCCATCTCTTGCGATGCCGGAAGAGGTGCGAACGGGCATCGGACAGCCGCACCAGGTCGCGCTCCATGTGGGCCTTGTCCCGCTCGAGCTGGGTGACCCGCTCGGTGAGGTCCTTCCGCTGCTTCCTCAGGGACGCCATCCGCTGCACCCGCCGCTCGCTGCTCTTCTGCTCCCCCCGGTGCCTCTCCAGGGAGGTGGCCAGCCGACGCCGCTTCTCCTCCAGCTCCCGGACCCACGCCAGCTGCTCCCCCCACTGCTTCTCGGACGACTCCGCGAGCCCCTGTGCCTCGGCCAGCTCGGATCGGCAGTCCCTCAGGCCGATGCGGAGACGCCGGATCTCCCGGTGCATCTCCAGGGGACTGGCCGCCCCCTCGCGCCGGCTCGAAGCACCCTCGGCATCGACGCAGAGCGCCCCAGCGAGGTCAGCAAGCTCGCCCTCGGGGGTCACAATGCACGGCAGGGGCCCACGAGGAATGCCCCCGGCCCCTTCCCGGACCACGTCGCTCCAGATCCCCCCCGCCAGTTCCAGCAAAGTCTCGCGGCTTTCAACCACCAGGAACCTGCTGCAGAAATGACCGATCGCCCGCTCCGAGGAGCTATCCCCAAACTGGATCCCCTCATCCAGCCACCCCGCCGCGGACTCCCCCCAACCTCGCTCCAGCAGCCACGTCTTCCACGAGGCCCGATCGACACCAGCACGATCGGTGAGCCTGGTCATGACATCGGCCAGGATCAAAGTGTCCCCCGAATCGCCCCCAACATCACCAACCTCGGCGATCGCCGCCTCCAGCCAGGGCCCGAGGGCCCGCTCAACGGCGCCCTCCCAGCCCGCCGGAACCTGGATCCTGCTCAATAGCGAGGCGGCACCCGCGGGGAGATCCACCGCCGCAGCGGTCTCATCCCCTGCCATCTCGTGCAGGGCCTGCATCCTTCCCTCCCACCGGGCCAGGCGATCGCCCACCACGTCCCGTTTCCGGCGTTGCTCGTCCCTCTGCTGCCGGTACGATTTCAGCTGGGCACGGGCCGTGGCAAACTGCTCATCGATCGCCTCAAGCTCCCGGGCCATCTCCTCTGCGTCGGACGATCCCGACGGTCCATCGCCCGCATCGGCCTCGAGCTCCCTGAGTTCCTCGGCGCCCCGGGCAATCTGTCGGAAGCACTCCCCCAGTTCCCGCTCCGCCGCAGCCATCTCCCGTTCGGTATCGCGCCCCCTGAGTTTCAGCTCCGCCTCGATCTCCGTGCTGCGCGTCACAACATCTTCCACCCTCTGAAGCCGCAAAGACGTCTCCCGGACCCGTCCCTTCAACCCCTCCAGGTCGCCCACGATCCGGGCGAGCCGAATCTCCGCATCCGCTGGGGGTGGATCCTCATCAGCATCTACCGTATGTTCTGTGAGCCTCGACCGCACGTCCTCGAGGGCCTTCCTGGCCCTCCCCTTCGTCTCCGCAAGGGACTTCAATCTCTCCTCAACCACGGCCAGGCGGGTCCCGGCCTCGCTTCTTTTTTCACCCAGCCGGCGCTGTCCCCGCTCCAGCCGGCGAATCCAGTCTCTAATCTCGTCCATCGCCTCGCTGGACCGCGAATACTGCCTCCCCAGGCCCTTCTCGCGACGGTTCAGTTCGACCCCCTCGGCCTCCAGGTCCGCCTCCTGGCGCCGGCTCTCCTCGATCTTCCGGGCCGCGTGCCGGAGTTCCTGGGCGACGAGGGCCCGACGCAGGCGCTCCTCCCGCCCCGCCAGGATCCGGTGCAGCCGTGCCCGCTTCGCCTGTTCTTTCAGGGGCCCCAGGTACTCGAGTCGAAGGTCCATCATGTCCGCATATCGCTGAAGCGATTCCTCGGTCTGAAGCAGTGCCCGCTCCGTCTCTTTCATGAGCATGCGGTAGCGGCTGACCCCGGCGACCTCCTCGAGGTAGTAACGCATCTCATCACCCCGGGCATCGATGATCCGCTCCACCTCACCCTGCCCGATGACGGCGTAGGATTTCCGGCCCAGCCCCGTACCCAGGAAACGGTCGTGGATATCCCGTAGCCTGCACCGCCTACCGTTGATTCGGTAGTCACTGCGCCCCGAACGGTCGATCCGCCGGGCGATGGTCAGCCCCTGCCCCTCCGACTCCAGGAACTCGGCCCGCACCTCCGCCAGGCTCAGGCGTCGGCGGTTATCACTGCCGGAGAAGATCAACTCGTCCATCCGGCTGCAGCGCAGCCCCGCAGCACTCTGCTCACCCAACACCCACCGGACGGCATCCACAATGTTGGACTTGCCGCTGCCGTTGGGACCTACAACGACTGTGATCTGTTCGGGAAACTCCGCGGTAACGGGCTCGGAAAAGGACTTGAACCCGGCGATTTCCAATCTCTCAAGACGCAAGTCTGCAGACCTCCTAACAGGGACCCCCTGTGGGGAAATGTTCACGTTTCACCCTTTACCAATCATATAGCAAGGACCCATGCATCACCAACCGTGGCGATGCATGGGTCCTTGAGAAAGGGTGAATGATCTTGCTCTAACCGCTCACTGCCCTGGCGATCACAGGCCTGACGTACCAGCCTTCCGGGTGGGTTCGACTACCTCGGGCCGATCAGGAACTTGATGGCGGTACGTTCCTCCCCGTCGATGTCAATCTCGACGAAGGCCGGAATCGCCACCAGGTCGATGCCGTTGGGAGCCACATATCCACGGGCTATTGCGATGGCCTTGACCGCCTGGTTGACTGCCCCCGCGCCAACTGCCTGCACCTCTGCGTTGCCATCGGACCGGACAACCGCAGAAAGGGCCCCTGCCACTGCCTTCGGCTTCGATGTAGACGATACTCTCAGCATTTCCACGACGTATTACCTCCTTGGTAAACAGACAGGGGTAATGCTATGAGACCTATACACCCTGCTGTATTCGCGGAAAAACTGCAATATCCTTCATCGAATGCCCATAAACCTCAATGCTTCTCGCGCAGCGGCCTCTTCCGCCTTCTGCTTGCTCTTTCCGGAACCGCATCCCATTATTTCGCCCTCAACGGAGACCTCCACCGTGAAATGGGGTGCATGATCCGGTCCCTTCCGGCAGACGACATCGTAGTGAGGATTGGCGTGGTGCTCCCGCTGGGCCACCTGCTCGAGGCTGGACTTGGCGTCGAGAACCACGTCGCCGTTGGCCTCCCGCTCGGACAGGTGCAGCGACTTCTGCACAAAGGCAGAGGCGGTCTCCAGGCCGCAGCCCAGGTAGACTGCGGCGACGACCGCCTCGTAGGTATCGGCCAGGATCGATATCTTACTTTGGCCCCCATGCTCCCGCTCGCCCCGCCCCAGGCGCAGCATCTCGCCCAGTCCCAAGGTCCTCGCCGCCGCCCCAAGGCTCTCGGTCCGCACGATCGAGGCCCGCACAGAGGAAAGGGCCCCCTCGTCCTCCAGGGCCCTCTGCCTATACAGGCGGTCGCTGACGATCAACTCCAGCACCGCATCACCCAGAAACTCCATGCGCTCATTGGAATGTCCCTCGTCCGAGTTCTCATTGGCATACGAACTGTGGGTCAGGGCCTGCCGAAGCAGGTCCTCATCCACACGGGCATCCATCTCCTTCAACAGTTCCATCAGATCCATCTATTTCGGTCGCCCCCATACCAGGCTCGCGTTCTGTCCACCAAAGCCAAAGGAATTTGTGAGGGTCACATCCAACCGTGCCGGACGGGGACCCTCGATCACGTAGTCAAGGTTGCAGTCCTCTCCCGGGCGGGTCAGGTTGGCAGTGGGAGGGATCACACCCTCCCTCATGCCGAGGATGCATATGGCGCTCTCGAGGGCGCCAGCCGCTCCCAAGAGATGGCCGGTCAGGGACTTGGTGGAGCTGACGGGAACCTCCGAGGCGTGGTCGCCAAAGACCGTCTCCACCGCCCTGGACTCGGCGACATCGCCGGTAGGTGTGCCGGTGCCATGGGCGTTGATATAGTCAATATCACACGGATTCAGGTTCGCATCCCGGATCGCCTCGGTCATGGAGCGCGCCCCTCCCTCGCCGGAAGGAGGCGGTGCCGTTATATGATGCGCATCATTGCTCGCCCCATACCCCAGGAGCTCAGCCAGGACCTCGGCCCCCCTCGCCTCGGCATGATCCAGGGTCTCGAGGATCAGCACCACGGAACCCTCACCGAGCACGAAGCCATCTCGTTCCGCGTCGAAGGGCCTGCAGGCCCCCGCAGGGTCGTCATTGCGGGCCGACAGGGCCTTCATGGACGTGAAACCGGCCAGGGACACCGATACGATCCCCGCCTCGGCTCCCCCGGTCACCACCACATCGGCGTCGCCCCGCTCCAGCAGGCGAAAGGACTCGCCGATCGCGTGGGCAGAC
>PXCI01000344.1 GCA_003566675.1 Clostridia bacterium
GGGGGAGTTCACCCCGCCGCTTCACGGTCATCTGGTCTCAGCACCTGTGGTGCTGGGTCACCAGCTCGGGAAGACGTTGACATCAATGCCCCACACGAAGGGGAGCCAGAAGTAAGCGAAAAGCGTGATAACGACAACTCCGATGATGTTCAGCCAGACCCCAGCCTTGACCATGTCCGGGATTGTGACGTAGCCGCTACCGAAGATCACTGCGTTCGGGGGCGTCGCCACAGGGAGCATGAAGGCGTAGGAGGCGGCAGTTGCAGCGGTGATCATCAGGGCAAAGGGATGAATCATCATTGCCGTTGCCATGGCCGCCATGATGGGCATCATCATGGACGTGGTGGCCGTGTTGGAAGTAATCTCGGTCAGGTAGATGACCAGCGCTACCACGGCCAGCATGATCAGAATCATGGGAGAGCCCTCCAGGACTGACAGCCTCGTACCGATCCAGGCCGCGAGGCCCGTCTCGGTGAAACCCGCAGCGATCGAGAGACCTCCTCCGAACAGCAGCAGGATTCCCCAGGGGATATTGACGGCTGTCTTCCAGTCGTTTAGGAAGATGCCCTTCTTGATGTTGACGGGAATCAGGAAGGTAATGATTGCACCCAGGATCGCGATCACCGAGTCATGAATCATGGGGAAGATGTGAACGAGAAGGAAGGAACGGGTGATCCATGCCAGGGCCACACCTCCGAATACCGCGGCAATCAGCTTCTCTTCTCGTGTGATACGGCCCAGGGCATGCATCTGGTTGTCAACCAGTTCCTCACCTCCAGGAATCTCGGTGAGCTTCGTGGGGTAGGCCACCCGGGTCATGTACATCCATGCCAGCACTAAGAAGATTCCCGACACGGGAAGACCGTACATCATCCATTGGTCAAAGCCGATGACGATGTCGAACATCTCCTCGGCCATTCCGGCGAAGACGATGTTGGGCGGCGTGCCTATCAGAGTCGCCACCCCTCCGATGGAGGCTGCGTAGGCGATGGATAGCATCAGGCAGGTGCCGAAGTTGAACTTACCCTGTCTGACGTCGATGCCCTCGATTCCCTTCTTCTGGACCATCTGGCCGACCTGCATAATGACGGCGAGCCCGATGGGCATCATCATCATGGTCGTGGCCGTGTTGGAGATCCACATGGAGAGAAAGGCGGTCGCAACCATGAAGCCCAGGATCAGCCGGTTGGGGCTGGTACCAATCATCTTGATGATGTTCAGGGCCACGCGGCGATGCAGGTTCCACCTTTCCATGCAGACGGCAATCATGAAGCCACCCATGAACAGGAAGATGTTTGTGTTGGCGTACGGTGCCATGGAGGCACCTGCCGTCATGACGCCCGTGAGAGGGAACAAGACAATGGGCAGCAAAGAGGCGGCCGGAATGGGAATGGCCTCCGTAATCCACCACGTTGCCACCCAGGCTGTGCTTGCGAGTACGCGCTGAGCGGCCACTGCCATTCCTGCTGGTGCTGGCATCAGCAAAAAGAAGAGGAACAAGGCGGGACCTAGAAAGAGGCCGACCTTCTGTCTCGTTCCATAGGTTCCGACATCGAGGTCACCGCCCTTGCCCGGATCACCCGATGGGATGATGTCGTCTGCATCCACGGTAGCATTGTCGGCAGAGCTAGAGGCATCGGATCCGCTCATCCCGGCGGAAGACCTCGAGGAGGAGAAATTTGTCGAGGTGAGGTTCAGTTTGAGCATATCCTTGGTCTGCCTGTGCAGCTGCCATAGATAGCTCCAGAGACTCTCAAGATGCACGTTCAGGGAGCTCATCTAAAATACTCCTCTCCTGACTTTGTTATGAAATTCACAACATATCAGCTCACAATGTCTATCCTAGTGCATGCCACCGAAGAACACAAGACAGCCGTGTCGTGTTCTGGTATGAATCGCCCTTACTTCGTTCCTATCTCCGTGAATAATCCTACAGACGCACCTATTGGCAGTGATTCACTCGGGTCTAGACCGGAGGAGAGGATGACCCGAGGGACGTCGGGATCCCTGGAGAAAGTCAGGGAGGGGCGCTGTGCGGGGAGAATGCCCCAGTAGTGGCGGCGTAATCCAGGGGGACCCTGGCGGGTTCGGTGCAGCTGCATCATACTGGGTAGAGCGGGGAGAGGGTCTTCTCTCTCCCCGACGTGATCGATCTATGCATCCTCCGCCATCTGGCCCAGATGCCAGAACACCTCGGCACTGGCGTGAATCCCACGGTGAAAGCAATCCACGGCGAGATTCTCATTGGGCGAGTGATTGTTTTCATCTGCATTGGCGTAGGGGGCTCCGATGTGCGAGGTTCCCAGGATCCCCGGCCACACAGCATTGGGGAGGCTACCACCACCCGAAGCGTTGATGTGTGCCGGGGTACCGTGGACCTCCTCCAGGGCTCGCGCCACGGCGGGAACAGCAGGATGATCCGGGGCGGTGCGGCTGGGCTCCATCGCGCCCATCCCACCGGCAATGACCCTGACGCGCGGATCCACTGCAGCGGCATGTCTTTTGACCTTCTCGACGATGTCCGCGGTACGCTGGTCTGCCACCATGCGAACGTCAATCCGACACTCAGCTGTGGCCGGGATGATGGTCTTGCTTCCCGGGCCGACGTAGCCTGAGGAGATCCCGCTGATGTTGAAGTAGGGTTTCAGCATGATCCGCTGGTAGTACTCCTGCTGGGAATACTCCACCCGGGGGACCCCCATGGTCTGGCCGAATTCCACCGGGTCGAAGGGCAGTCTGGCCACCAGGTCCGTCTCAACCTCGGTGATGGGACGGACGTCGTCGTAGAAACCATCAATCAACACGTTGCCCTCGGGGTCGACCATGGTGGCCAGGAGGTGGGTCAGCATCCAGACGGGATTGGGGACCACCCCGCCCTTGTTGCCCGAGTGGTTATCCCGGTCCGCGCCCTCTGCGACCATGGTTATGCCGACAACTCCTCGATTGCCTAAGGAGATCACCGGATCTCCGGAGGGGTGCAGCCCGCCATCGGATATGTACACCAGGTCGCACGCCAGGCGATCCTTATGCTCCCGGACGAAGTGGCCGAGGTTGGGTGAACCCGACTCCTCTTCGCCTTCAAAGACAAACTTGAGGTTGATCGGGACCCTGCCTGCAACCTCTTTCCAGGCGCTTGCCGCGAAGACGTGGGCGATCAACTGTCCCTTGTTGTCCCCGGTGCCCCGCCCGTAGAGTCGTCCATCTCGAAGGGTGGGTTCAAAGGGTGGGCTTTCCCAAAGATCAAGGGGGTCGGTGGGCTGTACGTCGTAATGGCCATAACAGAGCAGGGTGAAAGCATTGGGGTCTTCGATCAACTCTCCATATACAACGGGTTGTCCGGGTGTGGGAATGACTTCTGCAGCTATGCCTCGCTTCTTCATCATGTCAGCGAGGAGCTGGGCGCATTCTTTCACTCCCTCATCGTGGGCGCTGATGCTGGGCTGGGCCACCAGGGTGCACAGATCCTGCAGATGGGATTCGCTTCTTTCGTCGATGACTCGATGCACATTCGCACGTACTTCAGAATCGGACACTTGGCACCTTCCTTTCAGTATGTGACGGATCAGGGATTTCCGAAGAAACCCCCATGCCGAACCTCCAGTTCCCGGTCCCACGTCCGGATTTAGCTGGGAGCTGCCTCGGACCAGATCTGGAGCAGTTCCTGTTCGCGCCCTGGGTCCATTCCCGCCTTATACGGAGGGCCGGGTTGATCCCGCACCCACTTGAGGGTGTCCTCGATCGTATCGGTGAGGGGGCGAAAGCGGAGCCCCGCGTCCAGGGCCCGGCGGCAGCGGACCTCCATCAGGCCATCCATGGGGCCCGGGGTCGGCATCCACAGAGGCAATTCTATCCAGGGGGCGACAGCCTGTTCGAGGAGGAAGGCCTCACTGACCGATGTGAAGCGGACGTCTCTTTCAGCTGCCGACTGGCACGCCTTGAGCAGCTCGATCATGGTCAGGGATTCCTCCGGGCCGGTGGCATTGTAGGTGCCGCTCTGGCTGCCCTCGACCATCTCCAGGATCCATGCAGCCAGATCTCTAACATCAATGAACTGGATCCTTCTGTCCGGGGAACCGGGCACCAGCACTTCCCCGCCCATCGCGACGCGACGGGGCCAGTAGGTGAAACGATCTGTCGGATCGTACCGGCCAACGATCAGCCCCGGACGGATAATCAGTGCGTCGCCGGGGAAGGTGTCCCGGACGGCATCCTCGCACAGGGCCTTGAGGGGGCCGTAAGTTTGGTTGTCGACCTCTTCCACCGTTTTATCTTGCAGTTTGCCAACCGGGGCGTCCTCCTCGATGTCCCCCTTGCTGAGATCATCGTAGACGGAGATCGTCGATATAAAGGTGTAGTGGTCTCAGGCATCTGCAGCCCATTGTGCCGAGGTCTTCACCGCTCGGGGGATGTATCCGCTGGTATCGATCACCGCGTCCCATCTTCGGCCACGAAGGGGGTCCAGGTTCCCATCTCGATCGCCCTTCAGGGTTTCAACCTCAGGATACAGGTCCGGGTTGCTCTGTCCGCGGTTGAATAGGGTCAGATCGTGCCCCTTCTTGAGGGCAAGGCTGGCAATGTGTCGTCCCAGGAATACGGTGCCTCCCAGAAGCAGTAGTTTCATCTCGGCATCCTCCTTCGGTGGCGTCCATCATGAGACTGCTGGGCCAACATTGACTCGCAGATCGCCCGTTGGCGCAAAACGGACCTCTCTTGTGCCAATAGTAGCAGACCCCCCTTCAGATGTCGATTCTAGGTCTCCATGACAGCCCGTGCACCCTGAACCAGGATATGCCATCAGGACCGGCAGATGGGATCGGATCTTGACTGATCCATAAGACGGTGACATCATATAGATGTTATCGGCAGCTAGAGCTGTTCTGGGGAGGTAGATCAATTGAGTACCGATAAGGGCGGAAAGGAACCCGGTGTAGTCGGGAACCCTCCGGGCCCCGGGGGAAAGACGGGCCCGGGACAGGGAAAGGGCCGGCAATCTCCCATCATTCCGCTGCTGGCCCGTCTTGCGGGCTATCTCCGGCCCCACTGGCGATCCGTCGCCGGGGTGCTGGCCACCGTACTGCTGTCGACCGCCCTGGGCCTCGTTCCTCCCTGGCTAATCCGCTATGGGATTGATGAGTTGATCCTGGGAGAACAGCCCGGGCTACTGTGGATTCTCGCGTTGGTCATGGTGAGTTTGTCCCTGCTGCAGGGGCTGGTCGATTTTGTGACCAGGTATGGGAGTGAATACGTGGCCCAGAATGCAATCCACGACATTCGAACCCGCCTGTATACTCACCTGAATCGCCTGTCCTTTTCCTTCTATGATCGATCGCGTACCGGGGAGATCATGTCGCGGGTGACTGCGGATGCCGATGCCCTCCGCCAATTTCTATCCAACGCTTGTGTGTTCATCTCGGGAAATCTCCTGACCATCCTCGGAGTACTGGTGGTCATGGTCACCTGGGAGATCCGGCTGGCGATCCTGTATCTGCTCATGATCCCGGCCATGGTTCATGCCATGAGTGCATACGCCACCCGGGTCCGGCCGATATTTGGGCGGGCGCGCAGGAAACTGGCAGACCTGACCCGCACGGTGCAGGAGGACCTGGTGGGAATCGAGGTGGTGAAACTCTTCGGGCGCGAAGAGATGGAGCGGGCCAGCTTCGAGCAGGCGAACCAGGAATATGTCGAGGTCAATGTCCTTGCTGCCCGAGTGTCGGCCAAGTGGATGCCCTACGTCAACTTCCTCCTGGGACTGGGAACCTCCCTGGTGATCTGGTATGGCGGTCGGCTGGTCATCGACGGGATCATATCCCTGGGAACCCTTGCAGGCTTCGTCGGGTACATTGCGCTCCTCATGCGTCCGATCCGGCAGACGGGCATGATGATCAACTTCGCTTCACAGTCAGCAGCTGCAGCCGAGCGCATCTTTGAAGTTCTGGACATCGAACCTGAGGTTCGCGATCGTCCCGGCGCCCGGGCTCTGCCCCCCGTTCAGGGCAGGATCGAATACCGGGGGGTGACCTTCTCCTATGACGAGGGGAACCCAGTCCTGCAGGATGTGGATCTGGTGGCTGAACCGGGCGAGACCGTCGCCGTGGTCGGACCGACGGGATCTGGAAAGAGTACGCTGATCCACCTGTTGCCCCGATTCTACGACCCCGATTGTGGCGTGATCGAAGTGGACGGGCACAACATCGCCGACGTGACGGTCGACAGTCTCAGGAGCCAGGTTGGGATCGCGCTACAGCACACCTTTCTCTTTGCCGCCTCTATTCGAGAGAACATCTCCTACGGCCGCCCGGACGCCTCCATGGAGGATATCATGGGAGCTGCCAGGGTCGCCCAGATCCATGATTACATCGT
This sequence comes from Clostridia bacterium, assembly GCA_003566675.1. GTDB lineage: Bacteria > Bacillota > Sulfobacillia > SLMV01 > SLMV01 > PWUC01. Next base: position 6,364 of record PXCI01000344.1, read on the forward strand.
TTCCCTACCCCTGGGCTACGAGACCCCGGTTGGGGAGCGGGGCGTGACCCTCTCAGGAGGACAGCGGCAGCGCCTGGCAATCGCCAGGGTTCTGCTCACGGATCCCGGGATCCTGATTCTCGATGAACCGACGTCGAGTGTGGACGCTGATACCGAGCAGAGGATGCAGCTGGCGCTCGCCGGAGTTATGACCGGACGGACCACCCTGGTGATTGCCCACCGGCTGTGGACCATTCGGGAGGCCGATCGGATCCTCGTCATGGAGGGCGGGCGAATCGTCGAAAGTGGCACCCATGAAACACTTCTCGCAGCTGGCGGTGTTTACAGCGAGGTCTACGGCGTCGCCGGCGGGCTGAAGCAGGAAGGAGCAGGTTGATCATGCGTGGAGGATTTGGCCGCAGGATGATGTCCGCAGACGAAGGAGACTATCGGCTGAGCGAGATCGATCGGCGCACCCTCCGGTTCTTCCTCAGGTACCTGCGCCCCCACGTCTGGACCCTGCTTGCGGCCCTTGGGGCGATGCTGGTCGTCACCCTGACCACGCTCGCCGGGCCCTATCTGATCAAGATTGCCATCGATGAGTACATCCTGGCCGGGGACCTCGAGGGACTGGGCTGGATCTTCGCCCTGATGGTGGGGACGTATGGCCTGTTCTGGCTTTCGTCTTACTGGCAGACCTACCTGTCCAGCTGGACAGGGCAGCGAATCGTCGGCTCGATCAGGTTGGACCTGTATGAGCATCTTCAGCAGCTCTCCATGGAGTTTTTCAACCGGAAGCAGACGGGAGATGTGATGTCCCGCGTCACCCACGATGTGAACACGCTCTCGGAACTGGTGACCACGGGTGTGCTCCGGCTGCTCAACGACTTGCTGATCCTTGTTGGTATCGTGATCATACTCATCACGCTGGACCTTCAGCTGGCGCTGATCACCTTCCTGACGATTCCTTTAATCTACGTGGTCATCTCGCAGCTGGGAAAGCGGATGCGCCTGGCCTACCGGGATGTTCAGGAGCGCCTGGCCGAACTCAACGCTGACGTGGAGGAGAACCTTTCCGGGATTCGGGTGGTCCAGGCCCTCA
>PXCI01000248.1 GCA_003566675.1 Clostridia bacterium
ATGGACGATATCGTGGCCGCGATCGGTATTGTTCTGGAGATAGATTGAGGTTGCTCAAGTGGTGGGATCTAACATCTAACAGTCTGGATGATCGATCCTTAAACATCTCCTTTCCTCGAAGGCCACACTGTCTTGGAGGAGGTAAACGCCTATTGGCCCATCGTTTCAGCAGAACGCAGTGCTGCGGTCTCTGGTAACTTGCTAGAGATAGGTTGCACCACCGGGTGTATTAGCGAAACGCCGTCGGGTACGGACCCACATGTCGGGTGTTGAGGGGGGGACGGCGGGGGTTACCCCGCCTCCTCCCGAGTTATGTGCCGCATTACAGGCTTTCGACGGTGGCCGACACCTGGAGGTCAAAATCCGGTCCATCGGTTGAGGGCTCCGCCTGGAGCAGGACCACGTTCCGTTCGTCACTCTCTTCGGCGAAGTCGCTCCGGTAGTGACAGCCCCTGCTCTCTTTTCGGGTGAGGGCCGCGAGGGCCACCAGTGTGGCGGTGGTGACAATGGCGCGGTGTTCAAAGCCTGGGTCCTCTCCATCGTGGGCCCATTGCCCCAGCCTGGCCAGGGCCTTTTCCAGGCCATCGTGATCCCGGAGGGGGCCGAGGAACTCATCCGCCAGGTGTCGGACCTCCTGGAAAGACAGGGGCGCACCTTCTCCGCTTTCTGCCTGTTTAACGATAGGCCTGCCCGGCCGGATGAAGGCTTGCCCTCCCCGCGGTGGAGGGGCACCCTGCGCCTCGCGGGCGGCCGTCTCTGCTGCCCGGATCCCGAACACGGTCAGCTCCGTCAGGGCATTCCCTCCAATCCGATTGGCGCCGTGGACCCCACCGGTCACTTCCCCGCAGGCGTACAGACTGGGGATTTCAGTGCGGCCCCAGGGGTCTACGACTGCGCCGCCAGACATGAAGTGCTGAATGGGGGCCACCTCGACCGGACACCAGGTATCTTTCCGTCTTCCTCCCAGGAGCTGGGCGCGATGGGCCAGGGCCTGGTCTTTGCGCATATCCTCCGGGATATCCTCGAGATGAAGGGTCACCCGGCCCGTGTGGCGCCGGAGCAGGGCAATAGCCCGGGACAGCCGATCTCGCTCCAGGCGATTGGCTTCTGCCCCGCTGGATATGCCCCATTGCTCGAACAGGGTGGGGACAAAGGCCTCACCGGTACCGTCGACCAGTCGGGCATGATCCAGGATTTGGACGCCCATGTACCAGGTTGTGGGGCTGCCCGGAGCTGATCCGAGGGGATAGAACTGGACGAATTCCATGTCCCGGAGGCGAGCCCCCGCACCCAGGGCGAGCAGGTAGCCATCGCCGGTTGTGCCCGAGGGATTGTCCGTGCGCGAGTAGAGCCAGCCTCCTCCCCCGGTGGCAAGGATGGTGGCTCCTGCCCGAAACTGGGTTGGAGTGCCATCCCGATCCCTGCCCTCAGCCCCGTATACCTGGCCGCCGAAGTCTTCCTGGAGGAGACGTTCAACCCGCACCCGATGGTGAAGGCCGACGCCCAATGCCTTGCAGCGGTCCACCAGGGGAAGGGTCATCCCTGTACCGCTGGTCATAGGGTTGGAGAACTTCCCTCTCACGAAGGCTCCTCCGGGCCTGATCTTCAGATCGACTCCCCAGTCGCGGAGCCGCTCGAGGGCCTCGGGGGCCTCGCTGCTGAGAACATCGATCAGGTCGGGGTCGTTAAGGCCGCAGCCTGTGGTCAGGGTCATCTGTCGGTGTTGGTCGACGGAAACTCCCTTGAGCGGGGCTGTGAATCCACCCCCGGCATAGGCTGTGCAGGAGGCAAGACCGAAGGGTTTCTTGCTCACCAGGTTCACGGACATACCAGCATCGGCGGCAGCGCAGGCGGCAATCAGGGCCGCCCCCCCTCCGCCGATGATCAGTACATCGGATGTGTGCACCGTCTCATAATTCATGGTTTTCCCCTTTCCATATGCCCGTAGGAGCGGGGGATGCCTGCAATGAGGATCTCAGTGGGGCGATGCGATGCAACGGCACGCTCCGGGGCTTATGTACAGGTTCGCCCCACAACGCCGCGACCCTGCACGGTTGCACCTACAGAATCTGGCCGTTGCGGCCGAAATGAAGGGTCTTGATCTCTGCAGCAGAGGCTCCTCCTGTGGGAAGTTTCTGCTCTGCTGCTTCGACCTCCGCGACAGACGGACGGGTCTTGGGGTGCTTGGGGACGAAGACCGTGCAGCAGTCCTCGTACGGTAGGATGGAGGTCTCGTAGGTGCCCATGTCCCGGGCCCGCTCCACGATCTCTTCCTTGTCCATGCCCAGGAGGGGCCTGAGCACCAGCATGTCCGAGGCCATATCGGTGGCAACCATGTTCTCCAGGGTCTGGCTGGCCACCTGCCCGAGGCTCTCCCCGGTTACCAGGGCGGGCATGTTCCGACTCTTTGCCAGGGACGCGGCGATCCGCAGCATGGACCGTCTCATGACGGTAAGGCTGAGTCGTTTGGGACACGACATGCCTATCTCGCTCTGAACATCCGTGAAACGGTAAAGATGAAGGGTGAACCCGTCGTTGTACCGTGCCAGACGGGCGGCCAGGTCTTCCACCTTCTTCTGGGCCCGTGGGCTGGTGAAGGGGGGAGTGTGGAAGTGAATCGCCTCGAGTTTCAGTCCCCGCTTCATCATGTACCATGCGGCTACGGGGCTGTCGATGCCGCCGGACAGAAGCAGCATGGCCCGGCCGGAGGTCCCCACGGGCAGCCCTCCGTGTCCGCGGATTACCCGTCCGGTCAGAAGTGCGTACTCCTGTCGAATCTCCACCTGCATTCGCAGGTCGGGGTGGTGGACATCGACGGATATACCGTCGACATTTTGCAGTACATGGGCGCCCAGCCACTGGTTGATTTCGGGAGACGTGAGGTGGAAGTCTTTGTTGGAGCGGCGGGCGTCAATCTTGAAGGTGAAGGTTTTGGATTCCGTCTCGCGACGGGCGCTGCGTGCCACCTCCAGGGCAGCTGCGGCGATGCTTTCGTCTTTTAGGGGTGTGCGCAGGGCGGGGCTGATGGACACGATCCCGAAGACATGACGCAGACGACACATCGCAACTTCCGGATCACGGGCTACCTCAACCAGGATCCGGCCCGAGGTTCGGGTCACTTCGGGGCCTAATCCCTCCAGGGCTCTCCTTATGTTGCCGACCAGGCGTCGTTCGAAGGTACCCCGGTTCTGTCCCTTCAGACCGATTTCGCCGTAACGAACCATGATGATGCTATCTCCATCGGTGTTCATATGCCACTCCCGTCTAGCGCCCGCGGGTGATTCTGCGCAGGGCAGGTACCGTTTTTCGCAGCACCGAAAGAACCCGGTCAATCTCATCCTGGGTGTTGAAGGGGCAGAGGCTGATGCGTATTGCAGCCTCTGCCCGGGCATCTCCTATCGGCATGATATCCACTGCCGTTTTCTCCTTTGCTCCCTTTGCGGAGCAGGCCGAGCCGGTGGACACGCATATATCGTGTTCTTCCAGAGCGTGGACCAGAACTTCGCCCCGGACCCCAGGAAAGGAGGCATTGAGTATGTGGGGCGCTCCACGGTCTGCGGAGGCGCCCGGGGCAGGACCGTTTATGTACGAGTCGGGTATGCTGTTTCGTATCTGATCTCCCAGATATTGTCTCAGGGTGTGCAGGCGAGCGTACCCCGCGAAGCCTTCTTCCCGAAGCCAACGCGCCGCCTCTGCCATTCCCGCAATTGCAGGGGTGTTTTCGGTTCCGGAGCGGAACCCCCTTTCCTGTCCTCCTCCCAGGAGCAGAGGGGGGAGGTTCAGCCCCCTTCTCAGGTATAGGGCGCCTACGCCCCTGGGGCCGTGGAACTTGTGGGCCGAAATGGACAGGGAGTCGACACCTGCATGTCGCCAGTTGATGTTCAGTTTCCCGACCGCCTGGACCGCGTCGGTGTGAAAGATAGGACGGGGCGAGGGGGCCTGGGAGAGGATCGCCCCCACCTGCGCCAGGGGTTGAACTGCGCCCATCTCGTTGTTGACGGCCATAATCGTGCACAGTATCGTCTCAGGATCCAGGTGTCTTCGGACATCCTCCGGATCGATCCGGCCCTGTTCATCAACGGGAAGGTAGGTGATCCGAGTGCCTTCCCGTTCCAATTGCTCGCAGAGTCCCCTCACCGAGGGGTGTTCAATAGCGGTTGTTATCACGTGGTTTCCGCGGTGCCTGTAGGCGCTGAGGACGCCCCGGATCAGGGTATTGTTGGACTCCGTTGCACCCGAGGTGAAATAGATCTCGGTCCGGTCTACCGAGAGGAGGTTGGCAACTTCGCTCCGGGCGTCTTCCATGGCTCTTTCGGCTTCCATGCCCAGGCGGTGAAGAGAGGAAGGGTTTCCGTAGCCCTCTGCCATGGACTTTCTCACGGCCTCAATCACCCCGGGTAGGGGTCTGGTGGTGGCGCTGTTGTCAAGATAGATCAGGGGCACGGCCTCCTACCTCCAGAACTTGGATTGGATCGGTGTCAATGGCTACCCTTCGCAAACGACCGTGCCCTGGGCCAGATCTGATTCACGGGCGAACCCTCCTCCGCTTCATTCTTCGGGATGTGCCCCGGGCAGGTCACCTGAACCTCTGGTATCCTCAGGTAATCGGTATGGTACCACAAACCCCCGTGCCGTTCAAATCTTCGGGCGGATGCTCCGTTTTTCAACGGGTAACGGCGGCGGGTGCGAGCCGCCCTGGGTCTCTGCAGAGAGTCGGGTTGAGACCTGCGGTAGCGCCTTCCTGAGGCCTACCTGGGCATGGAGCGCCTCTGGGGCCCTGAGAATAGGATGGTCTATGGGCCAACGAGGGGTGGGGGAGATCGGGTGCAGGACATTTGCTTATCTGAGTTCCAGATCTGTCTGTTGTTAAGGGAGTCCCTGGCAGCCTTGCCGATGGAGGCGTGCGGGATCATTGCTGGCCAGACAGGATGCGCCACCAGGATCTTCACTGCGGTTAATGTGGCCCAGACCCTGCACAGATTCTCCATCGCTCCGGATGAGCTGAGCCACATACTGTGCCAGATTGACAGGGCGGGGGATCAGTGGTTGGGCATATGGCATTCTCATCCGCAGTCGCCGGCGGTACCTTCCGCCGCGGACATAAGATGCGCACGGCATCCAACCAAGATATGGCTGATCGTTTCCCTCGCTACCGGGGGGCGAGTCAGTATTGGCAAGGGCATCCGCTATGAGGATTGTGTCATCCGTGGCTACCGCATTGATGGCGAAAGGTGCAGGTTTCACGAGGTGCCCGTCAGGAAAGTATGAACCATCATACTTCGGCATGGCTGCTCACGGGGTGCCCGCTTTCGAGCCGTCGCAAAGACCCGATTACCAGGCAACGGAATGCTCAGCCGTGTGGTCGTCCGAGCGAACCCATGGCGGAGCATGGAAATCATGGACGCGTTGGATTGGTAGGGGTATGATGGAAACGCGTGGATGGAAGAACATCATTTCTCGGCCAGGCTGCAGGAGGTGAGAGTTTCCGTCCCGGAGCGATCGGGTGGCGTCCGCTCACTTCTGACGGGATCCGTGTGTTTGTGTGCGGCTCTCGGGCAATAGTAAGGAGATGGAGTCGGAGCTAAGAATGCCGTCGTGTAGGTTGTGGCTGCGGAAGCAAACTGTCCCGGTTGGAACGATCCCGGGCTCTGGATGCGAGCAAAGGGGACATACCGCTGAAGTATGTTGCATTCATTTCAATGGGGGGTAAAGACATGAATCGCGAGAAGGTCATGAGGTACAGAGTTCTATTTGAGGGCATAGCAGCCCGGGCAGAGGAGGCCCTTGATGGTGATTCTCCCACCGAACGTTGCGAGATTCTGACCCGGCTGCACAATGACTACCTGGAGACTCTGAAGGACATTCTGGGTGAGGAGATGGACATTTTCTCGGTCATCAGTGAAGGGGAGGACACCAAGCGGCAGCTGACCGAGGTGATGGTGCGCTCGGAGCAGGTGGCTGCCTGGTTGAGCTTCGGGGAGGAAGCGGGACGATTCCGCTCGCGCAGGATTAGACTGGAGCTGCCGCCCATCCCAGCTATGTCGGGAATCATCAACCGCGAGAAGCTCGACCGTTTTGCTCACGAGATGGGAGAGTGGAGCCGGACCGTGAGCGACCGGGTCAGGGAGGTCTCCCAGGAGATTTCTCAGCAGGTGCCCCAGGGGATTCAACGGTACCTGGATGGGATGGAGCAGCGTCGCGAAGGGACTGAGGAAGAAGAGGACGACGGTCGCTGGCGTACAGAGATCCTGATCCGAGTGCAGGATGGAGACCTGTCGGTGGACGAGGCCCTGCGACTGTTGGGCTATGATGTTGCCGAAGAGGATTTTGAGATCGACGAGGCTGAGTCGGACATTACCTGAATGGCTTAACAGAAGCGACCTCCCAGGTCCCTTCTTTCATGTGGTGTGCCCGGCATGGGCGAATGCTTGGGGGTGCAAGTCCCCTGTGGGCAGTGGCCACGTTGAACCACTAGCCGAAGGCAAGGGTGCCCGTGGTGACGCGGGATCTGAAGGAAGCCGGAGGCAAAACCGCGACCCGAGGAGCACGAACCCTGGACGAGGCGTGACAGGTTGGGCGAGTCTGCCACACAGGACAAAGCCCCATATTGGCTGAAGGCCTGTTGGGTAAACAGGGCGGGTGTGCGGGGAAAGTATTCGCCCTTGCCCGGGGAGATTTACCGACCAAGTCAGTGGGAGCTGACAACCCGCACCGAGAGGCGCAGCTGAGGCGGCAGAAGTCAGCAGAGGTTATAGTGAAGCGGTTGAAAGAGCGCCTGAGGCGGCTTACCTCTCGGAACTGGGGAGTGAGCCTGAGGGAGAGGATACGCCGGCTGAACGAATATACTCGTGGCTGGTTGGCCTATTTCTTTATCGCTGACATGAAGGAGCCACTGAGGGATCTGGACCAATGGCGAACCGCCGGATGCGGACCCATATTGAACCACTTTCTCCGGGCGAGCTTGACATAGAAGGTCTACCCGATCCTCTGCCGCATAGAAGCTGGATTCCAGTCCGGAAGTTTTGGGCTGTTTCTTCGTGAGCGCACTGGATCATTGGTCATCCCCCTGATAACGTAATGATGTGATGAGTGTTGTGCTTCAGGGTGCAGCGCATGCTCATTATTGGGAGAAGGGGTGAACCGATGTCCGAAGGAGAGCAGAAGTGCGAAGAGAGCAGCAGGCAGGATGGAGAGGGAGAGAATCTGACGGGATTGGCCCGTCGCATGGCTCGTCTTTACCATTACATCGCCCGAACGATGAAGGAGGAACTGGGCCGTTCAGAGACGGAACGGATCCTGACAAAGTCCGTATGGCGGTACGGTGAGTCTCTCGGTAGAGAGACTCGGGCGGAGGCTGAGGCACGAGGGCTTGAACCGGCAATGGAGTATTTTGACCAGGTGTCTGATTGTCCTGGGATCGGTTGCGAGAAGGAGGTTG
>PXCI01000335.1 GCA_003566675.1 Clostridia bacterium
CGCCCAGGGGAGGTGGACTCGGCCTCCAGGTCTTTCTCCCTTTCGAGGTCACCTGTATGTTCGCTCACGCTTCGGCCTGGTAGCTCGCCGCCACCCCAGGGGTGGCACTGTCAACGGGCTTCGGAGCATCGGTTTCCCTTAGCTCCGCCGTCCTAGCTACAGAGCTTCTGGCTATTGCTCTGACAGGTTTGGCTCCTGCTGAGTGTGCTTGCCTTGTCTGGACGCACCTCCCCTCGGGGAGAGAATACCACTACTCCCACTTACCCACAATTGCATGTCTCATGATAGCCATCCAGGTGGTTCGAATTTAGGGGCGCACTTCAATATTCATATACGTCCTAACCGCTCTGGCTGTACTGGTATCATCGATCGCCAACTACAAAAAGACCATCCGGGCCTTCCGAATGGCTGGGAAGAAGCTGCTCAAAATACTGCCGACCTTTCTGTACATGTTGATCCTGGTCTCCATCACCCTGACCTTCGTATCCGATGACTTCATCATGAGACACATTGGCGGCGAGGGATTTCTGCCCGTGGTGATGGCAGGACTCATTGGGACCGTGACCATGATGCCGGGTTTCGTGGCCTTTCCGCTTTGCGGAATCCTGCTGGAAAAGGGTGTCTCCTACATGACCCTGGCTGCCTTCACGACCACGCTCATGATGGTGGGCGTGGAGACCTTTCCCGTGGAGCGCAGGTTCCTCGGTCTCAAGGCCGCCCTCCTGCACAACTTCGTTCAGAACATGGCCATCGCCATTTTAGTCGCGCTGGGCATTGGCCTCGCGTTCGGGGAGCTGATGTAGATGAAATGGGGATACGTTTTTATCGGTGCGTACCTGCTCTTTCTCCTCGTATCGCAGCTGGCGGGATTCGACCTGGGTCAGGCCATTGGACGCACCTTCGTCAGCTACGCCGTAGGCATGATCATGGTGCTGCCCTGTGCCTTTATTTTGATCGGCCTTTTCGAGGTTTGGGTGGAAAAAGAGACCGTTGAAAGAAACTTCGGAATTCAGTCCGGTGCTCTCGGCTACCTGTGGGCGCTGCTGCTGTCGATGACCACGGTGGGGGGCAGCTACGTCGCCTTTCCCGTGGCACACGCCCTGTACGGCAAGGGAGCCTCGTACAATATACTGCTCACCTACGTGGGTGCTTCAACTATTCTCCGCGTTCCCATGACCATATTTGAGCTCTCATTTCTGGGACCGAAATTCACTCTGCTAAGGCTTGGGCTCTCACTGCCCCTGCTGATCCTCAGCTCCGCGATCCTGGGCCGGTACCTGGACCGGACGGAGTATCGCTTCCCGGATCTATCGGTGGAACCCAGGGAGGCTGGGAACTGACTAAGGTGTCAGGGCTCAGCGCTGCCACCAATCAAAGGCGAAACCGGGGTCCTGGCCGGGGAGAGAGGGACCCTTATCAACGTCAGCCTTGGTAGATTCTCCGGGATCTTGCCGTAGACTGGTATTATTCGTCACCTAGCGCGCGCAACCCTCCGGTACTGAGAGATCAACGCACGGATGATGAGCTGAAGTTACCGTGGGGACAGGTATTTCTTGTCCGAAGATGACACTCGCCTTGCGGGGCGAGAGGTGGGGTACAGACGTTCTGGGCGCCTGTTGGCCGATTTGATCCAACACCATCGACCCCTCCAGAAGGTGGTTGCACCCGGGCGGGGGCCATCCTTGTGCTTAAGGTGGCAGGTCGCCTATCATGTAGTCAGACTCCCAGTGGCTTGTTCCGGGGTGGCAACACATCTGATGGCCCGTGGATTTACTAGCTGATCTGAAGTTAGTCTAGTCAGGGTACGCTGAGACAGCTGGTCGCCGCAGGCGTCCTTCGCCCAGACATGTCATGTTCTGGCGGCGTCTGACAGTTGGCATGGATGCTCAAATGCCAAAATGAAGCGCATACACCTAAGGAGGTACCCTATGAGTCATGGTTTTGCTGGTAGGATTTTGGAGATCGATTTGACGCAAAGATCCGTCATCATAACACCTCTTGATGCCGATGAGGTACGTAAATTCATCGGTGGTAGTGGTCTTGCAGCGGCCTATATCTGGCGCGAGACAGATGCAAACACGGATCCGCTCAGCCCTGAAAATCCCCTGATCATGTTCAATGGACCCTTCACCGGCAGTACTGTGCCCACTTCGGGTCGCACTGCTATCTGCACCTTATCCCCCCTTACCGGTTGCTGGGCTGAGTCGGATGTCGGCGGAAGATGGGGGACACAGCTGAGGCGAGCCGGTTTTGATGGGGTGATCTTGAGGGGGGCATCTGACGCTCCTGTCTATATATGGATCAGTGATGATGAGTGCCAGATCAGAGATGCTTCACATGTTTGGGGTCAGGATACCTTCTCCACGGATGAGACTTTGCGTTCAGAGACCGACGAGGAAGCGGTCACTGCAGTCATCGGACAGGCAGGCGAGCAGGGCGTGATGTACGCCTCAATCATGACCGATGGCAAGGATGCGAGGGCCGCTGGACGATGCGGCGTTGGGACCGTGATGGGGGCGAAGCGAGTCAAGGGGCTGGTAGCGAGGGGAACCGGGTCAGGACCCATTCCCAGCGATGCCCAGGCACTAACCTCGCACCTGAGAAGCATCACCAGGGACATCGTCTCCAAGGCGAGTGCGTTGCGCAACTACGGGACGGTAGGCAGTATGGCGGCCATTGAAGCGGTAGGGGACCTGCCGATCAAGAATTGGAGCCAGGGGTCGTGGGTAGATGGAGCCGAGGCAATATCAGGTCAGCGGCTTGCAGATACGCATCTTACCGGTAGGGCTGCCTGCGGGGCCTGTCCCATAGGGTGTGGCCGGGTGGTCCACGTGCAAGATGGGCCTTATGCCGGTACGGAATCAGCAGGACCTGAGTACGAGAGTGCAGCGACCCTGGGGTCCATGTGCCTGGTGGACGATCTGGAGGCGGTGTGCAAGGCCAACGAGTTATGCAACCGCTATGGCATGGACACGATTTCTGCGGGTTGTGCGGTCTCCTTTGCGATGGAGGCATTCGAGAAAGGGCTTGTAACGGAGGAAGAGATCGGCTATCCACTGCCCTGGGGCAGCGCATCAGGTCTGCTGCAGATGCTGCATGATATTGCTGAACGGAAAGGACTCGGTGCGCTTCTAAGCCACGGCGTCAGGCATGCAGCCGGGGAGCTTGGAGGAATGGCTCTTGAGTACTCGGTGCACGTCAAGGGGCTCGAAGTACCGATGCATGATCCCCGTGCCTATGCCAGCCTCGGGGTTGCCTACGCGACCTCCAATCGTGGGGCCTGTCACCTCCAGGGCTTCACGCATGTACTTGAGCGGAATGTGGCCGTGCCGGAAATAGGTGTGCCAGAGCCTCTTGATCGTTTCTCCGCTGAGGGCAAGGGTAAGATGACCGCCCTGGCACAGGACATGATGGCGTGCATGGACTCGCTGAAGGTCTGCAAGTTCGCCCTATTTGGGGGCGTGACGCTGACCATGATTGCTGACTGGTACTCCTGGGTCACAGGCCATGAGATGAACGCTCAGGATCTGCTGCAGACCGGAGAGCGCCTTTTCAACCTCAAGCGCATGATCAACGTTAGAAGGGGGTTCAGCCGGAAGGATGACGTGGTTCCCGACCGACTTCTTCGTTTGCGAAGGAAGACGGGTGGAGCAGCCGATTACCTTCCGCCATTCAACCGCATGATGGCTGACTACTACGATCACCGCGGTTGGAGTGAAGAGGGTGCTCCCCTCAAGGACACGCTGGAGCGCCTTGATCTCGCCGACCTGGCCCAGTAGAGACAGATTCCGTGGTGGTGATGACAGCTGGTGTTGCGTTCACAGCATGACCATGGAGGTGAGGTTCGACATGGCTGTACGAATCCTCCTAAACAGAAAGAGCCTGTGTGTTGCCGAAGGTACGACCATTCAGGACCTGATAGCTGAGGAAGGATATGAGGTGCTGCAGGTTGTTGTCGTGACGAATGGTGAGCTGCTCTCAGTGACAGATCTCGATGTCGAGGTCAGGCCGGGTGACCAGGTTCGAATTCTTCCCATGGTCGCCGGGGGCTAGATCGCGACTGGAGTGGCTCGGGGAGACGTCGACTGAGTAAGCATGGTTCGCACCTACCAGGTGGCACGATCCAACCCATTGCAGGTGGGTGGTCTGACCGCATGGTCTCAAGCGATCGTCAGTACAAACCCCCTCCGGGCGGGGCGGTCCCTGTTTGGACCGCCCTGCAGGCCTGCTCTTGGAGACGGAGGGCACCCATCGGGGCCTCCCCGCATCATTTTCACCATCCGCTATAGCAACTCATCTCCGGGGCAGGAAGTGGTGTCCCAGGACAGAATCAATGCTAGGGGGTGTTGGCATTGACCGCACAGGCTTTCTCACCGGAGGATCTGTTGAAGTTCAAGCTTGTGAGCGACCCGCAGCTGTGTCCTTTGGGTCAGACCGTGGCCTTTGTTCAGACGAGCATTGAGCGTGAGCATAACCGGTATCGTTCCGGGATCTACATGATGTCTGCCGATGGCGGAAAACCCTCGCCTTTCACCCGCGGACGACACCGGGATGGGTCTCCTCGCTGGTCTCCATGTGGGAAGCATCTCGCCTTTCTCTCGGACCGCCATGGGGGCGTGGGGACGGCAGGCAGTGCACAGCAGATTTACACGATGTCGACGACGGGGGGCGAGGCCCGAAGAATCACCGACGTCGAGGGAGGCGTGCTGGATTATCAATGGTCGCCAGACGGAACACAGATGTCTTTTTCCGCCCGTGTCGAAAGCGATGAGCCTGGGGACACCGTTGAGGTAGGCGAAGGGGCGCGCCGTCTCTACGATCGGTTCAACGAGGATGTCAAACATATAAGACGGATTTCCTACCGTTTCGACGGCAAGGGGTATCTCGGACAGAAGAGGACCCAGGTTTTCGTCCTCAACCTGGCGAATATCCCCCGGGAGGCTCCGAAGGGCCTTGCCGAGCCCCAGCAGCTGACCCAGGGGGATTTTGACCACCATGGCGCCGCCTGGTCTCCCGATGGAACGCGCATTGCAGTCGCTGCCTGCCGGGACGAGAACCCGGACGTGCAGACGTTTCGTGATGTGTGGATCTTTGCCGTCGAGGGGGGAGATCCCCTGAAACTCACCGGGAGCCTTGGCCCTGTGGACTCCCTCAGCTGGTCACCCGATGGCAGCAGCATCGCGTATCTCGGCCACGCCTGGGAACGTGCAGACTATAGCAACGTGAAACTGTGGATCGTTCCCGCAGACGGTTCCGGGAAAGCACGCTGCATCACGGCCGGCTTTGACCGGAGCCTCGGCAACCAGGCCATCGGTGATATGAGCATGGGAGGCCCTGCTCCGCGTCCCGTGTGGTCTCCAGGTGGAGACCTCATCTACGTCAGTGCCAGTGCCGATGGGAACACTCATCTTTACTCGGTGCAGCTGGAGTCGGGTCGCGTGAAACAGGTAAGCGAGGGCGATCACGTGATTCATGGGTACGACCTGGATCCCCGGTGTTCCCGGGCGCTCCTTTTGCGGGCGACGGCGGAGAATCCCGGGGATCTTTATATTGCTGAGGTGGATGAGGAGCGACTCCTACAGGTGAGACGGCTGACCGCTGCCAATGAGCCGCTGCTCTCCTCGAGGAAGATCGCGTGGCCGGAACGTTATACCTTCCGTGCCGAGCACGGCCCCGAGGTTCAGGGGTGGGTCCTGCGGCCCATCAACTGCACCGATGGAGCAACGCATCCCGCCGTATTGCAGATCCATGGCGGGCCGATGGCGATGTATGCAGGTTGTTTCTTCTTCGAGTTTCAGCTCCTGGCCGCCTGGGGCATCGGAGTCATCTTCACCAACCCAAGGGGAAGCCAGGGCTACGGTGAGGATTTCTGTGCAGCCATCGAGAGGGAGTGGGGCAACGAGGACTATGCCGATGTGATGGCAGGCGTCGATGGTGCCCTGGAGAGGTTCTCGTGGATTGATCCCCAGAGACTGGGCGTTGCCGGGGGAAGCTACGGGGGGTTCATGACAAGCTGGCTGATCGGGCACACCGATCGCTTCCGGGCCGCGGTGAGTATGAGGGCCGTCAACAATATGTACAGCATGTTCGGCACCAGCGACATGGGATTCTTAGAAGACGAGACCTGGGGGAGAGGACAGCCGCCCTGGGACAATCCCGAAAGATACCTCCGCCAGTCTCCCATCACCTATGTGGGAAAGGCCACGACGCCAACGTTGATCCTTCACTCTGAAGAGGACTATCGCTGCCCCGTGGAGCAGGGCGAACAGCTTTTCGTGGCCCTGAAGAAGCTCGGCGTTGAGACAGAGTTTATTCGTTACCCCGGCGAGAGTCATGGACTCTCCCGCAATGGCAAGCCCTGGCACAGGATTCACCGCCTGGAGCACATCCTCCGGTGGTTCAATAGGCACCTTGAACCCGAGAGGGACGACTGAGGGATCCCTCACGCCCTGGAGGGTTAACGCCATGGATGGTTGCCCCTGTAGCTACCCTGACCGGACGGCACTGGTGATGACAAATGGGTATGATCGCCTGCAGGTCAAAGAGATGGTCGGCACGGAGGAAGCCTTCCGTCACCGACCGCACTCGCGCCCCCCTGGGATGGGGTGGAAGGCTGAAAACAGGCTGTCCCTTGATCGCACTCCCGACCCGGTCCCGGTGCGGGTTTGGCCTGCTATAGTGGCCGGGGAAACAGGACGGACACAGCCGTCTTCGCAGCAGTAGGGTCGGGACCTGGCGTAGTGGCTACAGGTGGGCCTAGACAGTTTGCTCTCCCTTTCGGTTGAGAGTGCCTCATTATCCGCACCATACCCTATCTCCAGCTCCCGCCGCGTCAATCTCAGCATGTGGATTTCCCACACTGAGCTTTCCTGATGGTTTCATGACCAAGGCTATACGGCCGATCCCGCTGGTCGTGCTTTCGGTCCTCGATAATACCGCACCGCGTAATCAGTGAACAGCCCGAGGTGCTCATATATCCAGGACCTACTCCACCGTTTCCATCCGAAACCGCTCCTCTTGCGCGCCCGCATCAGGTGCCTTCGCACCTTCTTCTCCACCCAGTCTTTTACATACGCAAAACACCGGCTGGAGTGTCCAACTCGGAAGTAGTTTACCCAACCGCGAAGTATCGGGTTGATCTCTTCGATCACCTGCCCTATCGGTTGGGACTGGTAACGGCGGAAGATCTCCTTTAGTTTGGATAAAAGGGTGCTACGCGCCTTCATCTTCGGTGCATACCGCACACCCCATTTTCCCTTCCGCGTCTTCACCCTCCGAAACTCGAAGCCGAGGAAGGTAAAGGTCTTCCCGCGTTCCATGTTCACCAGACGGCTCTTTTCCCGGTTCAACTGGACATCCAGTTTGCCGAGTTCCTCCAGAAGCCGCGTGATCACCATCTTCAGAAGCCGC
>PXCI01000080.1 GCA_003566675.1 Clostridia bacterium
AACCTCAGTGATCACCGGTTCCTCTACCTGGCCCGCTCCTCCTTGAGCCCCAGAGACCTCTACAGGGAACTTCTGCATCAACTGGATGTGCAGCCCCCCTGGCTGAAATCCGAGGCACAGCGGCTCTTTGACGAAAAGATCCTGGAGTTGCACAGGCAACAGAAGGTCACCCCCGTGGTGGTCATCGATGAGGCTCATCTATGGGACACACAGATGCTGGAGGAGGTGCGGTTTCTCACCAACTTCGGCATTGATGCTGCAGCACCTATGGCTCTGGTCCTCACCGGACAGCCCGAACTGAGAGAACACCTGAAATTCCAAAAACACACGGCCATCAGGCAGAGGGCGGAAGTGTGGTTTCATCTCGAGGGGATGGGCGCAGAGGAAACCCAGGGATACATCCAACACCAGCTGAAGACCGTCGGGGGCGACCCACAACTGTTCACCGAAACGGCGATCCAGAAGATCCATCGCAACACTCAGGGCATCCCACGACGCATCAACAATCGATGCAGGGCCGCTCTTTTAGACACCTACATGCGGGACAGGACCATCGTCGAAGAGCAAAGCATTGAGCGGGTGATAAGTGAATTCGCCACCGACGTCAACATCTCAAACTGACCACAAAAACCCGGGGATCTACCCCGGGTTTCTCTATACCTCAGGGTTCAAATAATCAGAGAAACTTGGACTCAGATAAAGTGAGCGGTAACATCTGAGGGCACCGTGCAGCCGGCCGATTGCTTCACCGACAAACTTGGCTCCTTCAACAACATTGCGTTGGTGGTCCAGACGGTGCCCTTGCAGGAAAGGGTACAGAACGCAGAACGTATCTCCATGGGGTGCGCAGTGTCTCCCGTCCCTTGTCATCATGGGAGGTGCAGTGGGAAGGTGCCTCCGCAGCCTGCCAAGGAGGGCGGCTTCCCAGGCCACTTTTCCCGGATCGTTTTGCTCTTTCAAAACATACCTATCCCCCCGGGTGATGATGGTGTGCACCCTTCCCGACGCCCCCAGTGGGTCTGTGGATTGAACCACTCCAATGTCCCAATTGGCAGCAGCCAATGCCTTGAGCCCAGTGGCCACCTTTCGCCGATTAGCCATCTCTGTCATGGAACGTATCCCCCAGTCGTGCGATGCTGCACTGATATGTCAGTATACCATCAGACCCGGTTAAGCCCGGCGAAGACGATGAAGTGTCAACATATTTAGTGGGCCTGGAGCGTGAAACTGCAGGGTTGCCTGCCCGCACCTTCATGTTCCTGGTGGAAATCCTTCGGTCCTTCATCTATCCTTAATGAATAGGCACTATCGTATAGGTTGACCCAATTTCCTTGTATCCCTGATGTATAATCATATCAGGCGTATCTCACAGTGTTGAGACGTAATAGTTTGGAGAGGAAGGGGTGTCCACGTTGCAGGAAGACGAAACTGGATTGATCAGACTCACCAGGGGGCAGGGCGTAGCCTGTATAATCGTGCTGGTTCTGGTGTCTGCCCTGATCACCTTTGGCATCACGAGCACCTATCTCGTTTCCCCTCCCGCTGAGCCGGGTGTTTCCGACATCATAGTGGGGGCTGAAAACTATCATGAACTGGTTCAGGCCTCCATGATTGTCATGGAGAACTACATCGATGATGAAAAGGTCACGCCGGAATCCCTGGTCGAGGGGGCGATCCGCGGGGTTGTGGCCAGCATGGGAGATCCCTATTCCATGTATTTTGATGCTTCCGCGATGAGAGACTTCCAGCGAGAAACTATGGAGGGCGAATACTCCGGTATCGGAACGTCCATCCTCGAAGTGGATGGATACGTGACCATTATGGTGCCCTTTGAGGGTACTCCGGCGGCAACCACACCCTTCGAGAATGCGGAGCCCGATGATCCCGTGGGGTTGAGGCCCGGGGACCGGATCCTCCGCGTTGAGGATTTGGATGTGGTGGGTATGGCTGCGGACCATGTGGCAGAGCTTATAAGGGGGCCTGTTGGTGAGGTCGTGACGGTTGAGGTTGAGCGACCGGATACGGGCCAGAATCTTGTGTTTATGATCGAACGCGACACGATCGAGATTCCGACGGTCAGCGGCGAGGTGATTGACGGAGACCTGGGCCTGATCGTGATCAGTCGTTTCACGGCCAACACGCCCGACCAGGTTCGGCACTACATGGCTGAGCTCGAGGACGCCGGGGTTGAGGGTCTGATCCTGGATGTGCGGAACAACGCCGGTGGTACCCTCGCCGAATGTGTCGAGGTGGCGTCCCTGTTTGTGCCCGCTGGCCCGGTGGTCACCACCGTGGACCGGGAGGGCACAGAGGATGTCCGCGAGGTGACAGGAACGGGCTATTCTGGCCCAATGGTCGTCCTGATCAACGGATACAGTGCCAGCGCGGCAGAGATTCTCGCCGGGGCCCTGCGCGATCGGATGGAGGTTCCCCTGGTGGGCGAGAGAACCTTTGGCAAGGGATCGGTGCAGCATCTTTACTACCTGGATCCCACCAAGCCCTCGGGCATGAAGATCACCACGGAACGATACCTGACTCCCTCAGGATACAGCATCGAGGAAGAGGGAGGGCTCAGACCGGATATAGAGGTTGCCTGGCCCGAAGGTGCCCTGATGGGCGATCCCGAGAGTGACCCCCAGCTGCAGCGGGGCATCGAGGTAATACGTGGTCGGTGAGTGTGAATCCGTCGGATCTGAGGTGGGAGGGTCTCAAGGTGACTTTGCATCCTCTGCTTGAGCTGGCCAGAGACATCTTGATCCGGGTCCCACTGGGCCTTCTGCCCCTCAGCATCAGTGGGATCCTGTTCTGGCTGGTTGGTTTCCTGGTCTGGTCCCAGTACCGCAGGGTGGCCGTGATGGAGAAGAAGATCCACGGCTTTGTGATCAACGACCCCTACAGGAGTACCATCAGCGCCGCAGGATATGGCATTGTGGCCGGGATCATCGGCAGCATTATCCTGGTGTTCATGGGGGTCGTGCTGTTCCAGCAGGACATCATCTACCTGTGGCCGGCAGCCCTCGCGTTGATGCTGGTGAACCCTCGTTTCCTGTGCTTTTCCTACGCGGCAGGGATCCTGGCTGTTTCGCACCTCCTCCTCGGCTGGCCGGCCCAGTTGAACGTTGCGGGGATCATGGCCCTGGTTGCGATCTTACACCTCATGGAGGCGCTCCTGGTGCTTGTCAGCGGGGACAGTGTCTGCACGCCGGTATACCTGAAGCGGTCCGAGGGGGTGGTGGGAGCCTATCTGATCCAGCGCTTCTGGCCCATCCCCCTGATGCTGATCTTTTTCCTGCAGGTTTCCCCGGAGATGCTGGGACAGACGGTGAGCATGCCCGATTGGTGGCCCTTGATCGAGGTTGCTCCTCCCGGAGGAGCAGACTGGGTGCGGATCATGACCGCAGTGGTGGCGGCCCTCGGGTATTCCGACATTGCGGTCACCGAACTGCCCAGGGTCCGGGCCCGTCGAAGTGCCCATCACCTGTGGGTTTTCAGCATCATCCTGCTGGCGTTGAGCTGGGGGATCGCCCATCTCCACTGGCTGGTATGGGCGGCTGCCCTCTTCAGCCCCCTGGGGCACGAGGCCATGATCAAGTACGGCGGCAATCGCGAGTTGAAGGGCCTTCCGGGGTTTGTCGCCCCGGGCGACGGGGTTGCGCTTCTCGATGTTCGACCCCGCGGGCCTGGCTATCGACTGGGACTTCGCCGTGGAGACGTGGTGATGGCCGTCAACGGGGAAGAGGTTGCTGACAGAGAGGAACTGGTGGAGGCGCTGGAGGCCTCCGACCCGCTCCTGGAAATTGTCCTTCGGCGTGGGACGGAAGCGTTCACCCTCCGGGGGCGGAGGAACGCTCGGGGTCGGCTGGAAGTGGTGACGGCGCCCGAGGAGGGCGACCGACAGCACGTGGACCTATCCCGGGGGGGGATTCTGTCCAGGTGGTGGCGCCGTCTGATCCGAAGACGGAGATCATTGTGACTCTTGCACGAACGTACGTTCGATGGTAGGGTTAGGTTCAGGGGGATTTCCAATGCCGGGCTTCGAGCTGGTTTCCGATTTTAGGCCGCGGGGTGACCAACCGCAGGCCATTGAGAAGATCACCTCGCTGATGCGAGATGGGGAGGGGGCGGCCACCCTCCTGGGTGTCACGGGATCGGGCAAGACGTATACCGTCGCCTGCGCGATCGAGAAACTCCAGCTTCCGACCCTCGTGGTGGCCCACAACAAGACCCTGGCTGCCCAGCTGTGCAGCGAGTTTCGGGACTTCTTCCCGAACAACGCGGTGGAGTACTTCGTGAGCTATTACGACTACTTCCAACCCGAGGCCTACATCCCCCACACCGACACGTACATCGAGAAGGATGTGTTGATCAACGATGAGATCGACAAGCTGCGCCATTCGGCCACCAGCGCCCTGTTCGAAAGGGAGGACGTCATCATTGTGGCTTCTGTTTCGTGCATCTACGGCCTGGGATCGCCGATAGACTACGAGAACCTCGTGTTCTCGGTTCGGCGGGGGGCCACCCGGAATCGGGATACGATGATGCGGCAGCTGGTGGATATTCAGTACAGGAGAAACGATGTCAATTTCCAGCGCGGTACCTTCCGGGTGCGCGGCGACGTACTGGAGGTCTTTCCCGCATCGTCAACGGAGAACGCAGTGCGCATCGAGCTCTTCGGGGACGTCATTGACCGCATAACGGAGATTGACACCCTTACAGGGGAGGTTCTGGGTGAGCGGGATCACGCCGCCATCTATCCGGCAACCCATTACATAACCGAGAGTGAGAATCGGCGTCGGGCCGTGATCTCCATTGAGCAGGAGCTCGAGGAGCGGCTCCGAGAACTCAGGGATGGCGGTAAGCTGCTGGAGGCCCAGCGGCTGGAACAGCGTACTCGCTACGACCTGGAGATGTTGCGAGAAGTGGGGTATTGCACGGGTATCGAGAACTACTCCCGTCACCTCACCGGTCGAGCTCCTGGTCTTCCTCCGTACACGCTGCTGGATTACTTCCCCGAGGAGTTTCTCACCGTGCTGGATGAGTCTCACCGGACCATTCCCCAGATCGGGGCCATGTATTCCGGGGACCGGTCGAGAAAGGAGACCCTGGTCGGCCACGGCTTTCGTCTGCCCTCGGCCTTCGACAACCGTCCCCTGACCTTCGAGGAGTTCACCTCCACGGTGGGACAGGTCCTGTATGTGTCGGCCACCCCGGGCGATTATGAGATCGATAACAGTGCCCGGGTGGTAGAGCAGATCGTGCGGCCCACGGGTCTTCTGGATCCGGAGATCGAGGTCAGGCCGGCCACGGGACAGGTGGACAACCTGGTGGGAGAGGTCAGGGCGAGGGTCAACAGCAAGGAACGGATCCTTGTGACCACCCTTACCAAGAGAATGGCGGAGGAACTGACCGACTACCTGAAGGACCTGGACCTGAAAGTGCGGTATCTGCACGCGGAGATCGATACGCTCGAGAGAATGGAGATCATCCGTGACCTCCGGCTGGGGGTCTTTGATATCCTGGTGGGGATTAACCTTCTGCGAGAGGGCCTGGACCTGCCCGAGGTGTCCCTGGTGGTGATTCTGGATGCAGACAAGGAGGGCTTTCTCCGTTCGGAGACCTCCCTGGTCCAAACCGTCGGTAGGGCGGCGCGGCATCTGCACGGCAAGGTCATCATGTATGCCGATCGGATCACCGGTTCGATGGAGCGAGCCATTGAGGAAACCTATCGCAGGCGAGAAATCCAGGAGCAGTTCAACCGCGACCACGGGATCACCCCACAGACGGTGCGCAAGGCCGTGCGGGATGTGATCGAGGCGACCCGGGTGGTGGGACGGCCCGAGTCGCTGAAGGATCGTGACTTGAAGGATGTTCGGGCGAGGGATGTGCCCGCCCTGGTGAAGGACCTCCGGCGCGAGATGAGCAAGGCTGCGGCGGATCTGGAGTTTGAACGGGCGGCGGTACTTCGTGATATGATAATTGAACTGGAACAACAGGGGAAGAAATCGAGCTAGACTTTTGGCGGCGGAGGTGCCGTTGTGGGGATCGATCATATTATTGTGCGCGGGGCACGGCAGCACAATTTGAAGAACCTGAGTGTGACCATTCCGAGGGATAAGCTGGTGGTCGTCACCGGCATATCAGGAAGTGGTAAGAGTTCCCTGGCCTTTGACACCATCTATGCCGAGGGGCAGAGGCGCTACGTGGAGTCCCTCTCCGCCTATGCGCGGCAGTTTCTCGGCCAGATGGACAAACCCGACGTGGAGCACATCGAGGGGCTGTCTCCGGCCATTTCTATCGATCAGAAAGCGACCAGCCACAACCCCCGGTCCACGGTGGGCACCGTCACCGAGATCCACGACTACCTGAGGCTTCTTTACGCCCGGGTGGGGAAACCTCACTGCCCCGAATGCGGGCGGCCGATCTCCAGCCAGACGGTGGACCAGATGGTGGACCAGATCCTCGGCCTTCCCGACGGGACCCGATTCCAGGTCCTGGCCCCGTTGGTGCGGGATCGCAAGGGGGAGCACGAGAAACTCCTGGAGGACATCCGGCGGGCGGGTTTTGTCCGGGTCCGAGTGGACGGAGAGGCCTATCTCCTGGAGGAGATGCCGGTACTGGACCGCAATCGCCGCCATACCGTGGAGATCGTGGTGGACCGCCTGGTGATTCAGAGGGACCTGGCGAACCGGCTTGCTGATTCCCTGGCCACGGCCCTGTCCTGGGGCGACGGCCTCGCGATCATCGACCTGGTTGATGGGGAAGACATCACCCTGAGTGAGTACATGGCCTGCCCCGAGTGCGGCTTCAGCCTGGAGGAGATGGCGCCGCGGATGTTTTCCTTCAACAGTCCCCACGGGGCCTGCGCTGATTGCGACGGGTTGGGACAGAACCTGGTCGTCGATCCCGAGATGGTGATCCCGGATGCTTCGATGACCCTTGAGGAGGGGGCCGTGGGGCCCTGGAGCCGGGGGGACTACTATCCCCAGCTGCTGGCCGCTGCCTGTGCCCATTGGAAGATCCCCCTGGATGTGCCGGTCTCCCAGCTGGATGAAACGCAGCTTGATGTTATCCTGCACGGCGGAGGCAGTGAGAAGATGCCCTTTACCTACCGCAATCGCTATGGGCGCTCCCGTCGTCGCAACCGAACCTTTGGCGGAGTGATCCGCAACCTGACCCGGAGACACCGGGATTCCTCGTCGGATTCCGTCCGCTCCTACATCGAGGAGTTCATGGTGCAGCGCCCCTGCCCGTCGTGCGGGGGAGCACGGCTGCGGCCGGAGAGCCTGGCGGTCACCGTGGGAGGGCAGAATCTCGCCGAGCTCTCTGCCCTGCCCATCAAGGACGCCCATAGGTTCTTCGCGGAGATGCGCCTCGAAGGATCCGATGCGGTGGTGGCACGCCAG
>PXCI01000091.1 GCA_003566675.1 Clostridia bacterium
ACCGGGGACCCGACGCAACCACCGTGGGGAAGGCATATTGACTCGCGCCGCCCTTGCGCATGGCCCACTCTATCTCTGCAGCCAGGTCCAACTCACGAAGTCCCGGCTCCGCCACCTGCAAGACCCGCTCAAAGGCAGACTCGGCGATGCGGCAGCACTGAACAATCTGCTCCAGGACCCGGTCATCCTTGACTCCCCTCAACCACCGGTCCATGCGGTCCATCACGACCAGCTGGCGGCATAGACCCCGCTGCATCACCATGGACTGCAGTTCAACAAATTCTCTATGTGTGAGCATGGTGCTGTATCCGAGGCGGTCTGGAGACGACCCGCGCAGAAGCCCGCCGACCGCATCCAGGGCTGTGCCCGGCTTGACCTCCACCAGCTCACAGTCACCTGTGACTTCCTGTATGTCCACCCGTTCGAAATCAGATATGATGAGGTAAGGAGATTCACCGGGAATGATCAGGAGACAACCACCGTGAAACCCCGTGAGGTATCCCACGTCCTCAGGGTCCGTTAAGAAGAGAGCATCCAGGTAATGCTCCTCAGCGAAGTGCAGCAGCCTCTCCCAACGATGGTCCATCGCCTTTTCGCCCCCAATCTGCTATCTTTAAGTATCGCCCGAAGCGCTGCGGGGTGCAAGACAGCAGCGGGATGTAACGGGAATCTATTCATCCATTGACATTGAGCGACGGAAGAGGGGGCATCATGTCCGATACCAGGGCTCGATATCTATCTGAGAATCTCGGAATCAGAGCAGTCACAGCGGTCACAACAAGATCGGTCGACGAGGTCTGTCAACGCCACCACTGCGCCCCGACCACAGCAGCCGCCCTGGGGCGAGCGCTGACGGGTGCGGCACTTCTAGGTGCCTCACTGAAGGGAAAACAGGATCACCTGACACTGCGCATCAACGGCGGTGGATCGACGGGGACCATCATCACCACCTGCGACAGCGAGGGAAACCTACGCGGGTACGTGCAGAATCCATCGGCGGACCTTCCGCCCACTCCCGAGGGAAAACTGGATGTGGCTGGGGTTGTAGGAAACAACGGCTTCATCTCCGCAGCGTACGACCTGGGACTCAAAGAGCCGTACTCGGGCTCCGCGTCCCTGACGAACGGCGAAATCGCCCAGGATCTCACCTATTATCTCACCGTCTCCGAGCAGATACCATCCGCAGTTGGACTCGGGGTGCTGGTGAAAGGTAGAGGCCGGATCCAGGCTGCCGGCGGGTTCCTCATACAACGGCTGCCGTCAGCCCGGGACGGCGTCGACGATGTACTGGCTGAAATCATGCGCAGGTGCCAGGAACTGGACTCCATTAGCCACTTCATCCGGGATGGTGCAGATGCGGCGGACATCATGCAGTATGTGGCCGAGGATCTCCCCTTCCGGTTCATCGGAAGCGAACCAGTCCGTTTTCAATGCAACTGCACCCGGGAAAAGGCAGCTCGGCTGCTCAGCGCCCTGAGTGACAACTCGCCCGGCGACCTGTCCCACCCGGGTGGGCCGGAGGAAATCACATGCCAGTTCTGCGGACAGAAGTACCGGTTTGAGGCCGGCGAAGCCGCCCACCTTTCCGGCGATCCCCCGGACGATAACCACTGACCCTCCGATCTCAAGAATCTTCCTCCCCGACGACCTGTAGAGCTGCCGCCAGCTCAGAGGATCCGATGTCGTATACATCGATTGAGGTGATTCCTTCTGTTTGAATAACGGTATACCTCTTGCAGCGACCGCACTTGATGATAATGGTGTCGCCCTCACGTGTCATCAACAGTTTGTTACACACACATCTGCCAGGTTTACCTATGAGATCAGAACCCCTGGTGCTCATAGTCTAGCCCTCCCGTCGATGCTGTGCCCAGGCTCCAGCATCCTGTTATTGTAATTTATTTGCCTGCAATGCTCATCCAGGTGATTTGGCCATGAGCAAAACTGCTTCATCTTATGTCAACTCGCCCAATTACGTAACCCCACAGGAACCCTGAATCTCTTTGCCGAATTACCAGATAGTCACTGTTCGCCATCTGGGTGTGGGGTGTGGCCTATTCAAGTGCGGATCATCCAGTGATGAGACCCCTCAACCTGTGCGACGTAACCGAATACCGTTTTGCGCGCTCGGTCACAGTATCAGGCATCCACAGCGAGGATGCTCCATGAATGGCACTGTGTCAAAGATGGTGAGTCCTACGGCGCGGACCAATTATGAACAGGGGGAATACTCCGATGGTACCGAAACTGACGGTGATCACCACGGGAGGAACGATAGCTACACCCACTGGCAAAGGCGAGAAGAGACTCACCGCAACGGATTTCGCTCGTGATCTCTCGGATTCGCCTAAGTGGGCCGATGTGACCTGGAAGGACTTCCTTAACGTACCCTCCAGCAGCCTCAGCCCAGAAGACGTATTGCAACTGACCCACCTGGCAGAAGAGGAGATCCAGGGCGGGGCCGACGGCGTTGTTATAACCCACGGAACGGATGTCCTGGAGGAAACGGCCTACCTGTTGTCCCTGTTCTGGACCCACACCCAGCCGGTGATCTTAACAGGGGCAATGCGTTCGGCAGGATCTGCAGGAGCCGACGGGCCTCGCAACCTGACCGCGGCGATCGTGGCAGCCGGAAGCAGGAAATCCCTCGGACGAGGCCCATTGGTGGTCCTCAATGATGAGATCCACGCGGCATCCCAGGTCACCAAAATGCACAGTTGGGCCGTCGATACTTTCACCTCCGAGTACGGCCCGGTAGGCATCATAAACCAGTGGAATGAAGTGCACTATCACCGCCGGACTGAGAACCGGGAAACCCTCCCCCGGCCTTCCTCCCTCAATGAGCCCGTGGCACTGATCACTGCGGGTATGGGCATGGATGAAACAATGGTCGATGCCCTGATCGCAGGAGGCTTCCGAGCCATGGTGATCGAGGCAGCAGGCCTGGGTTCGCTGCCCCCCGCCATGCAGCGAGGCCTGGAGAGGACCGCCCTGGAGAGAGCAATTGCCGTTGTTGCATCTCGATGCACTTTCGGAGGTACTGTTGCCGGGCGATCATCTAAGGGCATAATTAGGGCAGGATCCCTGAGTGGAATCAAGGCTCGACTAAAACTCATGGTAGGTATGAGCCTATACGGTGAGGATCGGGAAGCCATAGGGAACCTGTTCCGCCAGCAGAGTTGGAAAGGAGAGCCTGATGACAGAGAGCGGTGATCATGTTCTTGTTATAGAAGATGATCGCAGCATTCAAGAGTTAATACGCCTGTACCTGGAGAAGGAGAATTTCGAAGTCAAACTGGCGTCCGACGGCAATGAGGGGCTCGAATCTGTCTACGAAAGCCCGCCGGCACTGGTGATCCTGGACCTCATGCTTCCCCGCATCGATGGGTGGGAGGTCTGCAGGCGCATACGCGATGCCCACGCCATACCGATCATCATGCTGACCGCCCGCGATGCGGTCAGCGACAGGATCAACGGGTTGGAGCTGGGTGCAGACGACTATGTGACCAAACCCTTCGACCCGCGGGAGCTGGTGGCCCGGGTGAGGGCAGTCCTGAGACGGAGCCAGACCCCGGCCGAAACACACCTCGAGTTCAATGACTTCTCCATGAACTACGACCAGCGTCGTGTAATCCAGGGTGGATCCGAGGCGTATCTGACCGCCAAGGAATTCGATCTTCTGTGGCTTCTGGCCAATCACCCCGGCAGGGTATTCACCCGAGACCAGCTGCTCAACCAGGTGTGGGGTTACGAGTTCTACGGAAACGTCCGCACGGTCGACGTCCACATCCGCCACCTGCGAGAGAAGATCGAACCCGATCCCGGGAACCCGCGCTACATTCTAACGGTCTGGGGCGTCGGATACAAGTTTGAACAACCGGAGGCTGATGAATGAACAACATCCGCACCCACCTGACCTTATCGCACCTGGTACTGGTGCTGATCGTCCTGGTCCTGGTGGGCGTATTGTTCAACAGCATGGTCCGCTCGTATCTGCTCAACGAGGCCCGGAAGACTCTCAACCTGCAGGGCCAGAATATTGCGCAGCTCTTCGCCATGGAGATACTCCTCCGGGGGCAAAGATCTTCCCTGGTGATCGACGAGCGCCTCAGGGTGTGGTCCAGGGCTGTCACAGCCATGGTCAACACCGACTTTGTCGTACTCTCAGCTAGCGGCGATATGCTCGTCGACTCGGATGCTATTGAGCTTCCCGAGGAGCCGGAGCGACGCCTCTCCATGGAGCCCGTGGCACGAGCCCTGGAATCCGGTGAAATGCAGAGCACCGAATGGCGGACCCCGGAGGGCGATCCCCTGGTCGCGGTTTTCGTTCCCATCCACCTACACCCCGAATCCCCACCGGTCGGCATGGTGATTCAGTTTCAGAAGGTGACAGCTGCTACGAGGGCGGCTGCCGACGTGCTGCAAATCATGATCCAGACGGGAGCCGTTGCCCTGATCCTGGCCCTCGTCCTCAGCATGGTATTCGCCCGGAGGATCTCAAGACCGGCAGAGGAACTCAGCGAGGTAGCTCGTGCCCTGGGCCGGGGAGAACTGGAGCGGCGCGCCCCGGAAGGATACGTCAGAGAGTTCTCCCAGCTGGCGAAGCAAATCAATGAAATGGCGCAGGACCTGTCGCAGTTCCTGAAGAAACGACAGGCCTTCACGGCAACAATCTCCCATGAAATCCGCACGCCGGTCACCTCCATAAGGGGTTTCATCCAGGCGATCAACGACGGGGTGATATCCGAAGATCAACAGGGACCCTACCTGGAAACCATTCTCGAAGAAACCCACCGCATCGAGAGGCTGCTTGACGATCTCCTCCAACTTGAGCGACTGGAGGCAGGCCAGATGTCGATGCAGTTTGACTGGATCTACGGCACGGATCTGCTAGACCGTGCCGTCGCCCGGACCGCCCCGAGAGCCGCGCAGATGGGCACTGATGTGCGGAGTGTGGATCCCGGGGGGCTGGAGATCTGGGGAGACGAGGAAAGGCTGGACCAGGTCCTTGGCAACCTCATGGACAATGCCCTCTCCTTCGCTGGGCCAAATGGTTCGATTCAAATCGGGGGGGAACTGGAGCACGCAACCGATGAAACCAGAGGAGCTGTCTTCTGGGTCGCTGATGACGGCCCTGGGATCCCCGAAGAGGATCTCCCACATATCTTCGAGCGCTTCTACCAGTCACCAACAACGCGGGGAGAAGGGGTGGGCCTGGGCCTGGCCATCACCCGCGAGATCGTGCACTTACACGGTGGCAACATCACCGGAGAGAATCAACCCGATGGAGGTGCAATATTCCGCTTCACCATACCCAGCAGCAGGCTGCGAGAGCCGCGGTCATCGTAGCCCCCAGTACAACATCCCTTTCACCCGCATCGTCGCCACCTTTTTCTCGTCTCTGAGAGTAGCGAGGATTGCGTGTACGCTGTGCTCAGCCATCTCGCGATGTGCGGCGGGAACCAGGTCCATGGCCTCGAGCAGCTCGGCCGTGGTGCGCTCTCCGGTCGAAAGCTGCTCCTCAATGGCGCGGCCGATTTCCGTCACCCGCCGCAGAGTGTTCTGAAGAAGACGGCGGCAGTTCTCCTGGCCGGATGTTGGAATGGAGTGCCCCCAGCCTATGAACCGCGGACTCAGTGCCAGCAACCGATCCATACTTGCCTTCCAGTGGCTGTAGTTTCCCAACGGATAGGGCCTACCCGGCCCCAGCCAGAGAGGAAGGTCTCCCGCAAAGACAGCTCCGTGGGATGGCTCGTACAAAGAGATGCTCCCTGGTGAATGGCCCGGTGTGTGAAGCACCCGCAGACGGAAGTTCTCCAATTGTAGGGTGTCCCCATCCTCCACCGTCTCATCAATCCTCACCGGATGATACTGGTCCTCACTGACTTCTCGTTGGTATCGTCGGTACTGCTCCGGGAATCGGTTCATGTCCTCAAACGCATCCCTGAGGGTACCCGAGTAGTGTGATCTCATAAGATCATCGTCAAAGATGCGTAGCGGCTGTTCGACCAGTGGACGGTCCTCAGGATGAATCAACAGCGGCACATTGTAGTGTCGGCGGATCCACGGCCCGTTGGCCACATGGTCATAATGATCATGGGTGAATATGACCCAACGAGGGGTGAGTCGGTGTGCGCCCAGGCAGCTGACCAGGGCGCGGAACGTCCGTGCCCCAAGGCCGGTATCGATGATGCCACATGCCTGACCCTGGGCGATGATGTATGCCGATGAACTGAGTCCCTTATCCTTGGCGCTATCTGTGGCCGTACCAGGAAGATAGTAACCCAGATCACCGGGAAGAACCCTGAGCAATTGGTTCGCCTCCTCGCCGGGACACCAGGGGCCCTATGACCCACAGGCGGGTGTGTTGATGTACGGGCCCACTGAAAGAATTATACTGAAAGCCCCAGCCGGTTACCACCTTTATCCGGGTTACTCGGCTACACGCAGGACCCGATGGATTCCCAGGCCAGTATCCACAGTCCCACCAGGCGACGCCGTTCGCTACGAGGAATTACCGCTGCCTGGAGTGAGCTCGGACTCGTCGGAGGCAGATCTCTCGAATTGATAGTCGGATATGAGTTGCTGGATTTGTGGATTGTCGCGGAGGAACTCCACCAGCATGAACAGGGAATTCACTGCTTCAGGGGTTAGATTGTGCTCAATTCGCTCCACATTTTCCAGCAGTCGGGACTGAACTCCCAGGCGGGTGAAGAATTCCTCCAGCATGTTGTGCCTCTTCAGGAGGTAGCGGCCCACCTCTCGGCCCTCTTCGGTCAGAACAATCACGCCGTATCTTTCATACTCGAGAAGATCCCTGGCCGCGAGTCTCTGGATCATCCGTGTGACCGAAGGGGGCTGCACATTGAGTGCACCAGCAACATCGTTGACCCTGGTAAAATCCTCATCCTCCGCAAGACGATAGATCATCTCCAGGTAGTCTTCCATACTGGCGCTCAGCTTGTTGCGCTCAAACTGGGCCTGCGTATAGCCCCTGAACGTGTGAAACTCCTCTTCCTCTCTGTACATCGTGTACCCTCCCACCGAACTCGCGTCAGTCTATTATACGCCGCCCCCTGGCGAACTTGCCTTGTACAGCTGGGGATGGTCCGGATTAGCCCGCACCAAACACAACCGAATCGCAAAAAACAACCCCATCGGATGATGTCCCTACCCGTCAGCGTCATTGATCAACATAATCGGCAGAACCCAACCCTACCTCCTGGTATGGAAGGGCCTTGTCAAGATGAAGCCCTCCACAGGTTTTTGGCTTATTTGTTTGTTCACCGAAGGCTCATTTTGCTCACTCCATCAGGGTACAGGGGGCAGCGCGCGAGC
>PXCI01000024.1 GCA_003566675.1 Clostridia bacterium
ATGGAAGTCACGCATGATCCGTGCCAATTCCTCCACGACATCTTCGGGAACGGAAGCGGTAAACATGCTCGAGATCAGGGTTTCCACAACCTCCTCGGGAGTCGCGCGGGAAAGCCTGAGGATCTGCTGGAGCCGCGCTTCCAGCTCCTCTGGCGGCAAGGATCCGGCACCTCCAGCGTAGGCCGAAGCCAGGATTAGATTTCGGGGAATGCCGGGATGCCGATGATACACTTCTAGAGCCAGGCCACCTCCGAAGGACAGACCGAGAACGTGGGGGCGGTCCAGACCGATGGCCTCGATGAATCCCGCCAGGTAGTCGGCATAGTCCGCAAATTCGAGGTCTCCCTCGGGATCGGATGATTTCCCACACCCCGGGGCATCCCACGCCACAACCGTGTACACATCCGACAGCCGGTCGAGTTGCCGCCGCCACACTCTGTGGTCCCCGAGGGCCCCGTGCAGAAGCAGCAGGGGTGGACCCTCTCCTTTGGTTTCGTAGGCAATTCCGAATCCGTTAACTTCCACTTCGCCCGTATGACCTTCGGAGTTTGCCCACATGATGTCACACCTTTCCGGGTTGTCCCCGGGTGCCGTGTGATTCGTCGTTGTGCGGGCATCCGGGGACCGATGTGTTCTCGCGTTCCAGGTCTGCTCGACGGTTTTCCAATTTCGGATGCGGGTTTCCGCCCACCGGAGAACTTCGGCCGCAGTGAAGGCTCCGCAACCCTTATCCGCCGGGTCCGCTGACGCCGACTGTGGATAGAGCGAAGCAAGACATCTCGATCAGGGGACTACCACAAAATCAATCCTGTCGAACCGACTATGTTGCCGGCTGATGTCATCGGAACTCGCGTTGTAGGCGACGAGCAGCGTGTACATCTCCCCGGGCGTCAACCCGTCCAGGCGGTAGTCAACGTCCCCAGGAAAGATCAGCGGATACGAAAATTCCAGGATCCGGGTCCCGTCTTCCCTTAGAAGGGAGAAGTCCTCCACTGCCCTGGTAGCGGCCTCTGCGTGCGTTCGACCCCGACCGACGTCGTCCCGGAGGGAGGGTTCCTCCCCATCCAGGTAACCGATAACCATATTGGCTTCGTCCATCCCACCTCCCCGGACGTTGAACCCGACGGCGAGCCACCCATCGATATCGGCTCGCAGATGCACGTACAGGGAGTCTCCATCGTGGGCCATTTGGATCTGCACTCCGATGGCCTCCGCCGGCCGCTCCGGGTACCCTTCATCCGAGCCGTCGATCGGCAGTGATACCTCCACCCTTCCCATGGCCGGAAAATCCTCGTCGTTGACCACTGGCGGGGGTTCCTCATCGTTGACGACGGGCGGGGGATCACCACAAGCGACGAGCAGGACGACGACAAGCATCAGTACCGTGATGATGGTAGATCTCACGAAATACCTCCTCCTCAAGTAATCGATATGATCGGTGAAAGGGCGTAGCCGAGATTCTCCAATTAACAGTGGCGTACGTTCCTCTAACGACCACCCGGGCCGGAGTCAGGTTGAAAGCGTCCTGGCGACGCCGCGCTCCAAGCCACCATACCTCCGGAGGAATTACCGGCCTCCGGGTGGCGGCCCTAGCGGTCCTCGAACTCAGCGATATCATCGGCGAAGGTGTCGAAAATGAGTCGCGATACCCGCGGCAACACCTTCTGATTCTCGTTATCCACGGTGGGAGGGCGATCGGCGCACTCCTCGTCTACCACGGACATCCGATCGATGCAGTTGCGGCTAAATAGGGAGATCACGTAATCGCACTTCGGCGTATACACGATGCCCGCGCTGCATTTGACCCCCGTGGTGGTACCGCTCTTGCTGGCCACGCGCACGATGGGCTCCGATGCCGGATCCTCCGGACGGACCAGGTCCGGGGGCAGGTAGCGCAGGATGTCCGTCTTGTAATGGTTCCTCAGCATCATGTCCAACATTTCTCGGCTGGCTGCAGGGCTCACGACCTCGCCATGATATAGGGACTCGAACAGGATGCCGAAGTCTAGGGCGGAGGTCTCCCCGAAGGGGATCTCCGCCTCCTCACCCACGTGAATCATGGGACGGTTGATGTATGTACCTTGCATCCCAAGCCGCACTGCCATCCGGTTGACGTTGTCGAGGCCGACCAACTGGATCATCTGGTTGGTGGCCACGTTGTCGCTGACCGCCATCATGAGCATGCACATGTCCCGCACGCGCAGCGTCAAGTCGCGATTGAGATCTCGGAGAACGCCCGATCCAAAGGTTCGCTCCACATTTTCCTTTGTCAGCTGGTTCGGATCATCGAGCTCGAAGTGATCTTCGTGGGCCTGCCTGAATACCTCGGCCAAAACCACGGCCTTGACGGTGCTGGCCGGCGGATTTGCCTCTCCGGCGCGGTAGCTGAAGGTCTCTCGGGTATCCAACCGCTTTGCGTACACACCCAGGTCGCCCGAGAACTCGGCGTCGATTTGGGCTAGGGTTTCAATAACGTCCTCCATCGGTTCCCTCCTACGAATTCAAATTATCATCCAAGCGACCGCGGGCACCGATACCGGGGTGCGCGGGAAGGGATCAGGGCGAGATCCACCGCATCGGGGGCCTGACATCGGCCCTGGTTGCCCGCCGGTCGTCACTAAAATTGCCCCGTGTGCCCGGCTTTGCAGGCTTCCCGGCGGGGCAATCGTGAACGGATCACACGGTCACCCCCGAGAACACCTGTTGGGGGCACCCAATCGGGGGCCTAGGAAAGGACCCTTCCCACCCTCTCGATGGCCCAATCCAGCTGCTCCCGCGTTATCGTGAGGGGTGGCAGGAGCCGCACCACGTTCTCGTGGGTCTCCTTCGCCAGGACGCCCTCGATTTTCAACGCCTCACAGTAGGGTCTCGCGCTGCGGTCCAACTCGATCCCGATGAAGAGACCCTTATCCCGGATTTATCGCAGGTGCGGGGTGGTGACAACCCGCCGCAGTTCTCCCTTCAGGTACTCCCCCAACTCCCTGGAGTTCTCCACCGGGTTCTTCCTCGAGAACCTCGAGGGCAGCAATACCGGCGGCGGCCCCCAGCGGATTCCTTCCGAAGGTAGAGCCGTGGGAACTCGGCTCGAACAACCCCAGGATGTCATCGTTCGCCGCCACGGCCGAAACCGGATATACTCCAGCCCCGAGGGCTTTACCCATGATGTATACGTCGGGTACGACGTCTTCCCAGTCGCAGGCAAACATCTTCCCCGTGCGCCCGAACCCGGTCTGGATTTCGTCGGCAGCGAAGAGGACATCGTTCTTCTTGCAGAGGTCGTACGCCTACCTGAGGTATCCCGAGGGGGAACCCGGATTCCCGCCTCGCCCTGGATGGGTTCGACGAGGAACGCCGCGGTGTTCTCATTGATCGCAGCCTCCAGGGCCTCGATGTCGCCGTATGGGATGATGACGAGGGCGAAGGTCGCTGCGCCTCCGAAGTGTATCTGAGGGTTTTGGGAGTGCTCCTTCCCCCTCAAACTCGTCACTCGGTCAGTCGATAGGCCGGTCGGTTACGCGGCACTCCCTGACATGTCTGATTCTACATTGCCTGTGGGCCAGTTGCACAATCAGTCGGAGACACCGGGACGGGTCAGTCAATGCTTTCCTCGTCATCATCGTCCATCATATCCTGGGTGACCCCGGCCACAGCCAGCACCACATCAGAGACATAAATCGGAGTACCATGCCTGACCGCCAGGGCAATGCAGTCACTCGGCCGTGCATCAACCTCCAAGGTTCCCTGGTCAGTCTCAATGTCCAGCTGGCCAATAAAAACCTCATCACGCATTTCGTGAATCAAAACCCGCCGTAAACATCCTCCCAGACGATTGATGAGGCTTATCGTTAAATCGTGGCTCATGGGCCGAGGCGGCGCAACGCCCTCAGCTACCATGGCGATGGACGTAGCCTCGGCGAAACCGATGCCGAGAATAAGCATACGCTCACCGTCCACCTCTTGCAGCACGAGTACATTATTCTCCCCATGCGGGGCTATACCTATCGTTGTCAGATTCATCTCTTTCATCGACAGGACCTCCCCCACGACTGATGTAGCCAAGAATACCAGACACCCCTGTGGCCGGTTACGCTACTGGCTCCGTCAGGTCCATGAGCGAATAACATAGGCCTGAGTTCACTGTTTCCACACATAATCCCTGCGTTGTCTTACATTCCACATCGTGGACTGGAATACCTGCGGGCCCAGGATGGCAGAACATAGCCCTGGGAGCAAACGACGCACCACGCGGACGGTAGGACTGGAAGATATGGGGTTATGTGGATACTGGGGAAGATTAGGTGGAGCGGACTGGGCGTCTTGCGGATTGTCGTTGCGAGCCCCAGCAGTCAAGTTAGATTATCGAATCGAAGGATTTTATCTCAGCTTGCAGAGTCTTTTTGAGTTCCTCCCCACATACCTCGGAGCACAGCATGAACAGTAAATCAAATCCCTCTTTCTTGGCCTCGGATTCGGAGCCTGCCACTATAGCCCACACCCACTTAACCTCCGCAGTATCCATGTTTCCCGACATTGCAAGCTTAACCAAATAACCGTCATCCCTACTTGGGGGATGCTCCACCCCCGGCCTAAAACTCCCTCCCAGAGCATACACAGGCTTTTGGGAAACACTCTTCTCACACCAAAAGCATCGCCCCATTGGTCCGGGACCCATCAGCTCAGACCATTTCAAAGCCACCCCTCCTCACTATCAGATAGTTGTACATAATGGTGAGTAACCTCACCCACCTTCGTTCAGCGTATAACCGTCCCTCCGCACTTCCAAGGGACACTCGGTGAACGCCGCAGCCAGCGGTGTCCTCCCCTCTGGAGCCGGAGCTGCTTTCCCGATTATTGAACCTGCCCTGGGGATTATCTCAGGGCCAGCCACAACATCGGGATATTCGGTCCGTTATGTGCCATCGCCCACCCTCGACAGACAGGATTATCTGTCCACCAATCTGGCAAGGAACTCGTTTGCTCCGCCAATCCATCTAAATATCAGCCGTATAGCGGCACTTTGGAAATCCACTGCATCCCCAGAACCTGCCCCTCTTACCACTTCTTACGACCAAAGTGTTGCCGCATCTGGGACAGTACCTGGGGTCTTCTTGCGTGTGAGCACTATCGGGAGGGGCTGCAGTTGGGGGCCTCCCTCCGGACTTCATAAGGTCTTGTGTTAGCATCTTGCGACTCCAAAGCTCTACCGGACTCTTCTTCGCCAGCTCGTGAGCATTTTCGGTGAAGGCGCTGTTAGTTACTACTAATCCGGTGTCAGCGCCATAGTACTGGATTGCACCCAGCACTTCTTGGACAGCACCGACACCCACTAATCCATGCCATCGTTTGGCCTGAACCGCGACCTTGCGCCCATCCTTCTCCAGAATAAGGTCTGCACCGTAGTCTGCTGTCTTCGGTGTCAACTTGGTTCCATAACCCTTACGCCGGAAATGTGCTGATATGAACCGTTCGAAATCCTCCCCACTCATGGAGTCAACCTCATCGATACCACTATCTGCCAGCCTCAGAAGAGCACGTTGCTTCCACCACCAACGTATTCCGAAAAATCCTAGCACTCCGAGGGCAACCACAGCAACGAGAGACCAGAGGCCACCTACATTTCGAGTCCACCAGACTACCACAAGGATTATTGCAAGGAGTACCGCATTTGCCAGCCGTTCCGAATCGCTTTTTCTTCTTCGCCATCTACGGCCCATCGGTTAGAATCCCTTTCCAGTTACGCCAGTCTGCCCCCTCATACCAAACGATGTACATCTGGTGACACGCCCGCCTCTTCCTACATCGAAAGTCTCAGGGGCACACCCCGGTATTGCCGGTGTCCCTCACACCGTTTTGACTGGGCACCGGAAATGTACACAGAGCCGATAATGCACGCTCCAGTCTCTGAATTAGCCGATGTGGTGATGTCAGGAAGACTCTTGGCTCATGCTTGCGTGCACACCACATGGACACTCCTTCGGGCCTGCAAGACTTTTGTTTAATGGGTATTTCGCCACACAGCGCGGAAACACCTTCCAATTCCAGCAATTGTTGAGTGCGCAGGAGCGTCGATACTGCGGCGGGGTGTCTGAAGGCAAGGGTATTCGGCAGATGCGGTAAGTGGTAGAGCGTTTGGCCAGTCGTCAGCTACACGAGTCACTCACATCACCTTGTCGCCATGTTACTGGCCTCCATCGCCCTTCTGCTCATCCAGCGTCCCTCCTCAAGCCCAGGATGCCTCTCATGCGCACCAGATTCCACCGGGTGCGATTTTGGGTATTTGTGGATAGGTAGATATCTCCTGGAAGGAACGTCGCACCACGAGGACGGTATGACTGCAAGATATGGGGGGCGCTGCATAATGGAAGTGCAGGGAGGGGCCACCCCGATGCGGTGGGAGAATGGGATAACCCGCCGCTGAACTTGGAGTGCACGCGATGAATCTGAGGGTCTCAGCGACGGGCCAAGTCATTATTCGACACGGTGGGATGCGGGGCCTGCTTCAATCTCGGCAGGAAGCTCAGATGGGGTAGCATGGGACATCCCGCCGCCAGCCCTGAGGGGAGAATCATGGATGAAAGTAGCCAACGGCGGACAATGTCTGTCTTCCAGGCCTCGGGGTGAATGTCCTGCGTCACTGGCTGGCACCTATGAGACGCGGAACCAACGTAGTTCCAACCGGTTCTGCAGCTGCTCTCCGAATGCTGTGTAAAGTCAGCTGAAAACATCACCCTACTCTTCTCTCTGCACAGCACGACCTGCACCCGCTGGCCGCGCTTCTTCCTCCGTCAAATCCGCGCTGCAATGCGGACAAATCCACCGCAGGTCGCTGGCTGAGTACGAGCAACCCCCGCATTCCGGACATCTCTTTTTCAGCATGTTCTCCCCCTTGCGACGCAGGCTCAGTCCGATGTCTTATTCTACCCTGAACACCTCGTCCCCGGGCCTCACCCGGTCATCCACCTTAACTGCTACCTCTTGCCCCGGTTGGCCCTCCTCCACGTCCTCGTGCTCCACCTGCATGGATTCAACTGTCTGCTGGAAATCCGTTTGGTTGCCGACGATGCGGATAAACTCGCCCACCCGCAGCGGTTCCCTGAGGTCCAGCACGGCTACCGATATATTGGTGAAATAGTGTGTTACCTCGCCTACTCTTGCCTCGGGCATCAATCGCACCTCCGTTCCCCGACAACCAGCGCGGCATCTCTTCTTGTAGGTTTCTCGGACTCACCTTTGCAGACCTGCATTCCTCATTCCGATACAAGAAGTAGAGAAAACCCATGGGGAGC
>PXCI01000073.1 GCA_003566675.1 Clostridia bacterium
CAGGGGTCGATCCCCGCGCCTGCGGGGGAGCCCTGTCCTACCTCACGGTCAGTGGCCTCGATCGCGGTCGATCCCCGCGCCTGCGGGGGAGCCACCATGATCTCGTCCGCTTCCATGTCGGTGTACGGTCGATCCCCGCGCCTGCGGGGGAGCCTCCAAACATTTGTTCGCACCCAAACATTCCCTAGGAACCCTGATGTTCACCACCTGCAACCTGACCAAAGCAACTACCATCAGGCTACACCCACAATCGCATAGCATCCATCAACTGTCAACCAACCTCCACGTTCGCTCGCAAAACCGTGACCTCCGTGCCATCCTCTAGGATGACCGATAGTGCCGGCGCCCGGATGCCGGCTCCGACATGGGTGATGGGAAGCAGCTCCTTCACCGTGCCACGCATCATGAAGTGGGGCTGACGGACGATGCGAACCCTGGCACCAGGGCGCAGGACCCGTTCCTCTGGCTCCTCCACCTCATCTTCTCCCTCAGCTCCCGGGATAATTACCTCGGGCCGGACCACGCCCGCCCGCATCTGGGTTCCGCCGCTGACGCAGGCAAGACGGCCCTCAGCGTCCGTTACAGCCGACCAGACCCTCTCATCCATGGGGATGGAACCGAAGCCCTCGGTCAGGACCAGCACAACCCGCAGCGACTCCTCTCCCGTCACGCCCATGCCCAGCTCATCACCGAGCAGATGGGCCACGTCGGTGGCCAGCGCGGATCCTGCGATCAGGGCAACCGCGCCCACTTCCTGGGCCCGGAGCACAGCACCCACATCGAGACGCCCAGGTCCGACCAAGATAGCCCCCTCACACGATTCCGGAACATCGGTCTCCGTTACGGGGTCGGAATCGAGAAGCATGATTCGTCCGGCAGCCTCACCCCCAGCCCCGAACATGCCCCGCACCTGGGTGCCCGAGGCCCTGATCACCGCGCCACGCCCGGCGAGGATCTCCTCCACCACGCCTGGCACGTAGGCCCTGACCCGATGGACACGCCGATGGCGCCGGAGGATCACCTTTCCCTCCACGCGGTTGACCATATCTACGACCCCATCGTGGGGGGAGCGAGCGACCAGCGGGAGATCGCCCTCCTCCCTGAGGGCCACGATATCTCCGCGGTGCAGTTCATCTCCCAGCTCCACACGCAGATACCCGAGAATGTCGCCGGGACGGCACTGTAAGAGGGAGGCCACAGGGATGCTCACCGTACCCATCTCGCCCGAATCTCTCTCCCGGATGCTTAGAAGGCCCAATTCAGGGAAGATACTCTCGACCGTCCCCGTAGCAGGAGCCCGAATCTCTTTAATCTGGGGCATAAATTTCCAGCCCCGTCGAACCTCGGCGACCACGTCCCCTGCACGAACCTCATCGCCGACCGCAACGGCGAAATCCTCACGGGTAATGTCCTCAGGGCGTTCCCGCGCCAGCTGGGCAACACTGACGAAATGGGCCATGGGAAAGGAGAGGGTGACCTCCCCGATCACCGTCTCCGGTTCGACCCGTTCTCCAACCTGAACCCCGATATCTCCCGTCGCTGGTAAGAGCCTGCGCTTGTGGATGAGTCCCGAACGAATAGCGGTCATGTCAGCTCCTCCTCGTCACGATAGCAGCCCAGTTTCTCAATGTTTCTCCGGGTCTGGGCAACCAGCTCCGCCAGAGACATCTCCTCTGCTCCAGACAGGGGCCGACCCCGTCCATCGAGTACCAGTTGTCCCCGGGAGGCGGGTAGACTCACTTTCAACTGCCGACCGGGGCCCACACCAACATCCACACCTCGCACCGGCGTACACGAGAGAGTCACGGAGCTTTCTGGATCTAGCTGACGAACCTCGAAGTCTCCCGGTCTGAGTTCCATCTGCTCCCTACTACCACAACGGATGATCTCCACCTCGGCCAGCACCTGGGGACTCCCGCCGACCGATGCAACCGGGGCGAGGCACCATCCCACCTCGGTGAGAACCTGGTCTGTCAGCTGCTGGGCCGCATCGCGATCGAGCAGGCTCAAGACACCCAGATGTGGCATCACAAAACCCAGGTCCACCCGCAGCCGGGTCAAGCCCTCGGGGGCGAACCCATCTACCATGATCGCCAGGACCTGGGAGAGTCGCCCAGCGTGAGATAGGACCCCACCGCTACCAACGATCTCCTCGACCTTCATCATGTCCACCATCGCCTGACCGGTGAGATCACCGTGGGTCGTCAGAAGGGGCGTGCGGGCTCCTCCCGCCTCGGCCCCCTTCAGGGTCACGATCAGGCTGTTGTGATGAGCCAGGGCCAGTCGGATGGCCTCTCTGACCAGTGCATGTTCGGTCTGCAGATCCGAGAGGAGATGCGGCAGGGTGGTGGGCCGGATCATCTTGTTGGCCGTCCATTCCCTGAGCGCCTCCGCAGAAAGGGGCTCGGGCATCCAGCGCGCGATGTCATCTGAGTTGGCGCTGGCAAAGACGTTGGCAACACTGTAGCTCATGCCCAGGTTGGCACTGACCGTGCGGTACAGTTTCCCGGAAACCACGGAGAAGATGTCGGTGGTGGCCCCACCGACGTCCACAGCCAGGACATCTCCCTCGACGTCCCCTGCCAGTTGCTCTACCAGTCGACCAAAAGCTCCGGGAGTGGGCAATACCGGGACGTCAACGATGGAGAGTAGTTTCTCGTACCCGGGCGCCTGGGCCATCACATGTTCCATGAACACGTCATGGATGGCCTCCCGGGCCGGTCCGAGCACCTCCACCTCCAGCCTGGGACGCAGATTATCCACGACATGAAGGTCAACCCGATCTCCCAGGATCTCGCTGACGAGGGATCTGGCGGACGCATTGCCCGCGTATATGACCGGCAATCTCTGTCCTTCACCATACCGGGGTCTGGGTTCTGCGGCCCGGATCCATTCCGCCAGCGCAATCACGTGACTGACCTGTCCCCCATCGGTACCACCGGTGAAAAGGATCATATCGGGCTGCAGGGCCCGCATGCGGGCAACCCGTTCCACTGGAAACCTGCCGTCGTTGATAGAAAATGTGTCCTGCACAATGGCCCCGGCACCGAGGGCAGCTCGTTCGGCACTCTCGGCCGTCATCTCCCGGACAACACCACCGACGACCATACGCAGGCCACCGCCGGCACTGGAGCAAGCCACAACGGCTCCATCCCCCATGGGCATGAGAAGGCCGTCGTCAGATATGATCTGTATCCCAAGGTCGGTTTCTAGGGCACGGCAGACGGCAATGACACCGATCATCACGTCCTCCTCTGGCGCTTCCACGGTGGTGGGGCGGTCTGCATAGCCGGCCATATTCCAGCTGCCTTCTTCCTGGATGAACATCCTGGCTTTTGTTGTAGTGCTACCCACGTCCAAGGCGAGTACCTGCTGGATTGTCATGTTAGTCCTCCTCAGTGCGGTGGAAAACATATACATGACTAGTTCTCCAACGAGGATTGTTACCCTGCGAGGTGAATCCTAGGAGGGAGAATCTTCGAGCTTGCATCGATGCGATTTCAATGGATGTCGGTCAGAGAACACAGCTCGCTGTAATAATAGGCTAAAGATTACTGTCGGCACAGGCATTACCTGCCTAGCGGACGGGAGGAGACAGCGGTGATAAGACGAAAGCAGTTGTAGCGTCTGGAGTCATCCGAGAGGAGGATAATCACCAATGAACCGCAGAGAAATCGGTGAGGTCTTCGAACTGAGAGATAACCAGATATCGACGCTCCCCTACCGCTCGTTCCGAGCCGGTATACAGGGAGAGCGTCTGGAAGCCAGTCTGCAGAGCCTCATCGAAAAGAATCCTGAGGTCATACCCGGGAGTCAAATCGAGCCGGGGGCAGATGCGCCTCCATCTTTTCTTACTCTCGGCAAAGAGCTGTCGATGCACGGTCAGGCACTCGACCTTCTTCTCGTGGACCAACGAGGCATCCTGACCCTTGTAGAGTGCAAGCTTATGGAGAATACTCAAGCGCGGCGTGAAGTGGTGGGACAGATAATGGACTACGCAGCAAACGTCGCCGAGGTATGGGGTGGCGGCAGACTCCGAGAATCTGCTTCCCGATACTGGGGTGAGAATACAGACGATGTGGTGAGCGAGTTTGCGGGAGATGAACTTGATGCAGATGAATTCTGGGCGCAGGCCGAGGAGAACCTCGAAGAGGGACGGATGAGGCTAATAATCGCTGCAGACCGATTACGTCCGGAAGCTCGCAGGATAATCGAGTTCCTGAACACCAACCTTCAAAAGGTTGAGCTTTTGGGATTGGAGATAAGCTGCTACGGCGATAACGAAGCCTCCATGATTCTGGTGCCGAGGATTGTCGGCCAGACGCAGGTCACTGCCACGAAAACGGGACAACGCAGGCAAGGTCGTGTTTGGAGATATGATGACCTGACGGAGTACTACGAATCCCTGGACCCAGAGCTTGGTGGACGCCTCTCAGCTCTTCTTGATTGGGCAAGCGAAGCCGGAGTCCTCATGGAGGTCGAGGCCCAGAATCCCATATTCGGAATCAAGGGCAGGCACGGCTCTCGAATACTGACTGTATGGGCGAGGGGCGGTGTATACTGCTTCATGAGAGCAAGTATATTCGGCGGCAGTGAGGAGAAGAGGGATGAGTTTATCTCAGAGCTCAATACCCTGCCCATGTTTAACTACGATGTTAGAGGTGTAATATCTGGGAGGAACTCGGAAGGCTCGGTGGATGAACTCACAGATAGTGATTTCGCACGGTTTCTCGAGATACTGGAGCGCTATTGCGTCAGAAGCTGATTCAGCTTCAGTAGGCAAGAAGCCCGGCATCAGTAGCTACCCACAAATATCTCCCCTGGAAGAAACTGGGTATTACGACTGAATGGAGGCGAGTTGCATTGCCTATTCGACAGAGTATCTGGAAGATAGGACATGAAATCAAGGAGTTGAGCACCACCACCTTACCCTCTGAGGATGACTTGGAGGAGATACTTCAAAACCGCGTTGAAATGCTAAATCCAAACTGGTTGGTGATAGGCCGACAGGTCCCTACGGCGTTCAACCATTACGTCGATTTACTGGCGATAAACCGTGATGGCTCGCTGATTGTCATAGAGTTGAAGAAGGCTCGAACCCCCAGAGACGTTGTGGCGCAAGCATTGGATTATGCTTCCTGGGTTGTTGATTTAGACCCAGAGGACATTGCTGCGATCTACAGGAGATTCTCTCAATCTTCTTACACACCCGAAATAGGCGATAGTTTCGATGATGCTTTCCGTAGCAAGTTTGGCATAAGTCCCGAGGAAGATGAGCTGAACTCTTCCCATCAAGTCGTTATCGTAGCGTCAACGTTTGACTCGAGTACAGAAAGAATTGTATCTTACCTAGCAGATTCCAGCGTTGCTATCAACCTCGTTTCATTGAAGGTCTTCTCAGACGGAGAAAACAGGTATCTCAGTAGGGCCTGGTTTATAGACCCGGATACAGAGGTCACCGTGGTGGACAAAGAGCCCTGGAACGGCGAATTCTATGTATCATTTGGTGAGGCAACAGACGAGCGAAACTGGGATGATGCTAGAAAATATGGCTTCATTTCTGCCGGGGGCGGTCTTTGGTATTCAAGAACTATGAACCTGTTGAGTGCTGGTGATAGGCTGTGGGTCAATATTCCCCAAACGGGCTATGTCGGCGTAGGACGGGTG
This sequence comes from Clostridia bacterium, assembly GCA_003566675.1. Taxonomy (GTDB): domain Bacteria; phylum Bacillota; class Sulfobacillia; order SLMV01; family SLMV01; genus PWUC01. The sequence goes on from PXCI01000073.1 coordinate 5,668, forward strand.
TTGGAGCCAGCTAGAAAGGCAGATGAGGTGACACTTGAGGTAAACGGTGCTGAGAAGAACATTTACGAGCTATCGGTCAGAGCTACCTATCTGGAGCAAGACATCGACGATAATGATATGGCTGAATATATGGTCAGGGTAGAATGGTGCAAGACAGTTGACAGGAATCAAGCAGTTAAGGAAACGGGGTTTTTCGGAAATCAGAACACTGTGTGCAAACCTACATCACCGAAATGGAAGCACACCATCGACACACTGAAAAGAAGATGGGAAATTGATGACTAACCCGAGCTGACCTGCTGGATCAGCCGATCCACTGCGGTCGGAACGCCCAGAAGCCTCACTCCACCGTTCGGCTTGGGGATCTCCACCCTGCGCACCGGCTGTGGACGGTATCTGTCCTAAAGGAGATCCTCCCTGATGCCAGTCCAGTGCTTCTGCAGGTACGGCATCAGGTCCTCAACCGTCATACCGTCAATCCCCGGTGCTCCGCCGTTCGACTTCACGCGCTTGTAGGCTCGGATCATGTTGTGCCGTAACAAGACCTGTTCCTCCTCGGCTTCGCGGGATGCTTCTATGAGTGCCGATGTAAAGAGACACACCACATCCCCTCCAGGTCGTCATTCGGAACAGGTGAGTGGGTTAGGAACGTCGGAGAGCTTTCTTCTTTGCTGATTCTCCTAGCTCTATCCCGTCGCAGGCTATTTTGGCATTAGGTTTTGGCTATCCCAACGAGCCCGCAATTGATTAGCTGCCAGTGGTATCGAGAAAGTTGACAGAATGAGCGGCGTTGAGTTCGAGAGATTTGCCCTGGCCCATTTCAAGCGCAAGGGCTATCGGGCAAGAGAGACCCAAGCAGTCTGATTACGGTGGAGACTTGGTTTTGCAGAAAGACGGACGCACGGTGGTGGTGCAAGCTAAGAGGTGGGATGGTGTGGTCGGCGTCAAAGCTGTGCAAGAAGTGTTAGGTGCAATAAACTACTATGACGCCCAGAAAGGCATTGTCCTCACCAATAGCGACTTCACCGAGAATGCCTATGAACTGGCGAAGAGAAGTACAGTTGAGCTGTGGAACAGACAGAAGCTGACCCAGGATCTCATGGCTGCGGGCGGGCGTCCTGATGTTGAGATATCTGCGAACAGTTCAAACGTCGCCCGCGACAGCAGGACCTGCCCTCGCTGTGGTCTCACACTTGCAGTACGGAGTGGGAAGTTCTGGGGGTGTACTGGTTTCCCTAAGTGCCGGCATACAGCTGACGTGTGACAATGATGCGGATTCATAGTGACAGCGGGTTGCGGAAGGAAGCGTCAAGGTACTGGAGCCAGAAAGACTACAACGTCGAGGATTCTGGGTGACTTGACTGACGGAGAGTATGATGCAGAAGGATTCTGACATGAGATCGAAAGAAACTGAGACATGGGCACCTACGGAATTCCGGGGCGCTCCGGCCTCCAACACCGCAACGCCCCAATCCATCACTCCATCACTCAAGCCCAACTACTAACAGCAGTTCACA
>PXCI01000140.1 GCA_003566675.1 Clostridia bacterium
CCCGCCTGGGGATAGATGCCTGTCTGTTGACCGCCGATGCCTACCGATCCAGCAGGTATGCTCTGTCGCGGTTCATCGCGGCGGGGACAGTGCAGGGACGGCGGGAGTCCTCCCAGGTAGGGAAACCCAGGGGCAAACCCCAGGCAGTAGACGTAGTAGGGGGCAGCTGTGTGGTGTGCAACGAGCTCTTCCGGGACCATTCCCGTACGACGACCGACCTCATTGAGATCCGGTCCATACTTTCCGCCATACGCTACCGGGATGTTCACCAGGCGCTTCGGCAGGGGCATGGCATCAGTCATCTCCGAAAGAAGCTCCGTTATGCCTTTCTGAAGAGACGAACTTGCAGTGGCGTCCGGTGCATAGCGGATCAACAGGCTGCTGTAGCCTGGGATGACATCCTCGACTTCAGGAAAGCCCGCCTGTCGGATCCCAAGGGCCAGGGGATGGAGAACGGCGTTGAGCCGGACATTTTTCTGGATTCCAAAACGAAGGAGTAGGCCGGCATCGGCCACCGGCACCATCTCTAGTTCCCTGATCGCCCTAAGAATGTCTTCGGCCACTGGACGACTCCTTCAGAAAGGTGCTCACCGGACGGACCTCAATCTCAGCTGCATCCAGTTCAGCCCGGATCGCCCTCGCGAACCCCGCTGCGTTCGGGGTGTCGCCATGCAGACAGATGGTGTCAATTTTCAGTTCGAGGAGGCTTCCGTCAGAACTCAGTACCTGTCCACGGGCCAGTTCAGCAGCCCTCTCACTGACTTGCCTGACGTCTTCGATCACGGCGCCCATCTGCCCGCGCGGAACCAGGGTCCCCTGGGGGGTGTATCCCCGGTCCGCAAAGCCTTCTTCGGCCACCCTGAGGCCCTTTTGGCGAGCAACATCTGCCGTGATGCTCCCTGCGGGGGCGAACAGGATTAGCTCAGCGTCAAAGCTGTGTATGACGTCACAGATCAGCGTACTCAGGGACTCATCTCTGGCAGCCTCATTATACAAGATTCCATGGGGCTTCACGTGCTGCATCGAGGCACCTTCGGCTCTCAGGAACCCTTCGAGAGATCCCAACTGGTACAGTAGAAAGCAGTGGAGTTCATCTTTGCTCAGTTGAACCGGGCGGCGCCCGAATCCCCAGAGGTCTGGATATCCCACGTGGGCTCCCACGGCGGTGTCGTGTTGAAGTGCTTCTCGCACCGTTCGGCGCATGATCACGGGATCCCCTGCGTGCAGCCCGCATGCGATGCTTGCGGAGGAGACGATGGGCATCATATCAGCGTCCGCTCCCAGCGTATAGGGGCCGTATCCCTCTCCCAGGTCAGCATTGAGATCCACAACGGCCTCTGACACCTCTATCCCTCCTACGGTGTGGCTTCCTGTCTATCTTTGTCCACGGTCCTGTCCTTTTCCTGCATAATGCCCGGTATCGGGCAGCTGGGGAAAGGTTACCACCATGACTGCCGGGGTAGTCGGAGTTCTTCTATGGCGCAGCTAATCTGTCGTTCAGAGGAGGCCAGTGCCCGATTTGCACTCTCAGGTACAATCAGGAGGTTGTAGAGATCCGCTGGTAGCCAGTACGTACTGGGGTGGTTGGGTTGTCGTCTCCCCAGGGCATCTGCATGACAAGGAAAATACAGGCATTACGTCGAAAGATATATACGGTCTTGCTGCACACCGCAGGGGGGGAGAGACATGAACCGGCATACAGCGCTAGCCTTTGACCAGATTCTTGTCAGTCGGCAGTTTGTCGAGGATCTGGACGATATTGCCCGGGATGACCCGGATGGAGCAAGCAAGGTGGCGCGAACCGTCTGTGGCCTTTTGGTGGACATGGAGTCCGTGAACCGAAGACGGATCAGAAACACCCGGTTCAAGCTCTTCCGAACGCGACCTCCTGGTGACTACCGATCCGTGGACTGGCCCCAGGGTGCCGGGACGACGGCTCTACTCAGAGTCTCACACCGCAGGGACATCTACAGCTGGGTGGAGCGCTACAATGGGGAGGTCCCCGAATCCTTCCTGCCCGTGAAGGCCAGCCCCCTTCTGCACCAGGAACTGCGAGGTGCAGCCCAGGGGAGGGCGGATGATCATCCCTCGGCGACATCCGATCCCGTTCCGAGACGGAGGGCTGATGATCCTGTCGGTCTCGCGACACCTTCTGACCTGGTGACAATTGCTAAGAAGGGTATGGAACAATACCTGGCGTCAATCTCGGATGAACAGCGAGAGATGCTCAACCGCCTGAAGAGGGGGCCGGCGGTCATACGTGGTCCTGCGGGCTCAGGAAAGACGGTCATGGCCCTTCATCTCGCCAGGCAGATGAATGAAGAACTGCAGCAGAACATCCTGCAGAGGCAGGAGCGAGTCCTACTCCTAGGTTTCGGCCGCACGCTTCGAGAGAACCTGCGCAGCATGCTGGCATACCTTTGCGAGGGACAATCGCCAGAGGGTATAGAGATCATGAACATACACCGATGGTGCGAGCAGTATCTGATCCCCCGGAGCGACCGATGGAGAGGGGGCCTACGCGCTTCCGAACGAACAGCTTCCTTCATTGGGAGCATCCGAAACGCCATCGACGCGAGGCAGGGCGTGTTGGGCAACCTTGATCGCGAGGAGGTCTTCGAGGAAATAACGACGTTCATACTGCGCCGCCGGTTTGCAACCCTGTCGGAGTACCTTGAGGCCGATCGAACCGGCCGGGGCTTCCCCCTGCGCTCCGATGCTCGCAGACGAATCTGGGAGGTGTACCAGTACCGGCAGGAGCGTCAGGAAATAATGCGGGCCTGGGGATACGATGACCTGATCAACATGACACTGGAGGCGTTGGAGGGGGATGAGGCGTTTCAGCCTTATCGCTATGTCATCGTTGATGAGACGCAGGACTTCTCCGTGGCGATGCTGCGCCTGGCGCGAAGGCTTGCCGGAGACGATGAATCCCGTCTCTTTCTGTTCGGTGATGTGGCCCAGTCCCTGTATGACCCCAGGTTTCGCTGGAAGGATGCCGAGCTGGCCATACGGGGAGGCCAGGTGCGCACCCTGAGGTCTTCACACCGTTGCGCACGACGTATCTTTCAGGCCGCGAGGGTGCTTGTTCAGCCCCTGGCCAGTGAGCAGCCCGATGACTACGACGACCCGGATCGATACACCCACGATGGGCAGAAGCCGAGGGTGGTATTCGTTCCCGATGAAGACAGCGAGATCCTCTTGATAACGGAGGAGATCCAGTCGCTGCTGGAGGAAGCGGAGGTGTCCCCGCAATCCATTGCCGTTTTGGCCTATGCCAATGCTGATCTCGTGCTTCTGCGCGATCGGCTTCAGAAAATGGAGGTCCCATGCGAGTACTTCCGCGACAATACCGATTCAAAGGTCAGGTTTGATGTTCCCGCCGTCAAGCTCGTCACCATACACAGCGCCAAGGGACTGGGGTTCCCTCACGTGTTCCTGTTGGCCCGAGCGCCAGGAAGAGAAGAAACGGACGATGGCCAGCAGAGGAAGACACTCTTTACCGCAATGACCCGGGCTGGCATATCGCTGGTTATTTTGACTCCGGAGGACCATCCGCACCCCTTAGCTGAGGAACTGGTGAGATCGGGGCAGGCGGCCTCGGAATATCCGGGCTGATAAAATCCCCCTAAGAATCGTGGAGTAGACGTCCTATTGAGGATGTCGTCTTGAAACACCAGAGACCAGGTTTTCTGTACGTTGACTAGCTCATAAGGAAAATCTGTCATCGCCTGCCTGGCCATACTGAGACGGTTTGTGGATTCGACACCCGGGCCTTGCGCAGGTTATCTCTGTCATGAGAACTCATCATGAGCTGGAGGGATATCGAGCATTGCCACAATGCATCCGCGAAAAAGAGGACATGAAGATCACGATTTGCAGCCGTATCGACCACCTAAAGGACACCTTGTTAGATATTGCCAGGTACATTTATGACAACCCGGAACCCAGTTTCCAGGAGCACCGGGCCGTGGCCATTCTAACGAAGCACCTGGCCGAAGTAGGATTTCACATCTCGCGACCGATAGCAGGATTGGAGACTGCGTACGCAGCACGACTCGATTGCGGCAGTGAGGGGCCAACAGTGGCAATGTTGAGCCAGTACGACGCTATAGAGGGTGTTGGGCATGTATGTGGACATCACCTGATCGCTTCCGGGGCCCTGGGGGCAGCGATGGCATTGTCGACCCTGGCTGATGAACTCTGCGGCACAATCCTTCAGATCGGGTGCCCGGCAGAAGAGGGTGGAGGCGGGAAGGTCATCATGGTGGACGGCGGGGCGTTTGATGACATCGATGCCACGCTGATGTTTCACCCTTATGACCGCACGGTCGTGATGAATACTTATCATGCGCAGCAGTCACTAGAGTTCACCTTTCACGGTAAGGCGGCCCACGCTGGGGGGGCTCCTGAAGAGGGAATCAATGCCCTTGATGGTGTCCTGTCGACGTTCAATGCGATCAATGCGTTGCGAGAGCATGTACCCAGTGACATCCGCATGCATGGCATTGTGACGAACGGTGGGCAGGCTTTCAATGTCGTTCCAGAATTAGCAGCATGTAAATTTGGATTGCGTGCTTCCACGATCGATGGACTGAACGACGTTGTTGACAAAGTGCAGAACATTGCAAAGGGTGCGGCGCTGCAGACAGGGACGAAAGTGGTGATCGAAAAGGGAGCGGCCTATTACAACATGGTGAACAACCGCAGGTTGGGCGAAATACTCCAGGGCAACCTGGAGAGACTGGATGTTCACGTTGATGCTTTTGAGGAAGAGAGCACAGCTTCCACGGATTACGGAAATGTCAGCTATGTTGTTCCATCAGTCTACCCAACGTTTGATATCGGAGCGTTTCCTCATTCGGAGGATTTCCAGAGAGCATCCATTTCCCCCGAAGGACTGGCAACAATGATCCTTGCAGGTAAAGCGCTGGCGATGACGGTCATTGACCTTCTTTTCGATGGGGAGTCCGTTGAGGCAATAGGGTCTGAGTTCAGACGTTCGGTGGCCGGAGAGAGCTAGTTGGAAGGTTATCATCGCAGTGTCTATGGGCAGCTGTCCCATCAGGAGGGTGCCCTTGACCCCAACTCATCCTGCAGGTGGAACGGCAATCCAGCGATGTCAGAGCCATCGCCGGATTGCCGGGCTCGTCTCCTCCTGGTCGCAGCATGAGCAGTCGTCCGGGTTCACGACGCTTCAATCATCCCGGGCAGTGGGGTGCCCCGGATGATTGATGCTGTCTTCAATGCTCGAGATTCAGACCGTCAAGTTCCCCGTGGTGATTTGCCCGGGGCCAGATTCATGAGTCATCCCCCTTCGCCAGGAATTCCTCCGCCAGTCGCTTGCTGGTCGGGGTGATGGCCAGCCCTCCGGTCCCGTTGCACTGTACGGGTCTCAGCCTTCCCGTCTCATACACCGCATCCAGGACCTCGTCGAGGGGGAGGACACTCGGTACTCCGGCCATGACGATATCCACACACAGGATCGCGTTCACGGCGCCCAGGGCATTCCGCGTGATGCACGGTACTTCCATCAAACCAGCCACGGGATCACATTCCATGCCCAGGATGTTCTGCAGGGTCAGCGACGCAGCATCGAGGGATTGGGTCACCGTTCCTCCCCGGAGTTCGACAAGGGCTGCTGCCACCATGGCGGCTCCGGCTCCTGACTCCACCTGGCAGCCGCAGAGTTCGGCCAAAAAGGTCACTCTCTGGGCGAAGACCGCCCCGATGGCACCCGCTGCGAGAAGGGCATCGGCCAGTGTCTCCCTCTCTCCTTCAATCTCCATCTCCTCCGCTGTGGCAAATAGCGCCCCGGGCAGTACTCCGCATCCTCCTGCTGTCGGGGCGGCGACGATCAATCCCAGGGAGGCATTGACCTCGTTCACCGCCATCGCATAGGCTGCAGCCCGGGTCATGACGCCCCCGCCCAGGGTCTGCCCCCTCGAAAGAGCGTCGAGGAGACGATTTCCTCCCTGTGTCACAATCCCCCCGCCGAACTTGAGTTCTTCAGACAGCCCCTGCTCCAGGGATGCCCGCATGACGTCCAGCATCCTGTCAACCTGGGCCCGGACCTCCTCCTCCGTCCAGCCCTGCCGATTCATTTCGTACTGAAGCCCAAGCTCGGACAGGTTCAGGTCGTGTGAGCGGGCGAGGTCAAGGATCTCTGTGGCGCTGGCAAAGAGCGGGTCATCGCCGGCGCCTTCGCCCGGTGCTGGCCCAACCGGATCGACCGGCTGAATCCGGCAAATGGCGGGGTGTTGGGTCAGTTCTTCCCGCTGCTGGGGAGTGAGAGTCGCCGGGATCTTCACTGTGAGCAGTGGACCGTCCTTGCAGAGAACCTTTGCCCCGGGCAGCAACCTGGTGACGCAGGAATCGTTCTCATCCTGCAACCATACCAGCAGCATCCGGTGCTGTCCGTCCATGACCGTCTGGTAGCCGTCAACGCTGGAGAGAAGTACTGCCCCTCCGCCCTCGGAAGTCCCCATGACCTCTACCTCTATCTCCCCAGCTCCCGAAAGACGCATGCGGATGGTATTGGGATGGTCGGAGTCCAGGGGCTCGACCTCAACCGTAACCTGCACACCTGCGCTACGGGCCTCGATGAGGGCCCGGGGGATTCTCTCGTCGTCGCTGCCCCAGCCAAGGGCCCCCGCCACCAGGGCGCAATCGGTTCGATGCCCGCGGTAGGTCCCGGCCAGGGATCCTCCCTCGTTGAACGCGATTGCGATCCTTTGCGGTTCACAACCGATGATCGACCGGGCCAGGCGGCCAAGGCCAAGGGGGCCGGCCAGGTGGGAACTCGAGGGCCCGAGGGTCACGGGGCCCAGGACGGTGTTGATGATGCTTGGATGATGGGTGGAGCCAATTCTCTTCATTTATTCAGCACCTCCTACAGTCAAATCGATCCAGGGATAGGGGAGAGGGATCAACGATGGGGCTTGTGCCTGTGATCATGTCGGCCATCAGCCGACCGCTCACCGCCGCAAGACAGATCCCGTCCCCCTCGTGTCCCGTTGCCAGGTACAGGCCCGGGAGCTCCTTTACTGCAGATATTATAGGACGACCGTCGGCGGTCCATGGGCGGAACCCGGTATAGGTGCGGATCACGTGTATATCCGCGATTCCCGGGAGGAAACGGACGGCTCGCCGGGCAATGAGGCGCATGATCTCCGGA
>PXCI01000269.1 GCA_003566675.1 Clostridia bacterium
CTTCTACCTGTTCTGTCGTCAGCGGGGGCGATGGGTCCAGGAGGTCAGCGGCCTGGATCCTGGTGCGGATGTGGAGGCGCTCACGTCTCTCTGTCCCCTGAGGGTCCTCGACGAGACCTTCCCGCCGACCCTGCTGATTCACGGAGACGAAGACCGGGACGTCCCCTTCGAGCAGTCCAACGCGCTGCACCGACGCCTCGCTGAACGGGGGGTGCCTGTGCAGCTGTACCGCGTTCCGGGAGGCGGTCATGTCTTCGATGCGGACCCGGGAGATCCCCGGACCGTATCATCGCAGGACCAGATGGTGAGCTTTTTAAATAGTATCCTCAGAGAGGAATGATGGAATCTGTGAGCATCTTCGACCAGCACCGAGATCAGAAGCGCAGCGAGAACGCTCCCCTGGCCGACCGGATGCGCCCGCGGTCCCTGGACGAGGTGGTGGGACAGGAGCACATCATCGGAGAGGGCAGGCTGCTTCGCCGGGCCATTGAGGCCGACCGCGTGGCCTCCCTGATCCTCTACGGCCCCCCGGGCTCGGGAAAGAGCACGATTGCTGCGGTGGTGGCCCGCAGCACCCAGTCTCACTTCGTCAAACTCAACGCCGTGATGTCCGGGGTGAAGGACATCCGCAGGGTGGTGGGGGAGGCCGAGGAGAGGCTGGGGATGTATGGCGAGCAGACCATCCTGTTCATCGACGAGGTCCACCGGTTCAACAAGGCCCAGCAGGATGCGCTGCTTCCCTTCGTGGAAAATGGGACCTTAACGTTGATCGGTGCGACCACCGAGAACCCCTACTTCGAGGTGATCCCGCCCCTGGTATCCCGGTCCCGGATCTTCGAGTTGAATGCCCTGTCCGAGGCTGACCTGCGGGAGATCGTTCGGAGGGTCCTCGAAGATGAGGAGAGGGGCCTGGGGACGATGGACCTGGCCGTGGATGAACAGGCCATGGACCATATCGTGGGGGTTTCGGCGGGCGATGCCCGCACGGCCCTGAATGCCCTGGAACTGGCGGCCCTGACCACAAGGCCCGATGACCAGGGGGTGCGCCGCGTGACCCTGGAAGTGGCCGAGGAGTCCATCCAGAAGCGGGCCCTGCAGTACGACCGGGGAGGCGATGCCCACTACGACACGATTTCCGCCTTTATCAAGAGCATGCGGGGTTCGGATCCCGACGCCACCCTGTATTGGCTGGCTCGGATGATCTACGCTGGCGAGGAGCCCCGTTTCATTGCCCGCCGGCTGATGGTCCACGCGGCGGAGGACGTGGGGATGGCAGATCCCCGGGCCCTGCAGGTCGCAGCGGCATGTGCCCAGGCGGTCGAGCGGGTGGGAATGCCCGAGGGGAGGATCATTCTCGCCGAGGCGGCACTGTATATCGCCACGGCCCCCAAGAGCAACACCTCCCTGGCCATTGACCGGGCCCTGGAGGATGTGCGGAGGGGGAAGGGGCGGGGGGTGCCCCCTCACCTGAAGGACGCCAGTTACAGCGGCGCCTCCGAATTGGGTCGGGGCGAGGGCTACCGCTACCCCCATGATCACGAGGGACACTGGGTTCAGCAGCACTACCTGCCTGAGGGGATGGAGGGGACGCGGTACTACGAACCCTCGGACCAGGGGTATGAGCGGAGGATCTCCGAGAGGCTGCGGCGGTGAAACCCGATCCCTGGTTCGTCGGGTGGCTCGCTGCGCTGGTCATCCCCGGCCGAATGCCTGCGCCCGATTGGTTACTGCAGCTGCAGGTTGCCACGCTGGGAGCCAACCTGTCCGGCTGGGTTAAACGGATCGGCGCACTGCCGATTCCGAGATCGGGCTGTATCCGGCTGCCCTAAAGGCGGATTGCTGGGGGAACGTGCCCCTTCTTCGGGATTGTTTCATGATCTGTACGCTCTGCCGACAGCATCACCGGACGGCCACCGCGATAGCTCTGGTCATCTTTATTGCATGGCTCTGGGTGCCCCTACCTCGGCTATGGAGACGGATGCAACGGATCGTCGGACACAGCCCTGTGACGACGATCTTCCCCCCACAGGGCTCCCATAGCTTAACGGCTGGCCAATCTGCATTTCCGGGTACTTGGGTGTGGAGATCGGTTACCCCCTTCAGTGAAGAGAACGCGGACTACCTGTATGGACTGTTTGGCGAGGACCTGGTCCGGGTCGTTGAGGGGCAGCAGTCCCGGTTGCTCGAGGAATCCTCAGCCAACAGCGAAGTCGAAATTGATGCTATCAGCACCGACCTGGAAGAGGATGAGTCAGCCGGGCCATCTTCATTGCCGATGTACGTCATTGGCGTGTTTGCGATTATCGTAGGTGGCGGTATCGCAGTTCGAAAGCGAGGATCCTGACAGGCGGCCTGCTCCTGTGGCTTGAGGGAAAATGGCGCTTCATCACCCCAACGGTATGTTATTGATGTGGCGAGGCCCTTGTCCAGTTGTGGGTTGTCGCCTTTGCTGCGACAAATACAGGGTGCCCTGATATCCTCTGTCTGAAGGCTTCAAGCCCGGGCTGACATGATGGACCCTTTGCAATGACCTCCTGTTTGATTTCACGCCACGTCCGCAGGGCCATCGGCATCGAAATGCGATGGCCCGCTGTTCCGTGCTCCGTTGTCAGTAGCCTGTGAGCAAATCCAAGGTATGTAGGAAATCATCGCGTCCGCAGGCAGCGCGCCGGGTGTTGTCTATGACGTCCTCCCACAACGGGCCAGGTCATCGAAGGGTGATGCGGCCCCAGGGTGGTAGGCTTGCCAGGGACCCAGTCCGGGAGGCGGACGGCAGGGATGACTCAGTTTTGAGCGAAGTTTGGGAGCGGCGCACAGGTGCCCTTGAGCCATATTAGCAGTACCCCGGGGCACCTCCAGTAATCCCCGATATGTTGCGCGATGTTTCGATTCCCAGGGCATTATGCTATCCTAACTGAGGACAGAAACAGGTCGCAATGTCCGGGGTAAGGATCCAGTTGTTGCAGTTTAAAGATCTACGAGGAGGCGAGTTCCATCACGTTACCCGTTGCGATAGAGCAACCAGTCGATCTCATGGTCAACGGAGACCGGGTGGCGACGTTCATGTGTACACCCGAAGACCTTAAGGAACTCGCAGCCGGGTACCTCTGGGGGCGCGGGGCCATTTCGTCTGTAGAGGAGATCTACCTGCTGGGAGCCTGTGATGACATGAGGTTCATCACCGTGTCGCTGTCCAGTGATCTGCCCGAGAGCTTCGCATTGGAACAGGTGTTGTCCTCGGCTTGCGGAGGCGGAGGCTACATCGAGGACGAGAGCCTTCTCAAGCGGAGGGTTTCCTCCACCCTGACCGTTTCGGGCCCGTTCCTGCGCAGCTGTTTTGCGGAGATGTTCCAGCGATCTGAGAAGTACCGCGATGCGGGGGGCATTCACTCCGCAGCTCTGATTGACACAAGCGGTGTCCTGGACGTCAAGGAGGATGTGGGGAGACACAATGCCGTGGACAAGGTTCTCGGAGCCTGTCTTTTGAGCAACCGGGACCCGGTAGACTGTGGGCTCATCACCACGGGACGACTCTCTACAGACATGGTGTTGAAGGCTCTCGGCGCGGGCGTGGGGGTGGTTGCCACCCGCAGTATCCCGACGAGTCTCGCCCTCGAGATTGCAGAGGTCGCAGGCCTCACACTGATCGGAAGGGCCCACAGGGAAAAATCCCACGTCTACTGCGGTTCACACCGGTTCGTTGCCGAGATGGGTTCAGCGTAGAGCCGTCCGTTTGCGCATGAAAGCCCTCGATTCGCTTCACCTCACCTCCCACCAGGTAAATCGTCATCACCACGGGTCGGCAGGCAGATGCCCCGCTTCTTCCAAGTACGGCGCTTTCACGTGTGCACGTGAGCATGAGTCCGATCCCGGATCCTGGCTCTTGTGGCCTGCTCGTGATCCGGCGATGGACGCCGAGGCGGTTGATGGGCAGGGCATTGACGTGGGGGAGGAGATCCTTCTTTCCCCCTGCTGTTTCAGGATATAAGGGGCAAATTACCCTGGGTACTTGAGCGACCGGGATGGCAGGATCTTGACAATCCGAACCCTTCCCCGTATGGTAGCTACTACAGTATTTACTACGCTTCATTGAGGAGGAAGGATCGTGTCCAGCCCCACGCCCTGCGAGATCCTGCTTGAGATGGCCCGCACCTTTGCCGAGAAGGTCCCCGCAGACTATACCATGGCCGCGGCCTTTGAAATCGCCACCGGGGAGGAGGAGCCCCTTCACTGGCACATCCGGTGCACCGACGGAGAGGTCCAATGCGCACCCGGTTCGATGGAGGATCCGGATACCACGTTCACCCTGAGCTCCGAGACCCTGCTGAAGATCCACGATGGAACCTGGAACGGCATGACCGCTGCGGGGAGGGCCCATGTCCGCGATCCCGCACCGCTGAACTTCACACTGCCCGAGGATGTTCATCCCCTGGAGGCCATGCGCCGGGGGTATTTCTTCCTCACTCACTTTTTCAGCGTTGACAATCCGACCCGGGTGAACTTCGGGCCCCAGCACACCCGCAAGATCCACGGAGCCGGTGCGACGGCCCTGTTCTATCACCAGGGCATGAGGTCCGCCTACTACTGCATCACCGCCGATGACGTGTTGAACGAGGACGGCGCGAGGGATCCCATGCACCAGGCCTTCATCGTGATCGGCGGGGAGGGGACCGCCACCGTCGGAGAGACCGAAACGGAGGTGTCGGCGGGGCAGGCCCTCTACGTTCCACCCGACACCGTTCACATGCTGAGGACCGCAGGGCCCGATCCCCTGGAGATCATCTGGTTGGCCTGGGGCGAGGGGGCATAGCTGTGGGAGCCTACGAGGATTTGCAGAGCATGGGGTTCACGTCGTACGAGGCCAGGGTCTACCTGGCCCTGGTTGCCCACCCCGGGGTCACAGGCTACGAGGTGAGTAAGCACTCCGGTGTGCCCAGGGCCAAGGTCTACGAGGTCCTGGAGGGGATGGTGCGGAGCGGAACGGTGTTGACCACGGAGGAGGACAGGCAGCTGTACAGGCCCTTGCCGCACCGGCTCCTGTTGGCCAGGCACAGGGGGCAGATGGAGGAGGCGATGAATCGCCTCGAGGATGCTTTTGCCCAGATCGAGGTAGAGGAGGAGGAACCCCAGCTGGTCACCCTACGGGGATACGATTCCGTGATCGACATGACCCAGGGGATGTGCGATGAGGCGATCGACAGTATCCTGGCCAGTGGATTCCCCCAGGATCTTCGCCGGATCCAGGAGCCCCTGGCCCGTGCGGAGCGGCGGGGCATCAAGGTCTACATCCTGCAGTTCGGCGATGAGGACATGGGGCTCAGGAACCAGTTCTTCCACGAGATCAGCCCCATGCAGGCTCGCCAGGTGAAACAGTATGGGAGGTGGTTTGCCGTCCTCAGGGATGTGAAGGAGGCCCTGATGGCCGGGGTGGGGGATAACAGCAGCACCTCGGCGTTGTGGACCGAACACATGGGGGTGGTCATGCCCCTGGCCATGTGGATTCAGCACGACATAGGGGTCAATGTCATGGCCGAGGAGGCGGGGCCTGAACTGTCCCGGAAGCTGTCCCAGAAGATGAACAATCGGCTCGCCGAACTGTGGCAGTTGGGGCTCCCGGTTGATGATAGTGGACGAGATTCCTCCGAGACACAACATCCAGCGCAGGACGGTTGACCTGTCGAACAGGGATCCACATCGCGAAAGTGCAGCAGGAGGGTGATATCGCAGATTCCTGGTGTTATGAATGCACCGCCATGCTGGGACTCTTGCACCCCGTGGCCATGATCTCCGCCACGGTGGTCACCCATGCAAACCTGCTGCACCGACTGGGTCCGCTCCCTGCGTACGAGCGGGAAGCTGGCACCATGGTCGCCGGTTGAATGCCGGCTCAATCGACCGGGCATGCGGGTCCAGGGTCCGCAACCTCCCCGGACGCTGCCCTGGAAGCCTCTCCCGGCCCTGGAGGACTCGTCATTTCCACAGGCCCTCCAGGCTTATGTGCAGTTGCTCAAACCCCGGGGGACTCACCGTATCATCATCCATACCTCCACCCACCACAGAATAGACACCGTTCGCCAGGGCAAAGCATTCCAGTGTTCTCTCGTGGGGATCCACGATCCAGTAATGTTCAACCCCATGTTTCTGATATACCTGCATCTTCTCCAGTCGATCCTTCCGGAGATGCGAGGGAGAAATGACTTCCACGATGAGTTCCGGGGCTCCATCGATGCGGTCTTCCTTTACGATGTTCTGCTGTTTACCGGAGACAAGAAAAAGATCAGGCTGAACAACCGTCGTCGGCCCCATGGTGACATCCAGTGGTGCGTCGAAAATCTCACCATCTGGATCCACCTGCAGGAAGTAATCTTCCAACAGCCGCTGAAGACGACGCGACACTCGCTGATGGATGACGCCTGGCGAGGGTTCCCTGGCCAACGTGCCATTGAGCACCTCGAATCGATGCCCGGACGCTTCGGGCAGAGCCAGGTAGTCCTCGTAGGTGAATGTCCTCTTTGCATCGGGTACGTTGTCAGGTCGGTCAACCCCATAATTCTTGCTCTCTTCGCGGACGTCAGATGCCCCCATGGCGGCGAGCACCTCCTTCACCCGGTATCGATACTGTCTGCTACCCACCTCGACATAAGGGATCTTGCCCTCTCTGGTGTATCTCCAGATGGTCTCCACGGAAAGGTCGAACCTATCCGCCAGTGCCCGGGCCGTAACCAGTTGATCATCATTGGCGGTCATTGCCATCACCCCCAAGCAAATCATACCGCATATAACAACTACACACAAGTAAACACAATACAGGGAGTGTGGGTTAAGCCAATCATGTCGAGATCATGGCAGTAGACGTGACGTGGACTCGCCTGCAGCCAAAATGACGTGGATGATGCGGAGTTCCCCAGCGTCCGGCACGCCAACGCAACGGGAGACGGAGGGCGGGTTCCGGCCGCATCCATGTCCCCAACGATCCGAACGCTCTCTCCGGCGTCCGACCTGGTGTCCTATTTGTTTCGAACGTCAGGGTTCCAGGTCACCCAGGTGCTTTCCCAGGATTGACAGGTTTCGGACATCGCTATCCGCTGGGCCGGTTCGGACCCTCAGATTCCCAGGCTCCTCCATGCTCGAGAAACACCCGATCGGCCATGGGTTTGCAGACACCAGGAGGAGACC
>PXCI01000009.1 GCA_003566675.1 Clostridia bacterium
CGACCGGCTGCGAGAGCGGGCCTGGCTCCTTCCGGCGGAAGCCTGCCAGGGGACGTGCAACCTTGTCCACGTGGACGACGTGGTCCGGGCCATGCTCCTGGCGGTGGATGCAGAAGGGGCCTCGGGACGGGCGTACAACGTGAACGGCCCTGATACAGTCACGTGGCAGGAATATGTGGAAGGGCTGAACCAGGCGCTGGGCTGCCCACCCCTTGAGCCACCGCCCCCTGCCCCGGCCCGCCTCAGGTCGAAGCTGACCCAGCCCGTGAGGAGTGTGGTCAAGGCGGCGTACTTCCAGTTCGAGAAGCCGGTGCAGACGCTCTATAAGAAGTCCCGCCCGGCTCGGATGCTCATCAAGGGCGTGCAGACGGCGCTCCAGAAGGTCCCCTCCCCTGCCGAGTACGATCTGTATGGCCGGGTCGTGCACTTCCCAACGGCACGGGCCGAAGCCGAACTGGGATACCGACCGGCGGTACCGGCCCGGGAAGGGATCGAGACGTCGGCCCAATGGCTCCTCCATGAAGGTAACTACCGGCGTGCCGGCTGACGCGGCAAGCATGGCGAGCGGGGCGGAGGAGGCCGCCGGTCGACCCCTGTCGGTGGTCCACCTCTGTACCCCGGCGCGGGTGGGGGGTCTGGAACGGGTGGTGCAAGGGTTGGCCATCTGGACAGGCAGGGCCGGCCACCACGTGACGGTCATGGCGGTGAGCGGGCCAGGCGCAGACCTGGGAGAGTTCCTGGCGCCCCTGGAGCGGGCCGGGATCCCGGTGGTGCGTGTGGAGAGCGCCGGGAGGCGGTATCTGGCGGAACGTCGGGTTGTCCGAGAGCACCTTCGGCAGATTAAGCCCGACGTCCTTCACACCCACGGGTATCGGTGCGACCTGCTCCACGGTGGACCGGCTCGCCGGCTCGGCATCGCCACCGTGAGCACGCTCCACGGATCGAGCCGGATGGGAGGGCTCTCCCACCTGTTCGAGTGGCTCCAAGAGCGCGCGCTGACCCGTTTCGATGGAGTGGTAGCCGTATCAGAGCCCCTCCGGCAGAGTCTTCTTGCTCGGGGCGTTCCTGAGGAACGGCTCCACTTTATTCCCAACGGCTGGGTGCCCCCGGAGGAGTACCTGGACCGGGAGGCGGCGCGTCGGCAACTCGAGCTTCCGAAGGATCGGATGGTTATTGGATGGATCGGACGGCTGATCCCTATCAAGGGGTGTGACGTGTTCCTGGAGTCTCTTGCCAGGCTGGGGCCAAAGGCCCCAGCCTGGCATGGAGTAGTGGTAGGAGACGGCCCGGAGCGTGCCGCTCTGGAGGAGCAGGCCCGCTCCCTTGGAATCATGGACCGGGTCTCCTTCGCTGGATCTGTGCCTGAGGCGGCGCGGATCGTTAAGGCTTTAGACGTTTTTGTCCTCAGCTCACGGTCGGAGGGTACGCCCATGACGATCTTGGAGGTCATGGGAGCAGGTGTGCCGGTGGTCGCTACAGCGGTGGGAGGAGTGCCGGGGGTAGTCGATCCACCCCAAAGTGGTTGGTTGGCTCCACCGGAAAAACCGGCGGAACTAGCCAAGATTCTACGAGAGGCTCTTGCGGACGATAAATGTAGAGCTCGCCGGGGAAGCGTAGGTCGGGAGCGGGTGGAACGGATTTACGGTTCATTAGCGTGGACCAACCACTACTTGGATATCTATGAGAAACTCGGCGGATTTGAGGCCTCAATCTCGCTAGGATACAGCGATACCTCGGGGAGTACGACATGAGAGACCTGAACCCGGAGATCAAACTAGGACCGGTATCCCTCGGCGCTTCGCCTTCCTTGCGTCCAGTTGTTCCTTCCCTCGTCAACCCCGTGCGGGAGGCTCGGCCCCAGCAGACAAACTCCGTCCTGCAGTTCACCCCAATCCGTTTGGCAATCGGTGCCTTGATCCTGATTTCTATCGGCCGTGTGCATGATCATGTACCGATGCTGGCTGCGATGAGGCCTGGTCTGCTTCTGACCGCCTTTTGTGTTCTGCTGGCCTTCATCCGGCCTGAGGCGATCCGACTTCAGAACCTGACCGGTGCCTGGCCGCCGAAGGCAATTGGAGCTCTCTTTTTCACGTCTGTGATTTCCGCCGTTCTCGGCCTTTCCTTCGGAGCGTCAGCGTCGTTTATCCTCACAAGATATCTACCAATACTCACGCTCTTCGTCCTGACGATAATCGTCACTCGTCATACAGGTGATCTGATATGGCTGTTTGTCGCTTATACTTTTTCTGTATTGGTTCTCAGCTTTGCTTCCATCTTCTTGTCTGAACCAATATATTTCAACGGAACTGTCAGGCAGGGCGGAGCGGGGATGTACGACGGCAACGACATTGGCGTGGTTCTTATGGTTGGACTGCCCATCGCCATGATCCTCCTGCGGTCTCATCAACGTCTCCTGATGCTTCTTGGCACGCTCGCCATTCTAGGCTCTCTGGCGAGCCTCATTCTGGCCGCATCTCGAGGAGGCTTTCTCGGGTTGATCGTCGGGGGTGCCGCAATTCTCGCTCTTTCTCCAAGCCTCAAGGCTCCTGGCAGGATTGTCATCGCGGCCATGGCTGCTGGCTCATTCCTGTTTCTCGCCCCGGAGAACTACCGGACGCAAATGTCCACCCTGTTGAACCCCCAAGCGGACTACAACCTGACGTCGGAAACGGGGAGGCTGGCGATCTGGACGCGAGGCCTAGGGTATGTCCGCGAGTATCCGATTTTCGGGATCGGGCCGGACAATTTCGTTCGAGCTGGGTGGACGATCTCCCCGCAGGGCCAAGCGGGACTCTTTGGAGCAAGCCTAAGGGACCAAGCACCGCACAATTCCTTTTTGCAGGTTTGGGCCGAAATGGGCTCAGTCGGCCTCCTCATTTGGCTCTCCATCCTCTCCTTCGGCGTGGTGTATCCTCTCGTGTTGCGACGACGGATGCCTCGGCGATGGCTGAACGGCGGATCCTCAGACCAGCGCTTTCTTTACCTGTCCGCGAGCTATCTTCCGGCATCGTTTCTGGGCTTTGCAGTCACGACCTTCTTCGTTTCTCATGCATACACGCCAATCTTCTATGTCATGGTTGGTGTCCTCACTGGTTTTATTTTGGTTGCTAATCGAGAACTGAAAATTGAGAGGTCTCCTGCCCGGTCGATCAAGAGTCTGCCCTCAGATCTGATGCCATCACGAGTAAGACGTGCGCCTTTCTTCAATAACTCAAATGTACAACGCGGCCGAGCATACGTAGACCCCCTTTGGTCACAGCGCAACCAACCTCCGATACCACAGCAGGGAAAGAACTTATGACCGGAACCGCTCGCTGGAAGAAAGCACAGGAGTACGAGGAGGCCTTCTGGCGATCCATCGCCGAGGAAGTGGCGCAAAACTCCCTTAAGCGGATCGGCTTTTACGAGTGGCGTGCGGGAGAATTCCGAAAACTCCTGGAAAAGACGGGCCAATCAGGTCTGTTAGATGGTAGCCGAAAGATTATGGAGATCGGGAGCGGCCCGGTGGGGATCATCGGGTATCTCCCCGGCCAAGACCGTTCAGCGATCGATCCCTTGAATCGATTTTACTCCACGGATCCAAACCTGACCTTACTCCGTTCCCCCGGCGTTCAATACGTCGATGCACCGGGAGAGGCTATTCCCGTTGAGAGTAGCTCCTACGATCTTGTGATCATGGAGAATTGTATTGACCACACCGCCGATCCCACCGCAGTGCTTCGCGAGATCCATCGTGTACTCGTTCCCGGCGGCACTCTTTACCTCACAGTGAATGCACGTTCCCGGCCGGGTTATTGGATGCACAGGCTTCTGGCCCGCCTTGAGCTAGATCCTGGACACCCGCACACTTTCACGGAGCGGCGTTTCTCGTCGTTTCTTGAGGCCGGAGGATTTGACCTGTCTTACTTTGAGTCAACCTCTTGGTGGCAAGCCTGGAAAAGGGACCTAACCTCAGGTGGCTGGAAGCCTCGGGCCAAGGGACTTCTGTTCGTCAGTGAGCACCTCCTGACGGCGATCGCTAAGAGGCGGGACTGAGGTCTCAATACCCTCCAATGGGCACACTAATCCGACCGGTCCACATCGCAGACTTCGATGTCATACATCGGAGTCTCCTTACTTCGTTAGATCCCAGAATTCCGAGGAACCGGTGGCGTGCGCTGTTCGACTGGGGATGGCCGAATCCGGAAGACCACGTTGGATATGGCCTCTTTGACGAACACGATCGCCCACTGGGTTACATTGCAACGATTTATAGCAAGCAGAACCTGAGGGGCGAACACCATACGGTTTGCAACTTCAGCAGTTGGATCGTGGCCGAAGGGCACAAGTCGGCTGGCCTGTCGTTGATTATGCCAGTGCTCGCCCGGCGAGACTTAACCATCACCAATCTGACGGCGATCCCTTCGGTGGTCGCAATGTTCCGGAAGCTGGGCTTCCAGACTCTGGAAACACTCGTCTGGGTTTTGGGTCCCGGGAACTTGCCGATGGGCATTGGAAGCCGTGGCATCAAGGTGCGACGGGTCAACAGCCAAGGTGATCTTCCCGACTCCAGTGGTGCCCATAGAATCTTTCTGGATCACCGGGAGATTTGCCAGCACTGGGTTTTGGAGACCGGCGGTGATTCCTGTTACGTCGCCTCCACCCTTGGCAGGAGGCGGCGCCTACGGACTCTCCGAATCCATCATTTGAGTCACCCGGAACTCTTCGCCGCGGGTGCCACGGCTTTCCAACGCCAGGGGTTAGCTTCATGTGGTGCCCCATTCGTCGAATGCGACCTGCGCCTTCTACAAGGAGTGGACCCCGGGGTCGGTCGATCGCTTCCACTCCTCGAGCCTAGGCTCTTCCGATCCACAGTTGCGGACCCGGCCAGTATCTCCAACCTGTATTCGGAACTTCCGCTCTTGCGGCTCTGACTGGAGTTTGACGGTGTGATCCCGGCAAAGGTTTGGCGTGGATGCCCTTCATGTGCTCTCGGCCTTCGGGTTTGTCGCTACACCGGGGCAGTGTATTCGGTCAGACAAGCTTCTGAAGTCGCGCCGGGAGTCGCACCCTGAGGGCGCTGGACGCGCTGAGTTGCCCACTTCCACGGGGGGTGAAATCGCCTTGGTAAGAATAAAACGTGGTCTTCAGGGATTCCTGTAATCTAAGGCCTGTCACCGGCTAGACGGACTCCAGACCTCCATCCGTTCGCCCCTAAGGTAACGCCACCAAGCTACGGCGATCGCGGCGTTCACGTTGATGAAGTAGGCCGGGATCCGAGCGGCTAGGAGCCGCCGGAGCCCCGGTATACCCGCGAGGGCCCCGATCCCAGCCACGTAGAAGCCCACGTGGAAAAGGAGCATGGACCCATAAAAGGGATCGGAAGCAAGGCTCACGTTGGCCACTAGCATGACCACGAGAAAGACGGGAACGAGCCACCGGGCCAGTTTGTGGGAGGCCAGGATGAAGGCAAAGGGACCTGCGCGGAAGGGATTGAGAAGGTGGCGGTAGGCGAAAAGACCCGTCATCCCCCGCAGGAGCGTGCGCACCTTACGGCGGAACTCACTGGATGGACTCCGGACGGCCCCCATGCGTCCCCGAGCCAAGGGCTCCGAGATGGCTCGGTAGCCCTGGTCGACCACGTGAAGAACGGAGAGGAGGTCCGGAGCGATGCCGTCGGGAAAGTGCGGGACCAGCTCGCGCCGCTGGGCATAGTAGGAGCCACTGGCCCCGACGACGGACGCTACCCGGGATTCCCGGTCCCTGAGAAACAGCTCGTACCGCCCATACAGGGCCTCGCCTCCCCGACCCTCGACCCGGTCCTCGGCCGAGACACACCCCACCTTCGGGTCAGCCAACGGAGCTACTAGGGCCCTAAGACTCTCGGGCTCCACCTCAATTCCTGCATCAGTGAAGACGATCACTTCACCAGTGGCGGCGGCCACGCCTGCGTTCAATCCACCCGCCTTGCCTCCACGCCCGGAGAGTTCGATGAGTTGGATTCGGGGGTCGGTGGCTTGGAACTTGCGCACGATGTCGCTCGTGGCATCGGTAGAGGCATCGGAAACAACGAAGACATCCAAGCGCTCAGCCGGATAATCGAGTGCCTGAAGATTCGCGAGACGACCTGGGAGGTTCTTTTGCTCGTTGTGAACGGGGAGAACCACAGACACCTGAGGAAGGTAGGCCGGATCTCGCCCTACCGCTCGGGGCCGAAACCGACCCCACACAAGAAGTACCAGTGGGTAGCCGAAATAACTGTAAGCGACGCCTGTGAACCCCAACCAGAACACCAGTTCCATGAAACCTTCCTGTTCCTCGTTTCTGAAGATCCACCGTCGCTACCAGGGTCGGGAGCAAGAATGGAACCAGTTTCTCGAGGGCTGTGCTTCCGCCAACTTCTACCAGAGGGCCGAGTGGCTTGCCATCAACCAGGAGGCCCTCGGTCACGATGTGTTCGGACTGGTGGCCGAGGACGAGAGCGGAATCGTCGGCGTCTTCCCACTGGTGCGAGTCCGGAGTCGGCTCTTCGGGGACATCCTCTCCTCCATGCCGTTCGTGAACTTCGGAGGACCCGCTGCCTCCACCCCAGGGGTGGAGGCTCGACTGGTAACGGCGGCTAGGGAGCTGGCTGACGAGTTGGGGACCGACTATCTGGAAGTACGCGCGGACCGCCGCATGGATGACTGGCCCACCTCGACTCACAAGGTCAGCATGACGGTGCCGCTGGTGGAAGACCCGGATAAACTCTTCGAGTCGTACTCCCGCAAGCACCGGAAGAATGTTCGGCGAAGCTACAAGAATGACATCCGGGTCGAGTCGGGGGGCATGGAATGGTTGGACACCTTCTTTCGTTTGATGGAGATGGGGTGGCGCGCTCTCGGGACACCCCTTTACCACCGCGACTACTTTGAGGCGGTGGTACGGGCCTTCCCGGAGGATGTGAGGGTCTTCGTCGGATTCTCAGGCGACACGCCCATCGCCACCGCTTTCAACGGAGGGTTTCGGGGTACTATGGAGGGGATGTGGGCCGCCTTCGATCCGAAGGCGCTCTCGCTGCAGCCCAACTATGTCCTCTACTGGGAAATGATCTCGTGGGCCTGCCGTGCGGGATACCGAGAGTTCCACC
>PXCI01000226.1 GCA_003566675.1 Clostridia bacterium
TCTGACCACGATCGAGGAGAAATCCCTGGGGTGCATCTTCAAGGCGGGAACCGCCCGGATCCAGGAGGTTGCAGAGTACGCGTGCGCTCCCAGTCGCCGGGGGCTGGTCATTATGGATACGCCTGGCCATGATGTCGAATCGGTGACGGGCATGGTGGCGGGTGGGGCCCAGCTTGTCGTCTTTACCACCGGACGAGGGACCCCCACCGGGTGTCCGGTCGCACCGGTCCTGAAGGTGACGGGCAATGCAAAGACGGCTGTCCGGATGGCCGACAACATCGACATCGACTGTTCCGGCATCATCGATGCCACCGAGTCGGTGGAAGGTGCGGGAGAGAGGATCCTGTCAGAGTGCGCAGCCGTGATCAATGGAAGGCTCACCCGGGCAGAGGTCCTGGGGCACAGGGAGTTTGCCCTGTATCGGATCGGCCCATCGCTGTGAGATCCGCCTGAACAGGGGTGCTTGCTTCGTACCACGGCCTCTCCATTCCCTCGAAGGCGGAAGGAAGAGGTCATGCCAGGAAGCGTGCCTTTCTTCAAGCATGCTTTCTAACCGGGTGGTTTTCTACCTGTGCGCTCGTTGCATCTATCAAGACTGAGGGACTAGACAGTAGGCATTTTTCGCCAGGACCATGGCAGCGAGGCCTCAATCCTGGGAAACCATGATGTTCCGATTCCGTGTTAAGGATGCGCAGGTCCCCCTCCTTGGGAGCATCCCCCACGGCGATATGACAGTCCGATTGGATGGCAATGATTGTTACTTGCGACGGTGATCCCCTCGGCGCTTGCTTCCCAACCACCTACCCACATCATCCTCGCGAAGAACACCTGCGGGTTGTCGGCATCACCTGTCGCAGAAGGCCTACCGTCTCATCGCACCACCGATGAAGCCGCATGCACAAAGGAGCCGTGGGGATTCATCCTGTGAAGGGGCCATGGGGGAAGGAGCACAGTAATACCTATGCCCCGATGGCCTCATGAATCTTTAGTGAGGGCCCGGGGTCCCCTGTTTCCCCCGGGGCCCTTCGGTCCTGATCTATGATAGGTTCCTCAGCACCTCTGCCAGGGCATCCGCCACGTGGTCAATTTGATCGTACTCGATGACCAGGGGCGGGGAGAAGGTCAGGGTGTCTCCGAGGGGCCGAAGAATGATGTTATGATGCAACAACTCCTCCGAAACGGTCGCTCCAATACGTGCCTCCGCCGGGAACGGGGTCCTGCTATCGGCGTCCTGCACCAGTTCCAGGCGCCCCATCAGGCCCAACGCCGCCACATCTCCTACGACAGGTAGTTCTTTCAACGCCAGGAGCTTGTCGAGCAGGTAGCGCCCTTTTTCCCGAGACCGCTGTACCAGATCTTCGCGCTCAATGATGTCGAGGTTCGCCTGGGCAGCAGCGCAGGCGGCAGGGTGCCCCGCGTACGTGGTGCCGTGATGGAACGTGCGGCCTTCGCCGTACTTGCCCAGGTACGCGGAGAAGATCTCTTCCGTTACCAGGGTGGCTCCCAGGGGCTGATACCCGGAGGTGAGGGCCTTGGCGAAGACCATGATATCGGGCACCAGGTCCCAGTGACGTGATCCGAATATCTCTCCGGTGCGACCGAAACCGGTGACCACCTCATCGGCTATGATGAGCACATCGTACTTACGGCAGATCCGCTCAATCTCCTGCCAGTACCCGTCTGGGGGGACCAGCATGCCTCCTGCACCCATCACGGGTTCACCGATGAAGGCAGCTACGGTATCCGCGTCTTCGAACTTCAGGGTCCTCTCCAGGTCCCTGGCACAATCCAGGTCACAGGACTCGGGGCTCGTTTCATGAGGACATCGATAACAGTACGGAGCCTCGATATGTCGAAAGCCCGGCACCAGCGGTTCGAAGGGCTTGCGGTTCTCGGCAATCCCGGTGGCGCTCAGGGCGCCCATGCTCACCCCGTGGTAGGCACGATGACGGGAGATGATCTTGTACTTGTTGGTCCGCCCCTTCAGCCTCCAGTACTGCCTGGCCATCTTGATTGCCGTCTCATTGGCCTCCGATCCTCCCGAGGAAAAGAACCCCCGCCCCATCTTCTCCTTCTCGGTCATTTCAACCATACGCCGGGCCAGCCGAAGCGCAGCATCATTGGCCATGCCGTCAAAGGAAGGAAACCAACTCAGACGTTTCATCTGATCATACACCGCGTCGACGATCTCCAATCGCCCATACCCCACGTTGGCCAGCCACAGGGCTCCGTGCACGTCGATGTAGGTCTCGTCTTCATCCGTAGTGACCGTGGCTCCATCTCCAGAGACAATGACCAAGGGTTCCTTCTCGGCTAGATCGCCCATCTGGGTAAACGGGGCCCAGTAATACCGTTCATAGGCTTCTTTGAGTTCCGACAACGGCTATCACTCCTCCGTTTTGATCCTGGATTTTCCTCCGTCAGCGCACTATCTTGCCCATGCTTTCTAATCGTGGAAGTCTTGTGATTGATGATGCCCGCTATGGCTTACGTAGTAGGTGCTGCTGTTCCTGGAAGAAACTGCAGGGAGATGGGATCTCCTTCGAAATACCGGTCCTCGCCTTCAACCGGGTTTGCAAATAGTCTGCATCCGGAAGTCATCAACAGAGGTACGGCGAGCACGAGCGCTACCCAGATGCGTTTCTGGGACAAGCCCATCATCCTCCATCCTCCCGTTCGTAGCCCCCGGTACTACTGCCGGTCGGAAGATCCGCCTACCGCCCTGAAGGTGGGGCGACGGTCCGGGGAATGCCCCGGAGGAACGCCATCAGCCTGGCAGGGTCACAGAAACCCTCGTCAGGAACCATGGCCGCACCACTCCCGGCAGACAGCCCTCACAATTTCCGGGTGATCAACGGTCATCCCATCGACGCCGCACCGGAGGAGACGCATGATCTCCTCGCGACAATCCGTCTTTGCTCCCCAGGCCCGAACAGAAAAGCCCTTCCCCTTGAGCATAGAAACGGTACGATAGTTGACATCATCGGCCCGGGGCCTTGATCACCTCCAAAATCCTACCCGTTGCATTAACGTATCGATCGGCTTCCTTGATCTCTAGGAGTGCGTGACATTCGCCCCCGACAACGTCGAGCAGTTTTTCCAGGGTGGGAACCCGCTCCCCGGCGTACTGAGGGTGAAGCCATGAACCGCAGTCGAACCCCTTGATCTCGTCCAGGGTGAGATCCGATACCCTCCCAAACCGTCCGTGGTTCGATCCACGGTACGGTCGTGCATCAGGACAGCGTGCCCATCTCGACTGAGCTGCAGGTCACACTCGATGTGGGTGAGCCCCAATTCCCTGGCTCGCTGGAAACTGGCAAGGCTGTTCTCGGGAGCATCACAGGGACTCCCCGGTGCCCAAGGATCTGAAAGGCCCCGGTCTTTGCCATTGCCCCCCCTTCAAGGAGACACATCAACATGGACCGCAGAAGTCCTCGACATCCGTCAGATCTCACCAGTGGGCCGGGCGGGATCGCATAAAGATCCACTACGGGCTTCAATCAACTGGCACCTCACAGAGAGAGTACCCATGATCTCCACCCTCATTATGTGTCGATCCACTGTCTGTTCGCTGCGGTATTCGTCAGAGTAAAGTAAGTCGGACTTCACCGGGTTCATCGCCGTGTCAGGTTCCTGGTTTGTTTGCGTATCTGCTGACGCACATTACGGCGCAGGAGCCTCCTGATGATGTTCTTAAGAAATCGCACGTTCATCTCACCTCCTTATGTAGGTACCAAAAGGCCTTCAATAGACGGGCGCAGGGCGGGAGCCGCCCGTGCACCACGTAGATCACAATCTCTTATCCATGGATGTACCCTACCTACCATATCGGTTGAAGCGCCCATGGCCATCAACTGCCTTTTACCTTCGACTTCTCGGTGCGGTTTCCCTGTGCGTTCCGGGAGTTCTCCGAGCCAACCGTAGGGATCACTAGACCTGCCCAGACCAACATACCAGAAACCTGAGTGCCCATAACACCAGAGAGAATTGAACGAAACAGGGTCGCGGAGCCAGTCTTGCCATTTAGAACTCGTCGCCAGCCGGTGGATACCCTTCGACCTCAACGAAGTCAGTTCCGCAGTACAGGCAGGGTCAGGGGCCGCGGGTGCTGGTGCGGGTGCTGGTGCTGTACGAAGATTTCTGACACTTCCAGCACACCTTCTTCATCATCTCCGCTGACTCCTCCACCACGGCCTCAGCGCCTCCAGTGCATCTATCAGCTCCAGCGCCTCATCCGTGGGGAGATACCCGGTTCCCTCGCAGGCGGAACACTCTGCCTGCTGGTGGCCAGACCGTGATCGTGGAGAACAACATCGAGCGGGTTGTGGTCGACTTCGCCAACGAAGTCGACATATCTGATTCTCTCGCCCCGAGGGATACGGGAGGCCACAGGTAAGCCCCCCAATCCCCGTCATTATGTGCTGTGCTTTCTGAACAGCCCCCTCCAGTGAATCCAGGTGCCGCTTGGTGCCCTAGGTGTCATCACCTGAGAGGCGATCGTGGGCCTCTCTCAGTTTCCTTCTGACTGGGAGTTGATAGGGGCAGCTCTCTTCGCATCCACCGCAGTCGAGGCATGCCTCGACCGTAACATCGAGATCTGCATACTGCTCCTGGGCCCAGTCCTTGGCGAAATAGGAGGTGTAGTATCGGTCAAAGCGGAATACCTCGGGAATGTCCAGGTTCACAGGGCAGTCCTTGCAGTATCCGCAGCGGCGGCAGAACTCCTTTCCCAGTTCTTCCGCCTCGGCCTCGAGGTGGGCGATGTCTACCTCGGACAGATCGATCTCCTCGCGACCGGACGCGACGTTTTCCTCCACCTGTTCGGGGGAGTCCATTCCCGGGATGGCTGTAGACACCGGGTTGGAAAGGACGAAGCGGAGGGCCCGGGGGGGTGACTTCAGCAACCCGCCGCAAAGGGGTTTCATGACGATGATCCCCATATCGCGTCGGGTGGCGACGGGAATGTTGTCCTTGAAAAGGGGATAGTCAATGATGTTTAGAGGCATCTGCACCGTCTCGAACAGGCCCGTTTCCATGGCGGGAATCAAGACCTGGGGGCGGTGCCCCGATACCCCGATGTGGCCGATTTTCCCGGCGTCACGGGCTTCCCTGAGGGCCTCCATGGCGCCGCCGGGGCCGAGAACCGTGTCGAGGCCACTGGGGTCAGGATCGTGGACCTGGTACAGGTGGATATGATCTGTTCGGAGCATCTTGAGACTGGTCTCTATATCCTCTGCCATGCCCCGGGCATCCCGGACCATGGACTTGGTCGCAAGGATGATCTTAGTGGCAGCGGTACCGTACTGCTCAAGGCCAAGGCCGATCTTCTCCTCGCTGTCTCCGTACGAGCGCGCCGTGTCGATGAAGTTGACGCCAAGATCGAAGGCGCGGTGAAGGGTCTTCAGCGCAAGCTCAGGACAGACCCGGTTAATTGGAACGCCGCCGAATCCGATGACGGAGACGCGAAGTCCCGTTTGTCCAAGGGAACGATAGTTCATTGGGGCCTCCTTCCAGGCCTAGGTTTTCTATGGCTACTCCTCCAATCCTGCTTCACCCAGGGTTTGTCTTGATCATCGCACGTATTCACACCTCCCATGAGCAAGCATGAACCAAGATATTTCCCGGGAAATCGTCACAGGGAGGATCGCTTGCTCCTTGAGTTTTTAGCTTTATCGACCCATGACGCCTTCGCGTGGCAAATATCAACATGTGTCGGCCCAACATTCGATAGTTCAGGGGACCGATGGGCATGCTAGCTGAAAAAGGAGGTGGGCAGCGTGCTGAAAAACACAGATGGCAGTGAGCTGGAGTATGCCGAACTGTCCAGGGAAGAGCTGGTGATGATCGAGAATCTCGAGCGCACGATGAAAGAGAGGCGGGACGGCCTGATCCTCTTGGCGTTTGAGGCGAAGAACTGACCCCTGACCCGATCTCTTGCTCCAATCCGGGCGGTACGCCTGGCCCATAGGGCTGTTCGTGCATGCATCTTCCCCTGGGCAGATTTCAGTCTTGGTTCCCAATGACCTGCTTTCATAGAGGATTTTGAGCTATGAATATCGTAATCCCCGGTGAGGGTCTGGCAAGATGCCCTTTTGGGGCGGGATCCCGTGCCAGTTCAACCTCATCAGAACGACAGGGGGAAGCAATGAACCGGAGACTTGAGCTCAAGGACTACTATGGTTTGCGATTTCCGTCCGCTCCCAGGGTGTCCCCTGACGGGGAATGGGCCGCCTTTTCAGTGGCTGGATCGACAAGGGGTAAGAACGAGACGTATTCCAACCTGTGGCTGGTGAAGACCGATGGTGGTGAGCCCCCTCATCGCCTCACCCGCGGTGAGGCGGCCGACCGGGCCCCGGCCTGGTCACCAGATGGTCGTCATCTTGCTTTTCTTTCGACCCGACCCCACGAGATGGGTCTTTCCGACGAGAAGGGGGAGGACGACGACAGCCGGGAGGGGGAGCCCAGGGCCCAGATCTGGGCCCTGGACATGAAGAGAGGTGGTGAACCCCGCCAGGTTACCCGCCGCGACGAGGGCGTCGAGGCCTTCGATTGGTCCCCCGACTCAACCCAGATCGTCTTCTCGTCCCGGGACCCGGGCGCGGAGGAGAGCCAGTATCTCAAGAGCATCCGGGGCGAGAAGGAGCCGAAGGACAGGGGACCCCTGGTAATCGGGAGAACACAGCACAAGCACGATGTACTGGGCTACCTCGACGACGTGCGCTGCCACCTCTTTGCTGTTGAAGTGCAGTCCCGCATCGAAACCCGTCTCACGTCGGGACCCTGTGATGAGGGTGCTCCCCAGTGGTCTCCCGATGGCCGCTGGATCCTGTTTGCATCCAATCGCACCGGTGATGCGGACAATAACCTGAGAACCGATCTGTGGTTGGTGTCACCCGACGGAACGAGGACGGCAAGGTTGACCCGTGGCGATGTGGATGCGCGGGGCGCCCGGTGGTCGCCGGACTCCCAGGAGGTGGTCTTCGTCTCGAGCCTGGAGCCCGAGAATTCCTATGTGCTGAGCTACCTGATGAGCGTCAGCCTGGACGATGCCCTCGAGGTGGACAGCCTGTCCGATTGCGTGGGAGAGGGCTTTGCA
>PXCI01000201.1 GCA_003566675.1 Clostridia bacterium
CCTGGCCCGACGTCGATGTCCGGGGTATCAGTCCCGCCCAGCTATCCACGCTCTTTTCATCGGGAAATCGCTCTATGGGTGCCAGGTAGGCCTCCGCATAGGCGGCGGTCAGCTTGCCCACCCCGGGAATGCTCTTCAGGGTCTGATCGGCGTCGGTGACCCTGTAGGCAGCCTCGATCTTCTGGGTCAGCTCATCCACTTTCGCCTCGGCGAAGGCCACCGCCTCTGCGTAGTTAGCCGCCTGGCCCTGCAGGACATCAAAGTCCACATAAGCCTCATTGTGCAACGCCAGAGCGTCCATGCAAGCATCGTAGATGCGGTCGATATCTCCCTCCCTCAGGTCCGCATCCCGACGGCCTACGTAGCGGTGAAACCGCTTCCTGCCCATGGTCTGCACCCAGGGCAGGTTGAGAAGCTTCTCCAGCACCGACTGGAACTTGCGCTTTTCCACCAACCGATTGGACAGACCGCTGAGTCCGGGTATGAAGGAGTCAAGGAGGTCCTTGAGGCGGTTCTTGTAGCGGACCGCATCTGCTAGGAAATCCTCCCGCTGCTTTATGAGCTGCTTCAACACGAAGCGCTCTCGGTCCCTGAGGTGAACTTCCTCCAGGGCATCCGGTTCCACGAAGCGCATCCTGGCCAGACTGACAGCGTCCACCTCGTCCGTCTTGGTGTGCTTGGAGAGATAGCGTCGGAAGTCGGCGGCCTTGTCCGCTTTGATCCGATAGACACGACAGCCGGCGTCTTTGAAGAACTCCGTGGGCACCAGCCAGGCCATCCCCGTGGCCTCCATGACCACGTGGATCTCATCGCCACGGTTGTGCTTCCGCGCAGCTGCCAGCAGGCGTTGGAGGTCCTCGGTGGAGGAGGCTACCTTCCGTGAGAATACGTCCCTTTGCATATCATCCAGCACCATCGCCTGGTGTCTGCTCTTTCTGCCCAAGTCCAGTCCGATTACCAGCACCACGAATCGCCTCCTGAAAGCTGGATTGGGATGGGGGATGGGTCACACCCATGAAGGGCTCCATACTTGTGCGTCATGAGGGACGTCACCTATGATGTAGGTGGCTCCCAATCGCCTTAACAGGAGCTGGTATTCTCCCGCATGGGCGTGAGGAATCTGTCGAAAACGGCAGCACAATGCTCCGTAGTCCGTAGTTCTCCACCGCCCATCCGGGAGAGTACTTCCACGAGGTGCTTGTATCTCCTACATCCACCCCAAGATCAACATACAAGTCCGCTATGGTCGCCCGGCGAATGGATAGACCCGCGTTACGCCTGTACATCGGGCATGATGACTGGGTGGAATTATCAACGCTATGCGGGAGATCATACACTCGGGGGTCGTCGAGAACCTGAGGGTACTTTCCCTGGTACAGGCCCCTTATTCTTAAGCTCCGCAACGATTCCTCAACGCATAATGCCCTTCTGTCGGCAATCACCTGCACAGATAGAGCGCCCGCCCTCAGTATGTCCTGATGCACTCTGATGACAGGCACTCTCTTGTTGTGTGGACGAGCACTATCGACCAAGCTTGATGGGAATCTCATCCTCCTCCAGGAACCTGACTTTTACTGTCACCTTGGTTGGTGCCACCTTCAGCCTTTCAACCAGCAGCCCCATGAGTTCCTTCCGCTCCTCCAGAGTTGCCCCCTGCCACAGCGACGGGAACTTCTCCAGTGCTCCTTGACCTGTTCGAACTCCACCTCAGCTCGTTCCCCGGCCTCCAGCTTGGTCAGTATGTCATCCCGTCTTGACTCCAGCCGCTCCTGTTTCCCCATGAGCTTTTCATTTCTGGCTGCGAACTGGTCTTCGGTGATGAGACCCCTATCCAGCCTATCCGCCCAGCGGTTGAAGATCTGCCCTATGCCCTCCAGCTCCGACTGCACTTTCCCGAGCTCATCGCGCAGGGGTCCCAGGTCATCCTGGGGCATCTCATCCAGTTCATCAAATGCCATGTTCTGGATAACCTGGCCCTTGGCAATTTCCATGACCTTATCCAGCACCGCATTATCCACTCGGTGGTCGACTTTCCGGAAACCTGGGCAGGCGCCCTCACCAACGAGAGTGTTGCCCATGCATTCGTATGACTTGGATTTCTTACTCTTGTAGTGGGTGCGGAGGGTCTTCCCGCAGGTGGCACATTTCGCAATGCCAGCCAGTAAGAGCTGGGGGTACCTTCGCCGTGGATGGACTTTCTGCTTCTGCGTTAGCTTCCTGTGGACCTCGTCAAATAACTCCGCATCGACGATGGCCTCGTGCTCACCGTCAACTTCGAAGCCATCGTTGTGGCGGATGACGCCCTTATACACCGGGTTGCAGAGGATCCACCACACACTGTTATGGGTGAACTGGCCTCCGCCCTTGGTCCTGAGCCCTTGTGCATTGAGCCTTCGGGCGATTTTCCTGATGCCCAGGGACTCGTTCTTATAGTAGCTGAAGATGTCACGCACCACTTCTGCTTCGTCAGGATTGATCACCAGACCCTTTCTGGTCTTGTCATAGTCATACCCGAATGGAGCCGGGCCAGTGGGCCATTTCCCTTTTCTTGCTCGCTGTTCCAGTCCAGCCTTGACGTTCTCAGCTATGATCTCACGGGTGAGCTGGGCAAACACCGACGTTACTCCCAGCATAGCCCTGCCCATGGGGGAGGTAGTATCGAGGTTCTCGGTGAGGGAAACCAGGTCCACATCGTGCTCCTGGGTGAGGTCGATGCAGTCGTAGATGTTCCCGACGTTCCGGCTGAGGCGGTCGAGCTTATCCAATGATAAAACAAGGGGCGAATCATCGGATTCCTTGACGTGAGCGTGGGGACGGCCTATTTCTTAGCCCTCGGTTTGCTGCCTCTATTGTCTCAGACGCTCAGAGTTGAAGTTGTTTTGCTCATACCCGCGGTGGTCTCGGTGGGACTTTCTGCGGTGACTGACTGCGCTCACAAAGACAAGAGAATCTCAGGCAAGATCACTGCTGCATTGAAGACGGCACCTGTCTAGATGAGCCCAGGGGATATTTCGTCCACAATTCCCCAGGTATTCACTCAAAGGACGGTCTATCTTCTGGGGATCATCGGCTTTACGGGACTTCTCGCTGGAGATGCACTGGTCGTGTGGTTTCCCACCTACCTCCAGGAAGCTTACCACTGCAGCCATATCGGTTCGTCCGTGATCATGGGACTCATGCTGGCACTATACATCCCGTCAGCGTTTTTTGCCGGACGTGCTTCGGATGCCTGGGGTCGCCGCATCCAGGTTGGTCCAGGTGGGGTCGATACTCATGTTCCTGGCATATGGCGCACTCATCATCCCTTCAACGAATTGGGCAGTACTGATCGCGGCTTCTGTATTTGGTGTGGGTTATGCCTGGAACTTGGGATCCGATCGTGACCATGGGGACAGAGGCCGTGCATCATTCTCATGTAGGGGTGGTCACCGCGGCAATGTTCATGTCTGCCCAGTTGAGCACGGCTCTCGGGCAGTGTCTTTGGATATATTCTGGATCGATTTGAGAGCTCGACTACCTCTGGATCGTGGCAGCCTGCGTGGCCGTCTTCCGCTTCTTGATATCAATTCGGATAAGCGAAATACCGAATGCATACCGGTGAGAGGATGTTCATTCGATTCACGTCGGGATGAACGCACCGTAGACTTGGATCCAGGCGGGTTAGGTCCTCTCTATTATCTACAAGTAAAGCAGGCCATCTGCTAGGACCTCGAACAGGCCCAGGGTTGCCCGTTGCTTCTGTGATGTCGTCGACATGGGGGTAAATTGAGATAACGTCTGATCGAATCCCCTGGCTCCTCGAACCTGGCGAGTCACTCTCGCCCCATTTGGGAGAGCGCGAGCCTTGTCAACACACCAGATAAGTAGTTCCCTGAGAGGCAATACTGCGCGAACGGCCATCAGGGAGTTTATCGATCACGCCCGTGGCACGCACCGCTAGATAATGGAGGCTCCAATGACCACTGTCGCATTTCAAGGGGAACATGGCGCATACTCAGAGGAGGCAATTCACCAACATTTTGCAGAGGGGGTAACAACACTTCCTTGCCCCACTTTTGAACGTATCTTTGAAGCAGTGAGTGAGGGATGCGCCTGTCTCGGTGCATTGCCGGTGGAGAATTCGACAGCAGGCAGCATCAACAAGGCCTATGACCTACTATTGGAACACGACCTGAAAGTGCACGGAGAGATCTTCTTGCGAGTACAGCATCATCTGTTAGCGGCACCCGACACGCCGGGCAAGATCACTCACGTGCGTAGCCATCCACAGGCCCTGGCACAATGCGAGAAGTACCTTAATCGCAACGACTATGTGGCCGTTCCCTGGTACGATACGGCTGGTAGTGCCAAGGACCTGGCTGCAAAACCTGCAGAAGGCGTGGCTGTTATTGCCAGCAGATTGGCCGGGGAGACCTATGGTCTGCAGAGCATTGCCAAGCACATCGAAGACATTGCTCACAACTTCACACGTTTCTTCCTCATAGGAAAAGGAGATCCGGTGCGCACGGACAAGGCAAAGACAAGCCTTATCTTTGCCGTCCCCCATACGCCGGGATCCCTGATAGCTGCGCTCGGCGAACTCTCGGAAAGAGACATCAATCTGACGAAGATGGAGAGTCGTCCACGCCGCGATCGACCCTGGGAGTACATTTTCTACGTAGATTTTGAAGGGCATTGGAAGGACAAGCCCTGCCGTGATGCACTGGTGGCACTGCTCAATCGGGCCGCCTTTCTGAAGATGCTAGGCAGTTATCCCGCCGCTGAGCCCTTTGCGGAAGAGAAGAAACATGGCGCCCAGAGAGAGCTCCTACAGATTTAGGGCCCCAGTTTCTCAGGAACACACGTTGAAAGGGGAAAAGCCCTGTCCCACCTGAAGATGCGCTGTCCGACCCCGTGCTGTCGGACGATACCACCGTGACAGGCTTCTTCTGCTGTGGGCAACACACACAAAAAGCCAAAGCCAATATCTGCATACCGACGCGCATCAGACCGCCGCCCGACAAGACTCGAGCGGCGGTCTGGGCACAGGGCTTTTCTATTCGCCGTTCATCGGTATACCGTCTTGATCCCAACCATGGAGACGATAGTACTCCCCAAGCATGGTTTCCAGTTCAGCCTCGTCGGCAACCCAGTCCCCATCCGGACCGATGGGCTCATTGAACATCCGGGCAGGCAACGCGTCATCATCCCGGGTCCAGCCCTCGCGAATGTTGAAGAGCTTGACCAACGTCGTTACTCTTGAGGCTATTGCGGCAAGATCGCTCTCGCTCGCATCCATACCCGTGGTTGCCCTGACAATCGTCTGCATTCCTTCCCAGCCGATGAACTTCTGATAGAACCTGCAGAGAATCAGGCAATCCTCAAGGGTGTTTCTATTTTCAAACTTGATAAACTCCCGAGTCTTCGGCACCGGCTCGTGCGGCACCTCGTCGTTCAACTCTGCCATGTAGAAGCTCGATCGCAGATGACAGGCTCCGCGGCCAGACACCGCATACCCCAGGCTCATACCTCGCAGTGTTCTGGGATCATAGCCAGCAGGCTCGAGACCCTTCACATGCACGGCAATGTCCTGCAGTCCGAGTTCCTCGGCCGCCGCCCTGACGCCTCCGGCGAGAATCTCTCCCGGCCCTTCCCTGTACGCAATTTGCCTCAGAGATTCGGCAATTGCATCCACATCCCCATAGTCGGGCTGTCCGGTGAGTTTCCCCCGCTTTGCCGCCTCAATCCCAAACGCCACGGTGTTGCCACCCGTTATGGTGTCAAGGCCTAGTCGATCACACAGATCGTTGAGATACGCAACCTCGTCGATCTGGTCCACGCAGCAGATGCCCCCCAGGGCATAGAGGGTCTCATACTCAGGCCCTTCCAGCACCAGGCCCTCGTGTCGCCCACTCTTCACCTTGCTCAGCTTCCCACAAGCCATGAAGCAGCGGTGACAGGCCTTCGGCTTGACCTCCATTTTCTCATGCATGGCATCACTGCTGATGCCCTCCCACTGGTCGAAGGATCCCTCTGACCAGTAACGGGTGGGAAAAGCTGCGGCTGCGTTAGTCACGCCCACCATGTACGGGGTGCCCTCTCTCTGCATGGTCCGGGTTCGCTCCGTATTGCCGTACGTCTTAACCATATCGGTGACGTAACTCTGGAGCATGGCTTCATCGGCCAGCGGAGTCGACTTCGAGCCGCTGAAGACGATGCCCTTGAGTTTCTTGGATCCCATCACGGCTCCCATGCCGGTTCGACCGGCAGAGCGCCAGTAGTTGTTCTTGATGCAGGCAAATGGAACCTTGTTCTCCCCGGCCGGTCCTATGACAACGGCCTGTGCCCCCTGAACATCAACGCGTTCCAGCAAGGCATCTTCCGTCGCGTAAGTCTCTGTGCCCCACAGATCCGATGCATCGGCAAAGGCGACTCCGTTGTCGGAAATATGCAGGTACACTGGTTCGTCGCTCGCTCCTTCAATCATGAAGGCGTCGTAGCCCGTACGCTTCATGACAGGGGCGACGTGTCCACCGGAGTAGGATTCTCCGAAAAAACCGGTCAGCGGCGATTTCGCATAGACCCCGAAGCGGCTGGCTGCAGGCACCACCGTGTCGGCCACCGGCCCCGTACTGAACACGATCTTGTTATCCGGAGAAAGAGCATCAACCCCGGGCTGAAGATGCTTCAGCAACAGGTAGCTCCCCAAGCCCTTTCCTCCCAGGTATTTCTCTTGGACGTCCTTGGGAATCGTCTCTTCTTTCGTACTCCGGTCCGTCAGGTCAACCCGCAGAACCTTACCGTGAAAACCATACATCAATCGAACACTCCCCTCCGTGCTGCAAAGCCCTGGCTAACTCATCTCCGAGCGCAGGTCATGCCTTGCCCTGCCACCACTGAAATACACAGTGGTCTGCAAATAATCAAAAAAGCCTCCGCTTCACGCATTTCACGATCCCCATGCCCGGTTCCTCCGATGCCATGCTAGAAACTCCGCATGCATCCACTGCCATCTCACCCATTCAGCCGGTCGAATACGTGATCTCGGACCTCACCGAATGCCAGCGCTCCCGTGGCGTGCCCCTTGTTCAGATCGGCAACCGGACAGTCTCCATACGACTTCTTCTGCCGCTCATAGGTCAGCAACCTGTCCTGCAGGGCCAGCAGTGGAAAAACCCTGTCATGGGAGCGGGAGGCGAATCCTTTCTCGAAATTGAGGATCTCCCGGATCCGTTGAGCGTCCTCATCACTCAGCTGCGCCACGGCGCACGAGTAGACAGAATCGAGATAAGCCTCATCCATCGCCAACCCGGCCATCAGAGGAAGATACAGGTCGGCAGAATCATGGTGGATATGATGCAGGTTGACAATGAACCCTCCAAGACTGGTTCCACACAACGCGATTTTGCTGACCCTTTCCGACCGCAAGGCCTGCACCACCTTCTCCGCGACCGTGACCGAGGCTGCAAGCATGGCCATCCATCTCGCAAGAGAAGCGCTGCCGTGGGAGAAATCGGCTCGCGAGGTGTGCCATGGGGCCCTCAGGGCGAAAAGGTTCACATTCTGACAGCGCGGATCCCTCTGCGAGAAGAGGCGTTTGAAGCCGTAGTCGTAGGGAATCTCAGAGGCACCATGATGATACACGATGGCGGGAGACTCCGAACCGACCCACCTCTCCCTCCGCACCGCAGCAGAAAGTTGTCCAACCGGGCTGTCCAGGATCACCCCTTGCTCATCATCCATGGTGTCGACATCCAGCTCGCCGTTCACCTGCACCGAGGCCAGGTGTTCTTCGATCGGACCTGAAACTGCGTCCTCTCTGAAGTACTTAGGCGAGAACATTGCGCCCAACCTCACGGCTAATACATCAATCATACCGTAAAAACCCAAGATGCCACCCCCTTGAATCGATTTGTCCACATTCATTGTACCTGTCCCGCAGCACCGATGACCATGACTGCAATGAGCAACGCGATGTCGACCCCAGGGTCCTGCATGCCATGCCTCTTGCAAGGCACCGAGCTGGCCCTCGTCCGACAGACCGGACGGGACAAACCTGTTTCTGCCAGGGCGGCCGTCTGCCCCCGGCACAGCACTGCGGATGCCCAGGCGCGGTCTGCTCTCTGCCACGTCTGGCCTCGGGGCACGGAGCCTTCATCGTCAGCACCGTGGAGAAGGGGTGCAGAGCGGACCTGCACCCCCATGCAGCAGATCGAGAACCGGGCCCTGCAATGCGCCCGAGGGGCTGAGTTCAGTCCCACCACCCAATGCGCACCGAATACGCATCAACCCTTCAGGACCCGTTCGACCATCCCCCGGATCTTCCGCTCCTCCTCGTAACTCATGTTCCAGTTGGCGGCCCCGACGTTCTCCTCCAGATGCTGTATGGACGTGACACCGGAGATAACCGACGCCACCTGTGGCTGGGCCAACAACCAGGCTATGGCCAATTGGGTGGGGCTGAATCCCTGCACCCCCGCATACTCTTCCAGCTCCTCGATGGCATCGTAATACCGGTCCGTAAGGAAATTCTGCACATACTCACTGTCCTCCCCGCGCGAACCCTCCGGCGCTGCCTCATCTTTGCGGTACTTGCCCGTCAGGAACCCCCCGGCCAACGGGTAATAGGGGATCACCCCTACACCAAAATGCTCACAACAGGGGATGAGCTCCTCCTCGATCCCCCGGACCAGCAGGTTGTAGTGCGGCTGAACGGAGGCCACACGCACCCACCCATTCATCTCGGCGAGACTCACACCCAGGCATAGTTGCCAGGCACTCCAGTTCGAAACGCCAACATAGCGAACTTTCCCCTCGGTGACCAGATCATCCAGGGCTCTCAGGGTCTCCTCTGTGGGTGTCACATCATCCCAGGTGTGAATTTGGTACAGATCGATGTGGTCCGTTCTCAGGCGACACAGGCTCCGTTGAACGCTATCCATGATATGTTTGCGCGAAGCGCCTCCGTCGTTGGGGCCTTCCCCTGACCTCAGGCCCACTTTCGTGGCGATGACAAAATCTCCACGTTTCCCCTCGAGGGCCTCTCCGATCGCAGCCTCCGAGGCCCCTCCCTGGTAAATGTCCGCCGTATCAATGAAGTTAACCCCGCAGTCTGCCGACACGGCCAGGATCTCATTGACCTCCTCCTGGCTGACCTTGCCGCCAAATTGATTGGTACCCAGTCCCACGGCCGATACCTTCAAGCCAGAGTCACCCAACTGTCTGTATTTCATGTTGCCCCCTCCCACGTGTGGCACGGTCAATTCTTCTGGTGCCGTCAGAGCCATTGTCCTGAGTTCTGAGGGCAAGTGCGCCCGTGTTTAATGCTTCGCTACGCGGCACGGCAATCCTCCGCCTCTCCGGCGCCAACGGCGAAATATGGGAGCATCGGACGCAGCTGAACAGCGCTAGGGGCTGCGAGCCTCCCCTCGCAGGCACGGCATGGCTGATCAAACGTCAATGACCTGCTCGTACTCAGTATGTCACCAAACGTATGCGAGAAAGTGCCCTGGTGGGAGTCGGCGTTACGATGCAGGGCACCCAAACATGAGGGAGGGGACCTCGGAAGGCAGCGAAACTGCTGGACGTTCCGAGATAAAGGGGGCTTCCAGCAACATGCCAGGAAGCCCATGTATCGATTAACCGCCCTGGTTCACTTGCCGTCTCTGTAGTACCCTCTGGGCGAACATCTGCAGTCTCATCCTACGGGTCCTGGTGCCTTCACCAGGGCAATCGCGGTCTTCCATCTGTTCGTCAGTCAGGACACTTCTCACCTGATGCATCATCTCGTGTCTCATCTGTGTCAGTTCAGCCCAGATGGCATCGTAGCTATCCCGGTCCCCTGCGATCTGTGCATCCCTCAGCTCGTCCCTCAGCTCGTGCATCCGGGCAATGGCGTCCTCCCGAATGACGTCCATGTTCGCCACCTGGTCAGATGTCAGATCAACATCCTCTGCATTGTCCAGGCTAGCGCGAGCCATTACAACAGTGGCACTCACAAGAACCACCAGCAACGCGATCACGAGCACCGCGGGCAATGTCCGTCTCTTTGCCAATTGAGTCACCTCCCTTGCACGACATAGTCTATCAGGGAAGTTTGGCAAAGCAGTGACACAGAAGTTAAGATTCTCTTATGATAGACAAACGGACCTGTTCCTGTTGCAGGGGTCACTCCATACGTCGCTAATCCGCGAGTCTGCCTCGATGTCACGTGCCGAAAGGAACTCGGTGTCACTGCGGCGCCGCTACCGTCGCCTGTCATCCTTCAGCTGAAAGCGATAGCCCACACCCCACACCGTCTTGATCTCCCAGCATCCTCGCGGGGATGGACCGAGTTTTCGCCGGATTCTCTTGATGTGGGTATCCACGGTTCGAGCATCCATCGGGTGGTCGAAGCCCCACACAGAATCCAGGATCATCTCCCGGGTGAATACCTGTCTGGGTGATTCCATCAGCAACCACAATATCTCAAACTCCTTGGCAGTCAGGGAGACCCGGCCCCGAGGGGCCTTCACCACGTAATCGGACCGATTGATGTAAAGATCCGGATATTCCATGCACTGGTCACCAGAAATCCCGGTCACGCCACTGCGCCGAAGGATGGCCCGGACCCTGGCTACCAACTCCCGTGGGTTGAAAGGCTTGGTGAGGTAATCGTCCGCTCCTAGTTCCAACCCGAGGATCTTCTCGTAATCCTCACCGCGGGCACTCAACATGATAATGGGTGTCGAGCTGTCCTTTCGGATCTCCCGACATACGTCCCATCCGTCTCGACCTGGGAGCATGATGTCCAGGACCAACAGATCCGGCTGAACCTCGTTGTGTTTCTCAATCGCCGTAACGCCGTCTTCTGCAACGACAACGGTGAACCCATCCTGTTCCAGGTACAGGCGCATCAGCTGCCGTATGTTGGGATCATCATCGACAACAAGTACCGTGCCGGGAGGCATGTTGCATCAGCTCCTCATAAGGTATCATAACGATCAATTGTGAAGATTTTGTAACCACCTGCTCCCGGCTTGTACCGGTCTGAGGGGAGGGAATGCCCGCCAAAGGGTAGAACTTCTAGCAAGACTG
This sequence comes from Clostridia bacterium, assembly GCA_003566675.1. Taxonomy (GTDB): domain Bacteria; phylum Bacillota; class Sulfobacillia; order SLMV01; family SLMV01; genus PWUC01. The sequence continues at coordinate 11,056 of PXCI01000201.1, forward strand.
GAGGCGCATTCCCACTTCATTCCCGCAGCGAACTCGGAGGTATCGATGTGAAGCCGTTGAAATTGATTTCTGATTACCGAGATAACGACCGCTGTAGAGAAAGCTTCAATCGACTGTCTCGCGAAGTCTTCAACATCAGCTTTGAGAAATGGTACGAGCACGGTTTCTGGGACGATCGGTACGTCTGTTATTCCTATGCCGATGGCGACGACGTGGTGGCCAACGTGTCGCTGAACAAACTGGACCTCATACTGGACGGACAGAGGCAGAAAGCAGCACAGATCGGAACCGTCATGACCCATCCAGAATACCGGCGGCGGGGCCTTGCCGGTGAGCTCATAAAGGCCGTACTGAAGGACTGCGAGGAAGGGGATTACGACGTCATCTATGCAGTCGGTGACGCCAGTCTCCGGGATTACTACCCGCGATTCGGATTCGACCCGGTGCTTGAAAGCCAGTTCATCAGCTGTGTTGAAGGCCCACCCTGCGATGCCCGCCTGCGCAAACTGCACCCGTCGGATCCCGCTGACCTGAACCTGATTCACAGACTGTCTACCGTTCGAAAGCCCAACTCCCGGGTCTTTGGTGTCGACAACGCCAGAGGGATACTCATGTGGTACTGTTTCAACGTGCTCGGGGACTGTTTCTCCTACTGGGAGGAACAAGACGTTGCCGTTGTGTCCAGACAGAAGGGACCAGACCTCCATCTTTTTGACGTGATCAGCGCGGAGGCAGTGGCCTTTGAAACCCTTCTCCCCCAGATCATCACCGGTAGTACGGAACGGGTCATCTTCCACTTCACGCCGGATCTACTCGATGTGGCAGCCCAGGCAATCCCCATGAAAGACGAGGACGTATTCTTTGTAATTGGCGGCCGGGCATGGACCGGCCCCATGCGTTTCAAACACCCGGCGACGGGCCAGGCCTAGCCTGGGTCGTGCGGGTTTTTCACATCTGGTGTTAGTTGGATATCGCGGAATGAATGCGACACCTGGAAAACCTGTTTCTGGCCCCGATCCCGCCCCTGCAATAGTCCAGGCCCGCCACTACGAGCAGACGAGAATCGGGGTTTCCAGGCCGTTCAACTAGCCTCTCATCAGGTTTTCTCTGTCTTCAACACCCAGCTTTTCCAGGGCATATCGGAAGGACACTCTGGGCATCACCGTTCTGTGTTTCTCAAGGTATTGGATCACCTTTCTCGGTTCCCGCTGAGACAGCACTTTCAGCATCCATCCATATCCCTTGAGCACCAGATGATGGTCATCCTGCATCAAGGCGTCTGAGACTGCGAAGGGGTCAATCTGCTCATACTTGTTCCTCCGAATCGGATCAATGAGCGATACCGCCGCTGCCCGCCTTACACAGAACTTGGGATCTTCTGTCCACTTCATCACATCCCGAAACCGCTCATTTCTTTGACCAATAAGTGCACCCACAGCATGGGTGCAGAAGTCATCACAATCGCCCCAACCGGTGATGTATGTCTTGAGCCAATTCTCAAAAATGAAGAAGGTCTGATCGGTGTACTGATCACGTACCCGATAAGCCCAATCGTAGGCAATGACCCCTAATGCCCAATCCTGTTCCTCCAGCAATTCCTCCGAAAGCATCAGGACATGATCAATGCTCTTGTCCTGGATGCTTCTGTACAGTGCTGATGAAATGGCCCGAACCTTACCGGTGCTGATCTTGCCGGTCTTGACAGTGCATGACTCCTTTTCGCTCTCAATGCTGCGTCTCGCTTCTTCGACCACCTTAGGCATCACGATCGCTCCCTCTATGGATTTTCTATGAATCCACCCTCTCGTGAAAGATAGGGAACCGGGATCAATATTCCCCTCGCAGGAGTATATTCCCTCTGTATGTTGATCGAAGGATGCAGGTCTTTCAACAGACCGTTTCCTCAAATCCTTCACTCGTCCCCATTGCATGATGGCCAGGTTACCACCGTGCGGATTAAGATGGAAAACAGGACTTCCGGACTTTCTCCCGAACCTGTATATCTGTTTGGGAGACTCTGTTTATCATGGAGGGACTCATTCTAACTCATGAGTGATACCGACAAACAGCCGTTCCTTGAAAGTGCAACGCTCAAACTCATCCTGGGATTCATCGTCGGCGCTGCAATGGGTGGTCTACCATCTATGGCATTCAGCCCGTTGACCCCCTTCTTCGCAGCTGAATTTGCCCTCACGGAGGCCCAGATCGGTCTTGTGGCCACCGCGATGGGTGCGGGGTCACTTGTCTGTTCACTACCGGCCGGCAAACTGGTAGATGAGCGCGGTAGCCGAGGTATCCTTCTAGCTGTCACTGCGGTGACCGTAGGTCTCCTTATGGCCATGTCCTTGGCCAACGGATTGCTGCTTCTACTCGCAGTGTATTTCGTTGCCGGATCTCTCCGACCTTTTTCGGCCGTCGCATCGACCAAGGCCACCATGACGTCTGTGCCGGTGAACAGGCGAGCTACCTCTGTCGGGCTGGTGCATGCGGGACCCTCGCTGTCCAGCGCAATCGTTTCAGCGTTGATCCCTGTGCTGGCAGTGGCGCTGGGCTGGCGCCTTGGCATTAGAGTCGTTGCCGTGGCACTTCTGCCGGCGGGATGGTGGCTGTATCGCACTCTGCCAAAGGGAGCGTCGCTGCGCAGGCCAGACAGAGATTCGCGCGCGATCCTGATATCGGTGCTCACTGGGCCAGGTTTTCGCCACTCGCTCATCGTGTGGGTCTCATACATGGGAGCGCTGTTTGTCTTCCTCACCTTTTTCGTACTGTATCTCACTCAGGAGCTCGGGTTTGATCCCACCACTGCGGGCTTCTTGATGGCTGTGGTCCAAACCGCAGCGATCGTCGGTAGACCCCTGTGGGGCGTGGCCAGCGACCGTTTCCTGGAGGGGAGCATGCACCGCGCAGCTCTGCTCATGAGCATTGCCTCCACCGCCGTCCTCGTCATCCTCGCTCTTCTTCCGGACTCAACACATCCGGCAGTGGTTGCTGTGGTCGCCCTGGTGGCAGGCGCAAGCCTTATGAGCTCTCGCCCTGTGGGTACCACCCTGGCTGTACAGCTTTTGTCAGATGAAGATACAGCCCGGGCACTTTCGATCCTGTCTCTGGTCACCTGGGTTGCTGCAATGCTCTTTCCCCCGCTCTTTGGTCTCATCGTCACGACCACCGGTTCCTGGCGGCTGGCGTGGATGCTTGCAGCTTCAGTGGTCGGAGTGTCTGTTCCTGTCCTGCTGTTCCTGCGACCGGATGAGTCCGTGGCTGGGGAACACCCCTGAACGATTTGGAATAGCCCCTTAACCTCTCAATCAGACGCCACAACAATCACGCTGGAACTGGAACAAGGGCAAGATTCGTTGTCAGCAATAATGAGCTTCCCGGGGGAGTCATTACATTGGCAGAGCTACATTCGCCATCATTGTGCGCAGAGTTATGCCCGAGACGCACCAGGTTGCCAGGAGAGGGCGATGTCTACCCAGCAGGAACCTGTTGTTAACCGGAGCCAGGAGTCTCCAGCCCCTTGTCCTCGATCGTAACCGATGAACCGGGAAACCGTTCCGATGTCCCTCGCAGGAATATCCCCCTCGTCTGTACAAGTCCATGTTAACAACCCCCATCTTAGGAGGCCTATGACATGAAAAGACTTCACCTGTTTCCAGAAAATCGTATCCATCATACATGGAACAAGGATCTCGAACCCGTGCTTGAAGTGGATCCCGGAGATACCGTGTTCTACGAGACCCGTGAGGCTACGAACAACCAGATCACTCCGACATCCACAACGGAGTCCCTCGCTGATCTTGACTGGGCATCCTTTTACCCGCTGGCAGGCCCGCTGTACGTCAGGGGCGCCCAGCCCGGTGACACCCTGGCCATCGATGTGCTGGATGTCCAGCACCGTGGCTGGGGATGGACAGCGATTCTGCCCGGATTCGGCGTCTTGGCGGAGGACTTCAGTGATCCACATCTTCGCATCTGGGAGGTTCACGACGGCAAGTTCGCATACATGAATGATTCCGTGCGAGTACCCCTGGCCCCCTTCGCCGGCACCATGGGTGTAGCTGCCGCCGCTGAAGGTGACCTGGAGCCCATGCCGCCGCGGCACGTGGGCGGCAACATGGATGCCCGTGACATAACTACGGGAACCACCCTGTACCTTCCCGTGGAGGTGGAGGGGGGTCTTTTCTCCATCGGCGATGGCCATCTGGCCCAGGGGGACGGAGAGGTCTGTGTGTCGGCCATTGAGGCCGCGCTGGGGATCGCCTGCCGCTTCGATGTCATCAAGGGCCAGACGATCCGAGCACCTGAAATCGAGACCCGACCTGGCTCCCTGACACCCTTTGGCGACGAGCAGGGCTTTTTCGCAACCATGGGTGTGGCCGATGACCTGATTGTGGCAACCAAGCAGGCGGTGCGCAACATGGTGGACCGCCTGGGAACCCTCTACGGGCTGGCCCCCGAAGATGCCTACGTACTGGCAAGTGTGGCCGCCGACCTCAAGATCACTGAAGTCGTGGACCCCAACTGGATCGTCTCCCTCTACATGCCCAGGGCGGCCTTCCTGAGTCCGGCGCGAAGACCGGCCAGACTCTCCGAAGAGGGCAACCCACTCGCCTGAGCACGCGATCGGAACGTAGATGGCGGCTTCAACTGCCGTCATCTACGTCGCTTTCGACCAGCCGGAGTTCCATCGAAATACCGACGGTACGCCCTTTTCATCCGGGCAACGGGTTGTGAAATCCGCGCCGCTGCTTTGGTTCATTATCACTGGGTCCAGAATGCGCCCCTGTTCAGAAACCTCGCATCATGAAGATCTCGACCCTGCGCACGATCCAGTTCTTCAGCTGCCGTCGACTGGGCGATATCAGACAGGCGAAACCGACAGCATCGGTCATCAACCCCGGCGTCAGAAGGAGCAGGCCTCCCGCAACGATGAGTCCGCCCTCCAGCAGGGTCCCCGAGGGCAGCTGACCGCAGGCAATCTCGGTCCTGATGCGGCTGAGCACAGCCGTTCCCTCGCGGGAAGTCATAAGGGCGCCCACGATCCCCGTGATGACCACCACGCCCACCGTGCGCCACGTCCCGAGGTACTTGCCGATCTCAAGCAGCAAGGCCAGCTCAGCCAGGGGTATCAGGGTCAGCAGGACCAGTAAACGCAGAAACACCACTATCACACACCTTCAAGATGCAGTTTCCTCCGCAGGAGGACAATACTGGACCGATCCTTCGCCCAGGGCCCTTTCCAGGGCGTCCACCAGCGTCCGGCTCGGCTCCACCCGGTAACTGTCGCCGACCAGGATCACGCAGTCCATCTCGGCAAGACACAGGTAGACCGCAGCATCGCCGCCGTGCTGCCCCAGCACATACTTCACCTGCTCCAGTTTCTCTATGTCCGCGCTGGCGTGCAGGTAGATCTTCCCCACACTGTTCGGACGCCTGAAGCCGTCTGCCAGGAGGTTGATCTCATCGTCCCGATGAGAGATCTTGCCCGTAACAAGCAGGACCGCCTCATCCTGAAGCAGGTCGGTGTACTCGGAGAACACCGATGGAAACACCACCACCTCCACCTGCCCCTTGTGATCCTCGAGGGTCACGAAGGCCATGGTCTCCCCCTTTCGGGTGAGAATACGGGACTGGGAGACCACCAGTCCCCCCAGCGTAACCTTCGCATCCACTGCCATGTTCTCCAGTTGATCCGTGGTAGCGGTGGCTTCCAGGGACAGGATGCCGACCCACTCATCTAGAGGATGCCCGGAAAGGTAGACGCCGAGCACCTCCTTTTCCCTGGCGAGTTGCTCAAGGGGTTTCATGGGCTCGACCTCGGGCAAGGCATCATCGGAAACCTCTGGGATCTCTATGCCGGCGCTCTTTCCGATTTCGAAGATGGACACCTGTCCCGTCTCCCGGTGTCGCTGGCGGCTGACAGCGGCCGACAAAATCGCATCGTAGGCACGCAACAACCTGGCCCGGTTGGGCTCCATCGAGTCAAAGCTGCCGGCCATGATCATGCACTCGAGGGCCCGCTTGTTCAGCATCCTCGCCTCAATTCGCTCGCAGAAACTGTGGAAGCTCTCGAAGGGCCCGTTCTCCGAACGCTCATCGACGATGGCACCGATGGCCCCCACACCCAGGTTCTTGATCGCGGCCAGGCCGAAGAGAATGCGGTCTTCATCGACGGTGAAATTGGCATAACTGCCGTTGACGTCAGGCGGCAACACGGGAATCTGCATCCGCCGACACTCCGCGATGTACCGCGCCACCTTGTCGCCGTCGTTCATAACACTGGTCATCAGGGCCGCCATGAAGGCCACAGGATAGTTCGCTTTCAGGTAAGCCGTCTGATAGGCCAACAGGGCATAGGGTGCGGTGTGGGCGCGGTTGAATCCGTAGGCAGCGAACTTCTCGATAAACCCAAACAGCTTCAACGCCAGTTCCTCGCTGTGACCCTTCTGCTGGCTTCCCTTGACAAAGCTCTCCTTCATCGACTCCAACACTTCGGAGTCTTTTTTGCCCATTGCGCGGCGGAGGATATCCGACTGGCCGAGGCTGAACCCTGCGATCGTCGAAGCCACCTTCATCACCTGCTCCTGGTAGACCATGATCCCATAAGTGTCCTTGAGAATCGGCTCCAGGTCAGGGTGAAGGTACACGATGTCCTCTGGATTGTGGCGGTTGTGAACGAAAGTGGGTATGTTCTCCATGGGGCCAGGCCGGTAGAGGGCCACTGCCGCCACCACGTCCTCGAAACCGGAGGGAACGAGCTCGCGCAAAAGATCCCGCATCCCCTCGGACTCCAGTTGAAAAACACCATTGGTGTCTCCCCGACCTATCAGAGCCAGGGTCTCGTCATCATCCATCGCGATCTCCTCGAGGCAGAAATCCTCGTCGGCTACTTTGCGGATGATGGATACGGTCTCATCGATCACCGTCAGGGTTCTGAGGCCCAGGAAGTCCATCTTCAGAAGGCCCATGTCCTCCAGGATGCCCATGGGGAACTGGGTGACGATGGAGCCATCGGCCATGCGCCTCAGCGGAACATAGTTCCACAGAGGTTGCTCCGTGATCACGACACCAGCGGCGTGAGTGGATGCGTGCCTCGGCATCCCCTCCAGTGCCATGGCAATATCGACCATTCGCCGGATATCGGCGCTTTCCTCGTAGGCACTGTTGAGGTCAGGGGACTGCTGCAGGGAATCCTTGAGATTGATGCCGAGCTGGCTCGGGACCAGTTTGGCCAGTTTGTCTACCATGCTGTGGGGAATATTGAGGGCACGCCCCACATCTCTGAGCACCGCCCGGGCGGCCATGGTACCAAAGGTGACAATCTGGGCCACACAGGACTTCCCGTATTTGTGCACCACGTAATCGATGACATCGTCGCGCTGCTCGGGGCAGAAGTCTATGTCGATATCAGGCATGGTCACGCGTTCCGGGTTGAGGAACCGTTCAAAGACCAGGTTGTACTTGATGGGATCAATGTTCGTGATACCGAGAAGATAGGAGACCAGACTCGAGGCAGCGGATCCCCGGCCCGGCCCCACCGAGATGTCCTGCTCCCTTGCGAACCGGACGAAGTCCCACACGATGAGGAAGTAGCTGATGTATCCCATCTGCTCGATCATGTTCAGCTCATATTCCAGGCGTTCTCGGATCGTCTCATCGGGTTCGGGAAAGCGCTTCCGAAGACCCTGCTCACAAAGAAGGGCTATGTATTCCCGGGGGCTGCCCTTCCCCTCGGGTATTTCAAAGTCGGGCAGGTGCAGCTGTGAGAAGTCAAATTCCACCTGGCACCGTTCGGCAATCCTCACGGTGTTCTTCAAAGCCTCAGGACAATGCTCAAACAGGCTCGCCATCTCCTCGGGCGACTTGAGGTAGAACTCATCGTTGGGAAACTGCAGTCGGTTCTGGTCCTCAACGGTCTTGGCGGTCTGAATGCAAAGAAGCACATCATGGGCGACCGCATCCTCCCTCATGAGGTAGTGAACATCGTTGGTCGCCACGAGGCCGATCTCGAGTTCCCCTCCGAGATCAAGCAGGGCCTCGTTGACTCGCTGCTCGTCCTCCATGCCGTGATCCTGGACCTCCAAAAAGAAGTTGTCAGGTCCAAAGGTATCCCGATACCAGCAGGCCGCCTCCCTTGCCCGATCCAGGTTCCCGTCGAGGATCATCTGGGGAACTTCGCCGGCGACACAGCCAGATAAAGCGATCAACCCCTCGCACAGTTCCTCCAGCAGTTCCCTATCGCAGCGAGGCTTGTAATACAGACCCTCCGTATAGGCCCTGGACACCAGCCTGAGGAGGTTGCGATAGCCGGCCTCATTCTCGGCGAGGAGCACCAGGTGATAAGGTTTGTCATCCCGCCCGGATTCGCGGTCTGTCCTCTTCCTCCTGGCCACGTAAACCTCGCAGCCAATGACCGGATTGATATCGGCCTTCTTGGCCTTCCGGTAGAAGTCGATCACCCCGTACATCGCCCCGTGGTCTGTGATCGCCAGGTGCTTCATGCCCATCTCCTGAGCCTTTGCGATCAAGTCATCGAGGCGGCAGGCTCCGTCGAGCAGACTGTATTCGGTGTGATTGTGCAGATGAATGAACATAAAATCCTCTCCCAGCCGCGTGATGAAAGCATGAAATATGGCAATGAACGCATACCATTGATCGTTAGGAGTGGGGCCAATGGTAACTGATTTTTTGAACCAACTGATCCTTTCTTTCTGCATCTCCTTGGGCATGATCACCGGGGGATCACTCCTGGGATCCCTGGGCGCGCTCCTCACCGGAGGTCACCCTGCAACAACAATGATGGATCTGGCACAGCGCCTGAAAATATGGGCTGCGGTCGCCTCCCTTGGTGGAACCTTCTCCACCATCCGTGTGCTTGAATCCATGCTGTGGGAACGGCAGCTGGCCGTCCTGCTGCAGCAAATCAGTCTCGTTGCGGCCGCCTTCGGAGGTGCCCACATCGGCTACGTCCTCATCTACTGGACGGTGATATCTTGAGTTCGTCACTTCGACGGATCCTTGCCGCCTTCCTGCTTGGGGCCATCACAGGCGCTGCGCTGATGATGGGCTTCGTGGCCGCCCGCATTGAGAGAGCGACGGTGCAGCGCGACCTCTTCATGACGGTGGCGCGGGAACAGAGACACCGCCTGGACCAGATGAGGGAACGGATCGATGAGTTCCAAACTCAACCCACCGTTGAGTCCGTGGAACTCCATTTCCTGGACCTTGAAGAGGATAAATCAGCCACTGCCCTCGCGCTGTCCGAACTCTTGAGGCCGCTCAGTTCCGGCATCGTCGGGCAGATGGTCGAAGATGTTAACCCGGCCGTGCTCCGCAATCTCTATCACAAGCGGATTGTGATCAGTAATCAGAACGAATATGTTATCTCCGTTGAAAGCATCGTCATCGCACCAACAACGCACCTGTTCCTCTCAGCCGAACTCAAATCCGACTGACGAATCATCCTCCAGCATCCGTCCAGCACACAGATGGACAACGGGACAGGAAGCGCAGCCCGGGCGGGACGCACTGCATACCGTCCTGCCGTGCTCCAGAAGATTGAGGTGCAGATCCAGAGCCCTCCCTGGCGGGACGATCCCCTGCAAGTCATGATGGATCCGCTCCGGAGAGGCGGAAGGCTCCACCAGTCCCAGGCGCCTGCAGATTCTCGCCACGTGAGTGTCTACCGGGAACACATCGCGGCCGAAACCAAACAGGAGGACACACGCCGCCGTCTTCAGCCCAACTCCGGGCAGGCCCATGAGGTACTCGTAACAGGCTTCGTCGGTCCAATCCCGAAGACGATCCAGGGAATAGTCACCCATGTCAGAATGCAGCTGTCGGAGGGCACCCTGGACATAACTACGCTTCTGCCTGGCCAGGCCACCGGGCCGGAGGATCTCCTCCACCTCGGCCGGATCAGCATCGGCTAGCCGGTCCCACCGCGGATAGGTTTCCGTGAGCTGCTGGTAAATCCGGGCCGTTCGGGCGTCAGTGCTCGCCTGGGACAGGATGGTGACGATGAGGGTTCCCACCGGGGTTTCCGGCTCCCCGGACAGGGATGGTCGCTGGTCATGATCGGAACCTCGCCCGTACGCTTGCTCCAGGAGGACTACCAGCTCCGACAGATCGGCGCCCAGCTCCATTGGGCTAAACCCCCTCGTCGGGACGGGCCCGCTTGACCATGGCCCGGAAAACGTCGCCCCGCTGCATGTAGTTGTCAAAGGCATCAAAACTGGCACACGCCGGTGACATGAGAACCACGTCACCCGCCTGCGAGATCTTTCTGGCCAGATCAAAGGCCCCCGCCAGATCATCCACACGGTACAGGGAGTCTATCTCTCCCCAGCGCACCTCAGCAGCCGAGGCCTCAGCGCGAAGGGATCCCTCGATCTCCTCCGCCGCAGCCCCCATGAGAATCAGGGCTCGAAGGCGGCCTGCCCGCGCCAGACGCACCAGCTCGCCCGAGAGAGCGTCAAAAGTGAGGCGCTTATTGTAGCCGCCAAGAATCAGTGTCATGGGCCGATCGTAGCTGTGCAGTGCAGCGAAGGTCCGGTCGGGCGAAGTGGCGATGGAGTCATTCACGAAAAGGACCCCCCCGATCTCCCCCACCTCTTCCAGGCGATGTCGAACCGGTGCAAACCCCTCAATGCCTTCGCGAATCGAATCCACCGAAGCTCCCATCCGCAGGGCGAGAAGGGCCGCTGCCAGCGTGTTGCTCACATTGTGCCTACCCCGCAGGGGAAGATCTCCCGCGTGACAGAGGCTGAGGTCCCTCCCCTGTTGTCGGACCCACAGCTGATCATCAGCGTACCAGGCACCGAGCGGGAATCGGCCATGGAAGGCATCCGGCGTCTGCTCCACGGAGAACAAGGCGAGGTCTCCCCTGACAGCCGGAGCCAGCTCCCGGGTCCGGTCACAGTCTGCCCCAAGCACCATGAAGTCCCCGGGTTCCTGACAGCGGACCATCCGCGCCTTGGCGTCGACGTAATTGGCCATGGTCCGGTGAATGTCGAGATGGTCGGGGCTGATGTTGAGGACTGCCCCAACCTGCGGAACGCGAGCGGCGTTCTCCAACTGGAAACTGGAGATCTCCAGGACCACCACATGACCATCGCTGATCTCATCCAGCCGATCGATCAGGGGTGTGCCAATGTTGCCTCCCAGCCACACATGCCGATCGTCGCATCGCAAGAATCGGTCCACCAGGGAGACCGTGGTGGTCTTGCCGGAACTCCCGGTAACACCCACCATGGCGGCGGGACAGGCGATCATGAACAGGGCCAGCTCACTGGATATCTCCGAGCCATCCGATCGGGCCCCCTCGATCTGGGGAAGATCCCTTGGCATACCCGGAGTGACAAACACCCAGTCAAATCTCTGCCGGCGGCGATCGAGATCGAAGGCAGACAGGTAGTCGGGGCCGAGGGATGCCCGATCCACCCGGTCGCGCACGGCCTCCCATCGCTGCCCAAGCTCTTCCGGGCCCTTCTGGTCATAAAGGGAGAGGCGCACCCCGGAGCGGTGCAGATACAGGATCAATTCGCGATTGCTTATGCCGAGTCCCAGAACCGCACCCGACTCACCAGGCTCCGGGACTCTGGAGGCGTTTGTTCCCGTCATCTTTTGCCTTGCCGCCCATCCATGTTCGTGGGCAGGATCCTGTGGAGGGGACCCGGCCCACGCCTGACTCAACCCAGTAATTTCTCTATCCGGTCCATACCCTCTTCGATCTTATCCATCGACGTGGCATAAGAGAACCGGATGTTCTCCGGCGCCCCAAAGCCACTGCCGGGAACTGCAGCCACGTAGACCTCTTCCAGGAGAACCTCGGCAAGCATATCCGCATCGGTGATCGTCCTGCCGTCCATCTTCTGTCCGATCAACTGACGGACATTCGGGAAGACGTAGAAGGCGCCCTTGGGGGCTGTGCACTCGAATCCCGGTATGTTCTGCAGCCGCTCAGTCATGTAGATCCTGCGCTCATCAAAGGCCCTGACCATCTCCTCAACGGTCCCTTTCGGCCCCTCCAGCGCAGCCAAGGCGGCCCACTGCGAGATCGAAGTGGCGTTGCTGGTCGCGTGTTCCTGGACCGTGCCCATGGCTTTAATCACATCCGTCGGGCCCGCAGCGTAGCCAATCCTCCAGCCTGTCATGGCATAGGCTTTGGAGACCCCGTTGACAACAACAGAAAGGGGCTTCATCTCGGGAGCGGCGGTGGGAAGGCTGACGTGGACGGCACCGTCGTAGACCAGGTATTCGTAAATGTCGTCGCAGATGGCCCATATGCCGTGCTCAGCGAGAAACGCACCGAGGGCAGCCAGTTCATCTGGGGTGTAGACGGAACCCGTCGGGTTACTGGGGCTGTTGAAAATGATCACGCGGGTCCGGGAGGAAACGGCATCCTCCAACATCTCCGGGGTGACCTTGAAGTCCGTCTCCTCGGTGGTCTGGAGGATCACCGGAACACCACCTGCCAGCTTCACCTGTTCGGGATAGCTCACCCAGTAAGGCGCCGGTACGATGACCTCGTCTCCATCGTTGACGAGAGCCACGAAGGCATTGTAGATGGAGTGCTTTGCGCCCACAGATATTAGAACCTGGGACGGCTCATACTCCAGGCCGTTGTCCTCGGCGAATTTCTTGCAGACAGCCTTCCTCAGTTCGGGTATGCCGCTCGCAGGGGTGTAGGTCGTCTTGTTGCCCTCAATCGCCTCGATGGCCTTCTCCTTGATGTAGTCTGGAGTCGGAAAATCCGGCTCGCCCACTCCAAATTTCACGACGTCCTTGCCCTCTGCCGCCAGTTCCTGTACCCGTGCATTGAGCTGCAGGGTTGCAGAAGGGCTGATCAACTGGAGCCGATCGGAAACCATCAGAACATCCCTCCACTCACAAGATGAAGTGTAATGCTGACGAACGTCAGCTATCTCTTCCATAGTGTACCGTTCCAGAGCGTTGGTTCCAAGTCGTTGCGGCAAGATCCACAAAGATCACTCCCCCGAATGGGATGGGCCCACCAGGCAGGGGAAACGGCGAACCGCCGCTCCCCCTACAGTTGCATTTTCGACAGCCTTACGGCTATTCTATGTAGGGAGTCATACTACATTGCTTAAATCTTATCTTCTGACTGCTCAGCGTCTTCAATCAAGCTGTTTATGCAGTCTTTTTGCCTTCTGGAAGGGAGAGGTGACACTGCAATCTTGCGCCAAGGACGCCAGTCGTGTAATGCAACGACTCATTGATAGTGTTCAACTCGCGATCGTGGGCAAGGAAAAGATCGTCCGCAACCTCACACTGGCCCTGGCCATCGGGCGGCATGTTCTGGTGGAGGACGTTCCCGGGGTCGGCAAGACCACCCTGATCAAGGCCCTGGCCCAGTCAATCGACCTGAGTTTCCGCCGCATCCAGTTCACTCCTGACCTGTTGCCCAGTGATATCACCGGAACGTCGGTTCTCAATCCGGGAGACTCCACCTTCAGCTTCAAAAAGGGACCCGTATTTCACAACATAATCCTCGCCGACGAGATCAACCGGGCCTCTCCCAAGACCCAGTCCTCCCTCCTCGAATGCATGGAAGAGGGCCAGGTCACCGTCGACGGGGTGAGCTATCCCCTGCCCCGCCCCTTTCTCGTGATGGCAACCCAGAATCCCATTGAATACGAGGGCACCTTCCCCCTGCCGGAGGCCCAGCTTGACCGATTCTCCCTTTCCCTGGAGGTGGGCTATCCCACACCAAAGGACGAAAAGGAGATGTTGGGGCGGCTGAAGAACCGAGACGCCCTTGAGGGCATAAAGCCCATTGTACAGGTGGAGGAAGTAACCGCATTGCGTCCGGCAGCAGAGGCAATCTTCGTCTCCGAGGCGCTGATGGAATACATCATAGACATAACCAGGGCAACCCGGGAAGACGACGACATCTACCTCGGAGCAAGCCCCAGGGCATCCCTGATGCTGCTCAAATTGAGCCAGGCCCTGGCCCTGTACCAGGGAATGGACTACGTGCTTCCCGACCACGTGAAGGAGATGGCGCCGGCGGTTCTACGTCACCGCCTGATCCTCACCCCCGAGGCCCGCTGGGAAAATCGGTCCCCCGAAAGGGTGATCAATCGGATTGTCCGTCATACACCGGTACCGGGAGTGGAAGCGACCCGGCCTAGACAAGTTTGAGGTGTGAGCCCGTGAATCGATCCAGCACCGGAGGGGAAACAGGCAAGTACCAGGCTCTGCGCCAGATGATCAGCCGGACCGCCAGACGACTGGCCGGCGGGGTTGTCCTGGTCGAAATCTGGCCTGCCCTGACCGTGGTAGGATTTCTTGTGCTCTCCCGGGTATCGGGTGGGGATCTGCCCAGGATGCTTTTTCGCGTCTCCTTTCTCCTGTTCGCCACCAGCTACGTCTGGACGCGCATCATGATGTCAAACCTCGAATGCATCTACGATTCGGACCGACGAGAGCTGCAGCGCGGCGACGACATTGAACTGACCCTGCGTTTCGACAACGAGGGGTTCATACCGATCACCCGCCTCGAGGCCGTGGGCTCACTCCCCGGTCACCGTGAGGACGAGCAGTGGAAACTGGCCAGTTCCGTGCCGGGCCTGGCCAGCCGCTTGATGAGGCGCGAAACCACGCTACAGGAGCACGGCCACTACCGCCTGGGCCCGGTGACCTTCCGCGTCAGCGATCCCTTTGGCTGGTTTGAGGGCACAGTCGACCTCTATGGAAACCGTTACGTTACGGTGTACCCCCGGATCCTACCCGTCAGAGGAGGAAACCTGCCCCTCCGGCGACCCTTCGGATCCCTTCGAACCCGAATCCGTTCCTTCGCCGATCCATCGAACCTGGCTGACATCCGTCCCCTGCGACCCGGGGACAATCCCAAGCACATCCACTGGCCGACCTCGGCCCGATTGGGGAAGCCTTACGTCCGCGAATTCGAGCTGACCGCATCGGGAGAGGTGCATGTCATGATCGACCTATCCTCTGCAGATGCCGAGCGCGAAAACCAACGGACCGGACCCGGCTCCTTCGGGTCGATCGCCGCAAGGGAACAGGGCTTCGATGTGGCTGCAGGTCTGTCAGCGAACTGCCTGCAAAGCGACCTGTCCGTTGGACTCATAGCCCGCGGTAGCCGGGATCATTCCCTCGAACCCGGCAAGGGCGGAGAGCGGCTGGGCGCGATCCTGAAGTCGCTGGCATACTCGCAGACGGATTGCCCAGTACCCCTGGACCTGGTGCTCGAGCAGGTGGGACACGCAATTGGCAGCGGAAGCACCCTTCTCGTTGCGACAGGCCGCCTGACCCCG
>PXCI01000213.1 GCA_003566675.1 Clostridia bacterium
CTTCGGCACGAATAGAACCCAATCCTGCGAACCGATGAGTCACAGTTCACTCACGCGAAGGCCCCTCTGTCACGATCTGTCTTGACTTGAATTGTCAGAGGCAGCAGTAGGATTTGTCCTCAGGGCCGTGTCATTCGGGAAACGATCACTGTGAAACAGCCGCTCCCCATCTCTGCAAGGAAACGAAGCCTGATCGTCGAATGGGTATAGTAACCACAGGGTGATGCCGGGTCTCTCATTCGGCACAAGACGAAAACCCTCAACAGAAAGCCAAACCGGGACCCGCACAGGCCACAGGGCCTCAGCGACCCCGGAGACGATTCGACCTGACAGAGGATGCACATTTCCGGGAGGTGCACTATGGAAAAGATCGATTGGGGCCACGGCTGGAACGTGAGCAAGCTGTGCTTCGGGGTGTTACCCATAGGGCCGGCGGGAAAGAACGTGCCCCCCGCCGAGGCGGGCGAAATCCTGCTTGAATCATTCAGGCTCGGCGTGAACTTCATTGACACCGCCCAGAGCTACAGGACCTATCCCCACATTCGCCACGCCCTGGACAGACACACGGGCGAGAAGATCTACGTCGCAACCAAGTCCGGTGCAGAATCCTATGAGAAGATGGAAGAGGCTGTGGTTGAAGCCCAGGAGGAGCTTGGACTCGAACACATTGACATCTTCCATCTCCACGCGGCACGCGTGCAGCCCGATGTCTTCGAGAGGCGCCGGGGCGCCCTTGAGTGCCTGAAGGACTACAAGGCTCGCGGGATCGTCGGACGTGTGGGCATCTCCACCCACTCCGCGACCGTGGTCGCACGAGCTGCAGCGGAGGATGCCATCGAGGTCGTCTTCCCGCTGATCAACCGGACGGGCCACGGAGTCCTAGACGGAGACAGGGACGATATGATCCGGGCCATTGAGCGCGTGCACGAAGCGGGCAAACCAATGTATGCGATGAAGGCCTTCGCCGGAGGTAATCTGCTGGAAGATCGCCGCGGAGCCCTCGACTTCGTCACCTCGCTCAGGGGCATTGACGTGGTGGCCGTGGGCATGGTCAATGTAAAGGAACTCCTCGTGAATGCAGCAGTCCTCGAGGGTTCCGAGGTGGATGAAAAACTGTGGGAGGAAACAGCCCGGGACAATAAACAGATGTTCATCGCGCCCTTCTGCGCGGGCTGCGGCACCTGCCTGGATCACTGCCCCAACGACGCCCTCTACCTCGAGGACGGAAAATGCAAGATCCGAAGGGAGCAATGTATCCTCTGTGGGTACTGTGCCCCGGACTGCCCGCAATTTGCAATAAGGATGCTCTAGATGGATCGCCGGATAGCTGGAAGCATCATGCAGGACCTGCAGTACCTGGGGGCACAAATGGATTCCAGCGGATCTCTCCAGCAGAAGGTTACGTGTCTGTTTCTGTGTGCCGGGCAGCAAGAGACTGCCCGGCACACAGAATCCGTCGTACAGTGGGCGCTGCGCCTCGCTGACCAATTTGAGGCAGACCCGGAGTCCGCTGCAACCGCCGCCTGGTTACACGATGTGAGCAAGGTCTGGTCGCCGACGACACAGCTCGAAGCGGCGCCGCTTCTCGGCATCGATATTCTACCCGAGGAACGGAAAGCTCCCTCCCTCATTCATCAGAAAATCTCCCGGGTGTTCGCTGAAGCACTCTTTGACATTGACAGCCCCGAGATCCTGAACGCCATACGCTGCCATACAACATCTCGGCCCGGGGCATCTCGCCTGGATGACATCACGGTGGTAGCGGACAAACTGAGCTGGCAGCCTGGGCAGGCCCCTTTTCGCAGGCACATGGAGAAGGCGCTGGAGACCTCCCTTCGCGCCGCGGTTTTCGTATACCTCAACTATCTCTGGGCGAATCGATCCGAGATCCCGGCTGTGCACCCGCAAATGGCGGAGGCCTATCGAGAGCTGAGCCGCGATTTCGCACCAGGACAGGGCCCGCTTTCACAAGTCTGAGTCTATGAGGTGAAGGTGAGTCAAGTGTATGCAGGGACGTGCTTACGGCTACGATCAAGAATCAGCTGCTCTCATTGCGTCCCAACCGGGGTCACGGGTGTTTCCCTCCCAAGATGCCCGAATCCATCACGAACTCCTCCTCGCGTTCGGTTCTGGCACCGCGCTCCATCAGTTCCTCCACTGCCGCTGTGGGAGTCTTTCCTGCAAACAAGATCTGGTACAACTGCTCCGCAATGGGCATCTCCACGTCACACCGCTGGGCGAGATCCCGGACCGCTCGTGCCGCGCGGATCCCCTCGACCGTCTCGCCCGCAGCCTCAACCTCCTCGAGACCCTGGCCCCGTCCCAGGGCCAAGCCGGCCCTGCGATTCCGGCTCAGGTCACTGGTGCAGGTCAACACCATATCACCCAGGCCCGACAGCCCCGCGAAGGTGAAGGGGTGAGCCCCCATCTTCACTCCGAGCCTGGCCAGCTCCGCCAGGCCCCGGGTTATGAGGGTCGACTGGATATTGACCCCGAGCCCCAGGCTCTGGACAATCCCCACAGCGATGGCGTAGACGTTCTTCAGGGCCCCTCCCAGTTCCACCCCCACCAGGTCGTCACTGGTATACACCCGAAGACAGGGGCCGCTCAGGATCCTCTGAACGCGCTGGGCACAGCCCTCATCTTCGCAGGCGACCACCGTACCCGCGGGCAAACCACGGATGATCTCCTCGGCAAAATTCGGACCCGATAAGGCGCACAGTAGCCCCTCTGAATCCGCCCCCAAACGTTCAGCCAATACCTGGGTCATGCGCAGATCCGTGCCGGGTTCCAAACCCTTGGTAACGCTGACCACGGGAATACCTCCAGGATACTCATGGGCCAAATAACCGGAAAAATCCCGGATGCCCGAAGATGCCACGGCAACCAGGATCACATCACTGCCTCGCACGGCTTCCGCCAGGTCACCGGTGGGGGTAATGCCCTGCTCCAGTTCATAGTGCTGCAAATAGTCGGGATTGTGTCGTGTCTCGAACATCTTTCGAACCTGTTCTGTTCTGCGCCCCCATAACAGAACCTCATTGCCTCGACGGGCCGCCACAGCTGCCAGGGCCGTTCCCCAGCTACCAGCCCCCAGCACAGCCACCTTTGCACCCATGCGGGCACGTCACTCCTCTCTCTTGCTGCTTCCTATCTTCCGCTCCTGTCCGCGCCGGAGACGGTCAATATTGCTCCGGTGCTGCCACACACTCCACACCACGACCACCACGGCCGCCACCTTGTACGGCAGAGGATGGGGGCCAAACTGCACAATCATCGCTCCCGCAAAAACCCCCAGCATGGATCCCAGGGACATGTAGCGGGTCACGATGACGGTGAGCGCTGCGACCCCGAGTCCTATGGAAACCACCACCGGTGACATATACAGGTAGATCCCAGCCGTGGTGGCCGCGCCCTTGCCTCCTTTGAATCCCAGGAACAACGACCAGTTGTGCCCTGCAATGGCTGCCAGGCCGCTGCCAGCGACCGCCTCAAAGGGCAGATTCAACCGCGCAGCCAGGTAACAGGTACTGAAACCCTTGCCAGCATCAAGGAGCAGAACGATCACGGCCCACACCGGACCCAGAAGACGAAAGGCATTGGTGGTGCCAATGTTGCCGCTCCCGTGATCGCGAATGTCTTTCCCGTACAGTTTGCCCACCAGGTAGCCAAAGGGTATAGATCCGACGAGATATCCGATCAGAATAACCAGGACAGTTGGCATCTGAGACTCCTTTCCCACCACTCAGAGTAACCAGTTCGCCCTCGGGCGTGGAAAAGCCTCCCTCATTCGGACCTTCTGAACAGAAGACGGATCGGAGTTCCCGACAGGCCCAGCTCTTCACGCATGGCCCGGTCGAGATAGCGCCGATAGTTCTCCGTGATCTGCCTGGGGTCGTTGGCAAAGAACAGGAAGGTGGGCGGGCCTACCGCGACCTGCGTAGCATAATAGATGCGGAGTTTCTTTCCGCTTCTGGAGACCGGGGGCTCATGTCGTTCCATGATCCTCCGTACCGTTCGGTTCAGTTCCGCAGTGGGTACCTGGGTCTTCCAGCAGCGGTGGGCAGCCAGCACCATTTCCGGGAGCCGCATGATCCTCTGCCCGGTGAGAGCCGATATGGACACAGCCGAGGCATAATCAATAAGGTATAGCCGCCGATGAATCAAATCCACGTAGTCATCCCATGTGTCCGCCTCAGCCTCAACGACGTCCCACT
Organism: Clostridia bacterium; assembly: GCA_003566675.1. Classification (GTDB taxonomy): domain Bacteria; phylum Bacillota; class Sulfobacillia; order SLMV01; family SLMV01; genus PWUC01. The sequence continues at coordinate 4,218 of PXCI01000213.1, forward strand.
TGTTGACCACGATCACCGCAGCCTTGCCCTCCCGGCGGGTGTAATTAGCGATGCGCTGGTCCTGCTCTGTGACCATTTCCTCGGCATCCAACAACAGGAGCACCACATCGCTGCTTCTCACGGCCTTGAGAGCCCTGGATACGCTGTGCCACTCCAATTTCTCCTCCACCCTGGAACGCTTTCTGAGGCCCGCGGTATCCACAAAGGCGAAATCCTGTCCCTCCCAGCTCCAGGCCACCTCGATCGCATCCCGGGTCGTCCCCGGACGGTCCGAGACCAGCACCCGTTCGTCCCGTAGCAACGCATTCAGCAGGGAGGATTTCCCCACGTTTGGTCGGCCCACAATGGCGACCCGGATTTGCTCCGCACTCTCCTCAGAAACCGTCTCCTCGGGCCCGAGAAGGGCAACGATGGCATCCAGCAGGTCCCCCGTATTGTGTCCGTGTTCCGCGGAGATGGGCAGGGGTTCCCCCAGGCCCAGGGCATAAAACTCGGAGATATCGTCGACCAGGGACCGCGATTCCATCTTGTTGACGGTCAGAACGACGGGAAGGCCCCTGGAACGCAGTACATCTGCCATCATCTGATCCAGCGTGGTCAGGCCCGTTCGTCCATCAACAACTAATACGGCGGCGTCCGCCGCATCCAGGGCAATCTCGGCCTGTTCGCGTATCGCCCTTGAGAGCATTCGCGCCGAGAGATCCATATCCCGACGGTCATCCTCCCAGCCCCCTGTGTCAATGGCCACAAACTCCCGCCCGGTCCACTCCACCTCACCGTAGATCCGGTCGCGGGTGACACCCGGGGTTTTGTCCGTTATTGAGCGCCGCTCACCTACCAGCCGGTTAAACAGGGTTGATTTTCCCACGTTCGGTCTACCAACAATCGCAACTACCGATTTCACATTTGCTCCCCCATCCTCTGCTGCAGCTCCACCACTTCCTAACACTACGCCAATAAAAACCAACCCGCAAGATACTACCCGGGCGCCCCAGATGCATCCAGCCTGCGTTCAACACCCTCGACATAACCGACCAGCTGGGCGTGAGCCCGCCGCACCCCGCCGATCACGAGGAAACGCGCCGGCCAGGCCAGACCGAGACGGAGGGATACGAACCCGCCGACTCTCAGCATCACCCCCGCCGCCGGAAGGGTGTGGCAGTCAATGATCTCTCCGGAGCTCCAGCCGATCACATCCATCAGCTGCGAATAAAGGGGCCACAGAATCTCCGTACCTCCGCCGAGCCCCATGGCCTTGACCTCCACTCCCCGATGATCACGGCCCAGGTGATGAATCTGCCCGATGCGGGTCTCGAGAGAGTCGAACGGTTTCACCGCCTCGAGGGCCTCACGCTCCAGAACGCCTTTGCGGGGCAACCAGCCCAGGTGCAGCGCAGCGCTGACGACGGAAGTGTGGGCACCCCCGTAACAATGATAGACGACCACCGGCCGGGTCCATCTCTCGGGCCGAATCAACCGGCCACAGTATATCTCAGGTCCATCAACCTCATCGTTGACGGGAGAGCCAAACAACGAGGTCATCATATTGCGACAGATCTGCGTCCAGCGCCCACCTTCGACGTTGTAATCTCCCCTTGCCCCCTTCAACTCGACAGATCCGTCCCGGCTAGATCGGTTGCTCAGGGCGATGCGACTAATGCTGAACCACTAGAAACACACCGTTCCCCAGATCATGGGCCGCGGCATCCAGGATCCTGGACATCACCGTGGCCATCTGCGCCATCTCCTCTTCATCATCAGCTATAAACACGGGGATTCCACCCCCCACCACCCGTTCCGGATCCACGGTGATGCAAGCCACAGGCCATTTCTCCATTTTCATTTTCTTCACAATCCCTCCCCTGATCCCCGTCTTGCGTTGCTCAGTATGGGGGTGTGGGCGGCAACGTTCAGGATCCTGTCCGGGTCGCCATCCATCGGGCAGAAGTAGAGGGCCATCTTACCGGTCTCCAGGTTCTTTCTCATCTGGGGTTTCAACTCGGACGTATCTACATCGGCCCGGTTGCCCAGAACATGAACCAGGTCATGGATGATGGCCTGGCGCTGGCCGAAGTTATCGAGCACCCCGAGGTACTCGCTGTCTCGAGCCTCAATAACCACTCCAACCCCCCACTCCTCAATCCTCGCACGCAGGTCCGGGAGGGCCACGTTCATGAAATCTACATCCTCCACGAAAAGCTGGGGGCCCTCAAATCGGACCGACGCGATATGGATTTTCGCCACGTCATCGAGCCTCAAGTCCGAGCGTAGAAGTTGGGTCCCTGCGACCAGGATCAACCCAATGAGGACCCCCAGGGACTCTCCCCACAGAAGCACAGCGCCCGCCGCCGCGGCGGACACAAACATGATCAGGTAGTTTCTCAGCTCAAAGACCTCGGCGATGCCTTCAATGTAGTTGGCACCCCGGGGGACCAGTTCAATGGACTCCAGCCGCTCCAGCTTGTCCCGTTCCATCTTGCGTATTTCGCGAAACTGGGTGGCCACCAATAGCAAGAAGGTGACCGCGTCAAACTGCTGGGCAGCCAGGGCCACCGGTGCAACGGTACCCACCAGGCTGGCCAGAAATCCGAAGGCGAGATGGGACATGTAAGCGTGTGGGTACGAAGGGTAGGCACGATAGTCGACCCGGAGCAGCAGGATTCGGTTTACCAGCCCCCAGAGCACCCCCACGAATATTGCAACAAAATAGCGTTCGCTCATCTGTCCCTCCGTACGCCCCGCACCTTACCGGGGGCGACCTCCACCGTTCCAGGGGTTGAACTGGTTGAGCCGGGCCAGGGCTTCTTCCCAC